>NZ_JACADQ010000524.1 GCF_016106015.1 Neoroseomonas rubea
TCGGCGGCGGCGGCGGTGAGGGTGCGGGCGGATTGCTGGAGCTGCGCGGCGGCGGCGGCGACGGAGCCGACCACGGCGCCGATGTCCGCCTCGAAGGTGTCGGCCAGGCGCGCCTGGTCGGTCACGCTCTGCCAGGCGAGCATGGCGCCGACATAGGCGTCGGACTTGTCGCGCACGGCCGAGACGGTGAGGTCGAGGACCTCGCGGCCAAGATGGATGCGCGCCTTGTGCGGCAGGTTGGCCGGGTCGGCGACGATGGTGCGGATGCGGTCCGGCCCGGTGTGGAAGACGTCGATGCTCTGGCCGATCAGCGACTCGGTGCCGGCCGGCAGCGCATTGCCGAGAGACTGCACCAGTTCCCGCGACCGGGCATTGGCGTAGGAGATGCGGAATTCGTTGGCGGGGTCGGCGAGCATGACGCCGAGCGGCATCTGCTCGATGACCTGGCTGCGGCTGAAGGCGTCGGCGACGGTGCCACGCAGCGCCTCGACGGCGTCGGCGATGCGGCCGATCTCGTCGCGGCGGCCGCGATCGGGCACGGTCACGGCGGCATCGCCACCGGCGATGCGGTCGAGCGTGCCGGCCAGGCGCTTCAGCGGGGAGCCGATCGAGCGCGTCATCACGAAGGCGGAAAGCGCGAGCACCAGCGCGATCGCGCCTGCGGCCGCCAGCACGACGGTTGCCTGGGTCGTCAGGGAACTGTGGACCGCCTGCGCCGTGATCGCCGTCATCTCGACGACATGGGTGTTCGCCGACGCGTAGGCTGCGAAGAAGGCCTCCCGCGCCGGCTCGGCCGTCTCGGTGCTGAAGCGGAGCAGGGCGGCGCCGGCGTCGATCGTCGCGATCGCGCCATCGCCGGCTTCGGCGGCGATGGCGCCGATCCGCTCCAGTTCCTGTTGCACGCGGGGCGAGTCCCCGGCCTGGGAGATGGCGCCGCGCAGATGGACGCGGGCCTGGGCGTTGGCGCGGCGCACCCGCTGCGCCATGCGCTCGTCGCCCGTGGCGAGGAAGCGCAGCGCGGAGCTGCGCAGGTCGTTGAAGCCCTGGTGGAAGGCGGTGAAGCGCTGGCGGACTTCGTTCTGCGTCTCGCCCGACAGATCGAACTCGATCGTCGCATTGGCGCCCTCGAAGGCCTGGTCGTAGTCCTGGGCGCGCCGCAGGAAAACCTCGTCGCGCGCCTGGATCACGTTCAGGCGCAGCCGCGCGAGCTCCGTCAATGCAGCGGAATAGGCGGTACCGCGCTCCGTGATGGCCGCGATCTGGCCCGCCGCGACGCTGTCGGTCAGCAGCGTTGCGGCATTGGTCGCAAGCGCCACGCCGCCTTCGAGAGCGCCGGTCGCCGCGCCGTGCAATTCCTCGACGCGGGGGCGTTCCTGCGCCGCGACCATCTCGCGCGCCAGCAGCGGCGCCTCGGCGGCCGCGGCGGCGGCGGAGGCGAGCATCGAGCCCCCCTCGGTCACGCGCGTCTGCTCGTTGATGCGTTCGTCGAGCGCCGTGCCCGTGACGTACATGCTGGCGACGATCGCGCCGACCATGACGAAGGCGACGGCCCCTGAGGTGCCAAGCTTCAAGCCAACCGAGAGATTCAGGAAAGCCCGCATCACATCCTCGTAAGCGCTGGATGCGCGAAGTCTCGTCGTGTCGCCTTAAGTCGTGATGAAGCGTCCTGGCTGCTGCGATGGTTTTCGGCGTAATTCCGCCTTCGGATCGTTCTCAGGCCGCGCGTACGGCCCTGAGGAAGCCTGTGCTGCGCTCCTTGAGGGTCTCGGCGTCGCCGGCGAGCGCGCCGGAGGCGTCGAGGACGGCGGAGGCGGATGCGCCTGTCGCGTCGGCGGCGTTGCGGA
>NZ_JACADQ010000525.1 GCF_016106015.1 Neoroseomonas rubea
CCGGCCGCGCTCGCGCGGCTTGCCGACGGCGCGCGGCGCATCGCCCCCGCCGACGGCGCGCCGCTGTTCGCCCAGGGCGACCCGCCGGACGCCGTCTTCGCCGTGCTGGAGGGCAAGGGCCGCGTGCGCGTCGGCGCGCCCGATTCGGCGGCGAAGCGGCTGATGGTCGAGGTGTTCCGCGCCGGCGACGTGTTCGGCGAGATCGGCGTGCTGGACGGGGCGCCGCGCAGCGCGGACGCGCTGGTGATGGGGGAGGTGCGGCTGGTACGCATCTCCGCCCAGGCCTTCCTCGAGACCGCGGAGGCGGAGCCGGCGCTCGGCCTCGCCCTGGCGCGCGTGCTCTCGGCCCGCCTGCGGCGCACCTTCGGCCTGCTGCAGGACGCGACCTTCGCGCCGCTGGAAGTGCGCCTCGCCCGCCAGGTGCTGTACCTGCTCAAGACCGACTCGGTGAAGACGGAACGCGGCGTGCGGCTGGCCGCGCGCTTCCGGCAGGGGGACCTCGCGGACCTGCTGGGCGCGACGACGCGCAGCATCATCTCGATCCTCAACGCCTGGCGCAGCGCCAACCTCGTCGCCTACGACACGGAGAAGGCGTACCTGTTCGTGCTGGACGAGGCCGGGCTGCAATCCGTCGCCGCCGGGCCGCGCGACGCGGGGTGAAGCGCTTCATGGCGCGCGGGCCGCGATGCCGCTTGAAGGCGTTCATGATGCGCTTCCTGCCGGGTCTCGCCGTCCTGCTGGTCCTCGCCGCGCCGGGCCTCGCCGACAGCGTGACCGCGCCCGCGCCGACCGCCGTTCCCGCCCTGCCGACCGACAAGCCGCCCGCGATTGCGCCGCCGCGGCAGGTGCTGACGGTCGAGGCGCCGACCGCCAAGCCCCCGCCGCTGGAGCGCACCGCCGCCGAGATCCCCGGCCCGGAATGCGTCGCCGCCCATCGCGCGCTGATCGACGACGCGCTGGCGGAAGCCCGCCGGCGACTGCCCGAGGCGATCCGCCTGGTGCGCGAGGAGCCCAACCACCCGCATATCCGCCGCTGGTTCGGCGACGCGCCGCGCAAGACAATCCGGCTCACGCTGGAACTCACCCTTGCGCGGCTCGAGGACATGACCGGCGTCGACCTGCGCTGCAACGACCCGCCGGGCTGCCCGGGCGGGCGCTTCGCCTATGCGCGGGAACGGGACATGGTGCTCGGCCTCTGCGCCCCCTATTTCCGCGCACGGATGGACGGGACGGATTCGCGCTGGGGCATCCTGATCCATGAGGCGTCGCACCTGGCCGCCAATACGCGCGACCATGCCTATCGCCCGAACGGCGCGCTGACGCTGGCCAAGGAGAATTCCGCCCGCGCCGCCGAGAACGCCGACAACTACGAGTATTTCGTCGAGACGCTGCCGCGCTGACCCTCAGCTCCGCGCGCGCAGGACGAAGAGCGCGGCGAGCGCCGCGAGACCGAGCGCGAAGGTCAGCCACAGCGCATGCGCGCCGTGCGCGTCCACCAGCAGCCCGAAGCCATAGGGCGCCAGCGCCTGCGCCGCGCGCGCCGGCGCGGTCACGATGCCCTGCCGGCGCCCATATCCCGCGGGACCGAACAGCGCGAGCGGCAGCGTCCCGCGCGTGATGGTCAGCATCCCGTTCCCCGCGCCGTGGATCAGCACGAAGATCGCCGCCATCGGCGCCCCGCCCGCGATCAGCACGACGACCGCCACGGGGTGCGCCGCCGCCGCGATGCGCGCCGAGACGAGCGGGCTGATCTTGCGCAGGAAGCCGAATTCCAGGATGCGCGCGCCGACCTGCGCCGGGCCGAGCAGCGCGCCCGCCGCCACCGCCGCCGCCGCCGTCGCGC
>NZ_JACADQ010000526.1 GCF_016106015.1 Neoroseomonas rubea
CGCGCCCCGCCCCGCCCCGCCCCGCCCCGCCCGCCGCCGCCCGCGAGACCGCGCCGCAGCGGGAGGCGAGCCTTGCGCCTCGGTGAGATGATGCGCCGCGCCGGCCTCGCCGCCACCGCGCCAGAAGGGGAGCCCATCTCGGGGCTGACCGCCGACAGCCGCGCGGTCGTGCCGGGGATGGTCTTCGCCGCCCTGCCCGGCGCGCGCGCCGATGGCCGCGCCTTCATCGCGGATGCGGTGGAACGCGGCGCCGCCGTCGTGCTGGCGCCCGAGGGCACCGAATGGCCGCCCGGCGTGCCGGTGCGCCCGCTGATCACCGCGGCCGATCCGCGCCGCACGCTGGCGCTGATGGCCGCCGCCTTCCACCGCGCCCAGCCGCGCACCGTCGTCGCCGTCACCGGCACCAACGGCAAGACGAGCACGGTCGACTTCCTCCGCCAGATCTGGATCGCGGCGGGGGAGAAGGCGGCGAGCCTCGGCACGCTCGGGCTCGTCGCGGAAGGCTTTCCGCCCGGCCCGTCGCTGACCACGCCCGATCCTGTCGCGCTGCACGCCACGCTCTCCGCCCTCGCGCGCACCGGCTTCGGCGCGGCGGCGATGGAGGCCTCCTCGCACGGGATCGACCAGCGGCGGCTCGATGGCGTGGTGCTGGCCGCGGCCGGCTTCACGAACCTCACGCGCGATCATCTCGACTACCACGGCACGATGGAGGCCTATCGCGCCGCCAAGCTGCGTCTGTTCGACACGCTGCTGCCGGCCGGCGCAGCGGCGGCCGCCTGCACCGAGATGGATGCCGAGACGCTCGCCGCGCTGCGCGCGACGGCGCGGACGCGCGGGCAGCGCCTGCTGACGGTGGGCGATGCGGGGGAGGCGCTGCGCCTTGTCGCCGCCAGGCCGCGGCCGGATGGGCTCGACCTCGAGATCCTGGCCTTCGGCGCGCGGCACGAGATCCGCCTGCCCCTGCCAGGCCGCTTCCAGGCGGACAACGCCCTGCTCGCCGCGGCGCTTGCGGTCGGCGCGGGGCAGCCGGCGGACCGCGTGCTGGCCGCGCTGCCGCAACTGCGCGGCGTGCGCGGGCGGATGGAACGCGCCGCGGTGCTGGCGAACGGGGCGGCGGTCTATGTGGACTACGCGCATTCGCCGGATGCGCTGACGCGCCTGCTCGCCGCGCTGCGCCCGCACACGGATGGGCGGCTGCACGTGCTGTTCGGCGCGGGCGGGGACCGCGACCCCGGCAAGCGCCCGCTGATGGGCGCGGCGGCCGCCGCCGGCGCCGACAAGGTCTGGATCACCGACGACAATCCGCGCAGCGAGGACCCCGCCGCGATCCGCGCCGCCGTCATGGCGGGCGCGCCCGACGCCATCGACGCCGGCGCGCGGGAGGACGCGATCGCCGCCGCGCTGTCCGACCTGCGTGCGGGCGACGTGCTGGCGGTGGCCGGCAAGGGGCATGAGAGCGGGCAGGAGATCGCGGGCACCGTCCACCCCTTCGACGATGTGGCGGTGGTGCGGCGGCTGGCGGGCCTCGCGCCATGACCGCGCTCTGGACCGCGGCCGAGCTGCGCGCGGCGACGGGCGGGACGCTCGCGGCGGATGTCGCCGTGAGCGGGATTTCGATCGACACGCGGACAATCGCGCCGGGCGACCTGTTCGTAGCGCTGCGTGCGGCCCGCGACGGGCATGAATTCGTGGCGGATGCACTGGCGCGCGGCGCGGCAGCGGCGCTGGTCGATCGCGACCCGCCGGGCGCGGCACCGGATGCGCCGCTGCTGCGCGTGGCCGATACGCTGGTGGGCCTCGCCGCGCTGGGTGCGGCGG
>NZ_JACADQ010000527.1 GCF_016106015.1 Neoroseomonas rubea
GCGACGCCGGGGTCCGGGGCGCGCGCCCAACCCGTCGCGGGCCGGGTTGTCCGCGCCTATGGGGAAGCGGCGGAGGCCGGGCCGGCGCGGGGCCAGACCATCGCGGCGCCGGCCGGCGCGCGGGTGGTCAGCCCCTGCCCCGGCCGGGCCGTCTTCAGCGGTCCTTTCCGAAGTTATGGCCTGCTGTTGATTGTGGAATGCGCGGACGGCCACCATGTCGTGCTGGCGGGGCTCGGCAGGCTCGACACGGCGGCCGGCGCCCGGCTGCTCGCCGGGGAACCGGTGGGCGTCATGGCGGAAGGGGAGAGCGGCCGCGCGCGGCTCTATCTGGAGTTGCGGCGGGACGGCCAGCCGCTTGACCCAAGGCCCTGGCTGGCCGGAACCCGGTCGGGCGCCGGGTAACCGCGAGTTTCGGCGCGGTTTCGGGGGTGCACCTCGGGCCGCGTTGCGCTGTAGGATGTGACTTCGCGCCAGGGGCGAGCGCCCCGAGCGGACCGAGACGCAACGAACGGCGCCAGGAATGGCGCAACGAATGGAAGGAAGTGGAATGCGGCGCAGGAGCGGGACGTTCGCGGCCGTGGGCGCGGCCTTCGCGGCAGGTGTCGTGGTCGGCCCGATGGTCGCCGCCTGGGCGCAGGAGGGCGGGCGGGCGGAGACATACCGGCTGCTGAACCTGTTCGGCGACGTGTTCGAACGCATCCGCGCCGAATATGTCGAGCCGGTCAATGACCGCGACGCGATCGAGAACGCGATCCAGGGCATGCTGACCGGGCTCGACCCACATTCTTCCTACATGAACCCGCGCATGTACCGCGACATGCAGGTGCAGACGCGCGGCGAGTTCGGCGGCCTCGGCATCGAGGTCACGCAGGAAGGCGGCTACATCAAGGTGATCAGCCCGATCGACGAGACGCCCGCCGCGCGCGCCGGCGTCCGCCCGGGCGACCTGATCACGCATCTCAACGGCAATTCCGTGCAGGGGCTGAGCCTGCAGGAAGCGGTCGAGCAGATGCGCGGCGAGCGCGGCACCGCGATCCGCATCACCATCCGCCGCGAAGGCGCGGAACGGCCGATCGAACTCTCCATCACCCGCGACGTGATCCGCCCGCAGGTGGTGCGATTCCGCGTCGAGGGCGGCGACATCGGCTATATCCGCCTGACCTCCTTCAACGAGCAGACGGAAGCTGGGCTGCGCCGCGCCATGCAGCAGATCCGTAGCCAGGCGGGCAACAACCTGCGCGGCCTCGTGCTCGACCTGCGCAACAACCCGGGCGGGCTGCTCGACCAGGCGGTGCAGATCTCCGACGACTTCCTCGACCAGGGGGAGATCGTCAGCACCCGCGCACGCCGGCAGGAAGACGCGCAGCGCTGGAACGCGCGTGGCGGCGACATCGCCCAGGGGCTGCCGATGGTCGTGCTGATCAACGCGGGCTCGGCCTCGGCCAGCGAGATCGTCGCCGGCGCGCTGCAGGACCACCGCCGCGCCATCGTCATGGGGGTGAAATCCTTCGGCAAGGGCAGCGTGCAGACCGTCATGCCCATCCCGGGCAACGGCGCCATCCGGCTGACCACGGCGCGCTACTACACCCCGTCCGGCCGATCGATCCAGGCGACGGGCATCGAGCCCGACATCGAGGTGCTGGCGACGCGGGAGGACCCGCAGGCCGCCACCGCCGCGCGCCGGGAACGCGAGGCCGACCTGCGCCGCGCCCTGCGCAACGAGGGCACCGGCCAGCAGCAGCAGCAGCCCCAGGCCGCGGCGCCGCCGAGATCGGAAGAGCACGCGCCCGAGCTCCAGTCACACT
>NZ_JACADQ010000528.1 GCF_016106015.1 Neoroseomonas rubea
GGGAACTTCTCCCCCCGAAGGCCCCTCAACCTTCTTTGCCAATTGGGGACGGACCGCAAGGGGCGGTGCCAGGTATCCAAAGAAGGGAGGGGGCGCGGGGGAGGTTCTCCTCCCCCGCCCGCACGTCACGGCGCGGCGCTGACCACCAGGCAGACATTCTGCCCGCCGAACCCGAACGAATTCGACAGCACGTGCCGTAGCCCCGAGACGGGCCGCGCGACGTTCGGCACCACGTCGAGCGTGATCGCCGGGTCGGGCTCGGCATGGTTGATGGTGGGCGGCAGCACCTGGTCGCGGATCGTCAGAAGGCTGACCGCGGCCTCGATCGCCCCGGCGGCCGAGAGCGTGTGGCCGATCATCGACTTGTTCGAGGAGATGGGCGGCGGCGCGTCGCCGAAGACGGCGCGCATGCCGAGCGTCTCCATCTTGTCGTTCTCCGGCGTGCCGGTGCCGTGCGCGTTGACGTAGCCGATATCCGCGGGCGCGATGCCCGCATCGGCGATGGCATTGCGCATGGCGCCGATGATGGCGTGCCCATCCGGGTTGGACCGCGTGCGGTGGAAGGAATCCGCCCGCTCCCCGCAGCCGGACACGAGGCCGAGCACGGTGGCACCCCGGCGCGTGGCGTGTTCCAGGCTTTCCAGCACGAGGGCGGCCGCGCCTTCGCTCATCACGAAGCCGTCGCGGGTCTTCTCGAAGGGGCGGGATGCGCGCTCGGGGTGCTCGTTGCGGGCCGTCAGCGCGGAGAGCAGCGCGAAGCGGATCACCGCCTCGGGCTGGACGGACCCGTCGGCGCCGAGTGCGATCGCGGCCTCGCTCTCCCCGCGCTGGATGGCTTCGACCGCCATCTGGATGGCGGAGGCGCCGGTGGCGCAGGCGGTGGTCAGCGCGATCGGCGCGCCGCGCGTGCCGAAGCGGGCGGCGAGCCGTTCGCCCACGCCGCCGAACACGAAGGTCTCGTACAGATCCTGCCGGCCCGCGGCGGCCTCGGTCGCGGCGCGGTAGGAGCCATCGCCATTCGCACGGCGGGCGAGCTCGAAGCGCTGCGGCCATTCGTATTCGACCGGCGGCATGCCGACCATGAGCGGGCCGGGGAAGGTGCCCTCGGGGCCGATCGCGGCCTGGGCCAGCGCTTCCTCGACCGCCGCGGCGGCCATGCGCTCGACGCGGACGGGCGAACTCGCGATCTCGCCGCCCGCCGCTTCCTCCGGCAGTTCGACCGTGCCGGCGATGGTGGTGCGCAGCTTGTCCACCGGGAAGCGGCGGATGCGCGTGATGCCGGATTGCCCGGCGCGCAGCGCGGCCCAGCTCGCTTCCCGCCCCCAGGCGAGGGGGGTGACGATGCCGATGCCGGTGACGGCAACCAGCGGCCGCCCGAGATGGTCCTTCATGCAGCACGCTCCAGAAGCGCGAGCGCCTCTCCCCGCCACTGGCCGAAGCCGGTGACGAGGATGCGCTCGACCGGGCCGTCCCCGGCATCCGCCGGGTCCATTGCCGGGTAGAAGCCACCGCGCGAGAGCGCCAGCGCGCCGAGCGCGACATTGGCGGGGAAGCTCGCTTCCACCCCATGGCCGAGCAGCGTGCCGGTGCGGCGGATGGCGGCGGCGCCAAGGGTGGCGAGGAAGGCATCCTCCTCGGCGCGCGCTTCCGCCACGCCGGTCATGCCGGACAGCACGCCGAGGCCGGCGCCGGATGGCGCGCCGAGCCGGGCATGCAGGGCCTTCGCGGCGGCGGCGGAGGCACCGCCGGCGCGCGCATGCGTCGCATCGGTCGCAACGCCGGCCAGCCGCGCGAGC
>NZ_JACADQ010000529.1 GCF_016106015.1 Neoroseomonas rubea
TCTGGGCTGCGGACTGGCTGGCGCGCGCGGCCGATCCCGCGCGGCGCGGCGGGGCGCGCATCGCGGCGGAAGCGCTGGGCGTGCCCGCGCTCGGCATCGCGGGGCTCTGGGCGGGCGGCTTCTTCCTGCTTTCGGGCGGCTTCGGCGGCACATGGGGCGGGTATGGGAAGATGCAGCTGGACCTGCTGGCGCCCTTCGACCGCGGCTACTGGGGCGCCTTCCTACCGGACATCGAGACGGCGGGGCATCTGGAAGCCGGCAATTCCTATCCGGGTCTCGGCGCGCTGGCCGTGCTCGCGGCGGGCGCGGTCGCGTGGATCGCGGGCCCGCGCGGCGCGCTGCGGCGGCACTGGGCGCTGCTGCTGGTGCTGGCCGGGCTTTTGCTGCTCGCCATCACCCATCGGGTCGCGATCGGCGGGCGGGAATTCGAAGTCCTGCCCCTGCCGGACTGGATCGTCTCCCGCGCCGATGCGCTGCGTGCGTCGGAACGCTTCTTCTGGCCGGTGCTCTATGCCGCGCTGTTCGGCGCGGCGGTCGCGCTGGTCCGCCGGCTCGGTGGCGGCCGCGCCGGCTTCGTGCTGTTCGCCGCGCTGATGCTGCAGGCGGCCGACCTTCGCCCGGGCTTCGCCAGGCTGCATCACTACTTTATCGTGCAGCCGCCGACCGTGCCGCTGCGGCTGGCCGACCCCTTCTGGCGGGAGGCCGCGACGCGCTACGCCTTCGTCCGCGTCGTGCCGACGGGGATGCAGGCGCGCAACTGGGAGGAGGTCGCGGTCTATGCCGCGACGCTCGGGCTGGAGACGGATGCGGTCTACCTCGCGCGGATCGATCCGCGCGCGGTGGAGGCGGTCAATGCGCGCGTCGCGGCGCTGCTGGAAGCCGGCGCGCATGAACCGCGCACCTTCTACGTGCTTGGCGACGAGGCCTCGCTCGCCCGCGCCCGCGCCGGCATGGACCCCGCGCGGGACATGCTCGAGCGCTTCGACGGGCGCTGGGTGCTCGCTCCCGGCTGGCGGGCTCAGGCGACGACGAATTCCTCGGCGCGATAGCCCTGGGCAAACAGAAGCGCGCGGAGATCGGCATGTTCCACTCGCGCGCGTGCGGCGGCCGCGACCACCGGCTTGGCGCGGAAGGCGACGCCGAGCCCCGCCGCCTGGATCATGTCGAGGTCGTTCGCGCCGTCCCCCACCGCGAGCGTGGCGTCGAGCCCGATGCCTTCCTCCGCCGCCAGGCGTTTCAGCGTCGCGAGTTTGGCGTTGCGCCCGAGGATCGGGTCGGCGACATGGCCGGTAAGCTGCCCTTCCGCCTCGAGCAGCGTGTTGGAGTGATGTTCGTGGAAGCCCACCAGTGCGGCGACGCGGCCGGTGAAGAAGGTGAAGCCGCCGGAGACGAGCGCGCAGCGCGCCCCTGTCGCGCGCATGGTCGCGACCAGTTCGCGCGCGCCGGGCATCAGTTCCGTCGCCTCCCAGGTGCGTTGCAGAGCATCGACCGACAGGCCGGCGAGCATGCCGACGCGCTCGCGCAGCGCGGCTTCGAAGTCGAGCTCGCCATTCATGGCGCGCCTGGTGATGGCGGCGATGCGGTCCTTGAGCCCGGCGAAGCCGGCGAGCTCGTCCAGCGTCTCGCTGGTCACGATGGTGCTGTCCATGTCCGCGATCAGCAGCCGCTTGCGCCGGCCTTCGGCGGGCTGGGCGATGAGGTCGACGGGCCGGCCGGCGAGTGCGGCGCGCGCCGCTTCGTCCGCCGCCTCCGGCGCGAGCCCGGCGAAGGGCAGGTCCGCGGCCTCGGCGGC
>NZ_JACADQ010000053.1 GCF_016106015.1 Neoroseomonas rubea
CGGCGCGGTCGGCCCCGTCCCGGCGCCGCTGCGCGCGGCCCGCGCCATCCGGCGCGCGGTCGCGGCGGTGGCGACGGTGATGGCGCACCTCGCGGGCTGGGCCTACATCGCCGGCGCGCTCTTCATCACCTTCGACATCCTGGCGCGCGCCTTCCTCGGCTTCTCCTCCCAGGCGACGGTCGAGGTCACGGGCTACCTGCTGGCCGGCGGGATTTCCTGGGCGCTGGCGCATACGCTGTTCCGGCGCGCGCATATCCGCGTCGATGTCTTCGCCAATCGCTGGCCGGTGCGGGTGCGGGCGCCGCTCCACCTGCTGGCGCTGCTGCTGCTCGGCGCCCTCGGCGTGCTCTTCGCCTGGTCGGCCTGGGAACTGGTGGATGAAAGCGCGCTGTTCGACGCGCATGATAACTCCGCGCTGCGCATCCAACTCGTCTGGCCGCAGGGCATCTGGGCCTTCGGGATCTCGGCCTTCGTGCTCGCCTGCCTGGTGCTGATGCTCGAAGCCGTGTTGGCGCTGGTGGCGGGGCAGGGGGCCGCGCTCGACGGGCTGCTCGGGTCCCGCACGCTGGAGGACGAGACGGAGGAAGCGCTGGAAGCCGTCGCCATGGCGCATGAGGGCGAGGCACCGCGGCCATGATCGCCATCGTCTTCCTGGTCGGGCTGCTCGGCGTGACCATCTTCGCCGCCGCCACCACGGGGCAGGCGCTGCCGATCCCCGAGATCCTGATGCTGATGGCGGTGTTCCTCGTCTTCTTCGGCTCGGGCGTCTACATCGCCGCCGTGCTCGGCGTGCTCGGCGTGCTGACGGGCTTCATGTTCTCCGACCGGCCGTGGTGGACCTTCCTCGGCCAGACGCTCTGGGCACCGTCGTCCAACTTCGTGCTCGTCGCCGTGCCGCTCTTCCTGCTGATGGGGGAGATCCTGCTGCGGGCGGGGCTGTCGGACCGGCTCTATCGCGCGCTGAACGTGTGGCTCAACCGGATGCCGGGGGGGTTGCTGCACACCAACATCGTCTCCTGCGCGGTGTTCTCCGCCATAAGCGGATCCTCGGTCGCCACCGCGGCGACGATGGGGTCGGTCGCGCTGCCCTACTTCCAGGATACGAAATACAACCAGCGCATGGTGCTGGGCTCGCTGGCCGCCGGCGGGGCGCTCGGCAACCTGATCCCGCCGGGCATCACCTTCATCATCTACGGGCTGATCACCGAGACCTCGGTCGGCGCGCTGTACATCGCGGCCCTCATCCCAGCGCTGCTGGTCACGGGGCTTTTCCTGCTGGTGATCCTGGTGCACGGGCTGACGCACCCGATGGAGAAGCCGGCGCGGCTGCCCATGGCCATGAAGCTGCGCGCGCTGCTGGACCTCGTGCCCACGCTGCTGCTGATCCTGCTGGTGCTGGGCTCGATCTATGGCGGACTCGCGACGCCGACGGAGGCCGCGGCACTCGGCGTGGTGGGCGCGGCCGTCTTCGCCGCCTTCGAGCGCCGCCTGACCTTCCGCATGCTGAACGCCAGCGCCGAGGCGACGGCACGCAACACCGCGCTGCTCGGCCTGATCCTGTTCGGCGCCTACCTGCTGAACTACATCCTGACGACGATCAACGTGCCCCAGGCGCTGGCCGGCATGATCGCCGGGCTGCCGATCCCGCCCTGGGGCATCATGCTCTGCATCATCGCGCTGTACGTCGCGCTCGGCACTTTCATGGAGGGCTTCTCCATGATCATCACCACCGTCCCGGTGGTGTTCCCGATCGTCGTGGCACTCGGTTACGACCCGATCTGGTTTGGCGTGATCGTGACCATGCTGGTCGAGATCGCGCAGATCAGCCCACCCGACGGCACCGTGATGTACGTGCTGCAGGGGATGCGAAAACGGCCAGGGCCGATCACCGACGTCTTCGTCGGCGTGCTGCCCTTCCTTGCCGTCTATCTTCTCGCCGTCATCCTGCTCATGATCTTCCCCGGCCTTGCCCTCTGGCTGCCCGCCCTCATGGCCTGAACCGACCCAGGAACGTCCCGCGTGACCAGCACCGCGCCTTCCCGCCCCGTCCGCATCGCGGTCGATATCGGCGGCACCTTCACCGACCTCATGATCCTCGACGCCCGCGACGGCATCGCGCGGGCGTGGAAGACGCCGACCACGCCGGAGGATCCCTCCATCGGCCTGCTGCGCGGCGTGGGCGAAGCCTCCGGGCGCTTCGGCTTCGCGCTGTCGGAGGTCGGGCTGCTGCTGCACGGCACCACCATCGCGACGAACGCCGTGCTGGAACGCAAACTGGCGAACGGCGTGCTGCTGACCACCGCGGGCTTCGAGGATGTGCTCGAGATCAACCGCCACGTCCGGCGGGACATCTACGGCCTTTCCCCGGACCCCTTCCCGACGCTGATCCCGCGCGACCGGCGGCTCGGCGTGCCGGAACGCATGCGCGCCGACGGCACGGCGGAGATCGCGCTGGACGAGGCCGCGATCCCCGCCCTGCTCGACCGCATCGCCGCGCTCGGCGCGGATTGCGTCGCCGTTTCCCTCCTGCATGCCTACGCCAACCCGGCGCATGAGCAGCGGCTGGCCGCGATGCTCCGCGCCGCGCGGCCGGACCTGCCCGTCTCCCTCTCCTCCGACATCTCGCCCGAGATCCGCGAATACGAGCGCACATCGACCACGGTGCTGAACGCGCTGCTGGTGCCGGTGGTGAAGGCCTATCTGGACCGGCTGGAGGCACGGCTGGGGGAGGGCGGCTTCCACCCGCTGGTCTTCCTCGTGCAGTCCAATGGCGGCGTCTGCTCGCTGCGCATGGCGGCGGAGCAGCCGGCGCGGCTGCTGCTCTCGGGCCCCTCGGGCGGGGCGCTCGCGGCCGGCCGCCTCGCCACGCTGCTGTCGCGCCCGAACCTCGTCGCGGTGGACATGGGCGGTACCTCCTTCGACGTCTCGGTCGTGCAGGATGGCCGCGTTGCCGTCATCACCCAGGGGGAGATCGACCGCCTGCCGGTGCGCCTGCCGATGGTGGAGATGCGCACCATCGGTGCCGGTGGCGGGTCCATCGCCGCGGTCGATGCGGGCGGGCGGCTGACGGTCGGCCCGCGCAGCGCCGGCGCGCGGCCCGGCCCCGTCTCCTACGGCCGCGGCGGGACGGAACCGACCGTGACGGATGCGAACCTCGCCCTCGGCCGGCTGGACCCGGATTTCTTCCTCGGCGGGATGATGAAGCTCGACATGCCGGGCACGCGCGCGGCGCTGGAAGCGCGCGTCGGCGGGAAGCTCGGCCTCGGCGTGGAGCAGGCGGCGGAGGGCATCCTGACCGTCACCAACGCCAATCTCGGCGCGGCGATCCGGCTGTCGCTGTTCGAGAAGGGGCTCGACCCGCGCGATTTCTGCCTGCTCTCCTTCGGCGGCGCGGGCGGGCTGCACGCGACGGAGGTCGCGGCCGAACTCGGCATCACCGAGGTCGCCTTCCCGCGCGAACCGGGCACGCTGTCCGCCTACGGCATCCTGTTCTCCGACCTGACGCAGGACATCGCCCGGTCGCGCGTGATGCGGGCGGAGGCGGCGAGCCTGCCGCGCCTGGTCGAGATGATCGCCGCGCTGCGCGCCGAAGCCGATGCGCGGCTCGCCGCCGATGGCATCGAGGCTGCGCGGCGCCGCATCTCCATCGCCGCCGACATGCGTTACCACGGCCAGGCCTTCGAACTGCTCGTGCCCTGGGGCGAGATCGCCGCGCCGGATGCCGGCGACCTCGAGGCGCTGGTCGAGGCCTTCCACGCCATGCACCGGCAGCGCTTCTCCTACGCCAACCCCGGTGATCCCGTGGAGATCGTCACGCTGCGCGCCATCGCGACCGGGCTGCTCGACAAGCCCGAGCCCGCCGACCCGCCGCCTGCGGGCCGCCCGGCACGGAAGGGCACCCGTCGCGTCTTCGAAGGCGGGGCGTGGCGCGACCTGCCTGTCTGGGACCGCGACGCCATGACGCCGACCGATATCATCGAAGGCCCCGCCGTGGTGGAGGAAGCCTTCGCCACCCATTGGATCACCCGCGGCTGGACGGCGTCCCTCGGCGCCGCGGGCACCTTGATGGCGCGGAGGAACACGCCATGACGCTCGGCCCGATCGAGATCGAGGTCATCCGCAACGCGCTGACCGCCGCGGCCGCCGAGATGGACATCACCATCTGGCGTACCAGCCGCAGCACCATCGTGCGGGAGCTGCTCGACTATTCCACCGCGGTCTTCGACGCGGAGGGCAACAACGTCGCGCAATCCGCGCGCATCCCGCAGCACCTGAACTCCATGGGGGCGGCGCTGCGCACGCTGCTCGACCGCTTCGTCAACGCGGATGAGTGGGGCGCGGACGATGTGGTCGCGACCAACGACCCCTATTGCGGCGCGCAGCACCTGAATGACGTGCTGGTCTTCAAGCCCGTGATGCATGAGGGGCGGCGCGTCGCCTATGTCGGCGCGCTGTGCCACCACATCGACATGGGCGGCATGGCGCCGGGTTCCTATGCCGCGACGGCGACGGAGGTGTTCCAGGAAGGGCTGCGCATCCCGCCGCTGAAGCTGATCGAGAACGGGCGGCTCAACCGCGCGGTCTGGGAGATGATTGGCCAGAACGTCCGCAAGCCCGCGCTGATGCTGGGCGATTTGCAATCGCAGCTCGCGTCGCTCGATGTCGGCGCCGCGTCGATCCGCCGGCTGGCCGCGCGCTACGGCGCGGCGGGACTGGTGGAGGCAACGGGAAGAATCCTCGACATGAGCGAGGCGGCGATGCGTGCCGCGATCCGCGGCATGCCCGATGGCCGCTACGAGTTCGAGGATTTCCTCGACGAGGATGGCGTCTCCGGCGAGCCCGTCCGCCTGCATGCCGTCCTCACGGTCAAGGGCGACGAGATCGAGGTCGATGTGACGGGCTGCGCCGACCAGCAGCGGGGCCCGATCAACTGCACCCCGGCCATGTCCAACTGCGCGGTCTACTATTCCATCATCGCCGCGACGGATGGCGCCATGCCGGCCAATGCCGGCTGCTATCGCCCCATCCGGATCATCCACCGCGAGGGCAGCGTCACATCCTGCCGCGCGCCCGCGTCCGTCGCGCATCGCGTCGCCGTTTCCCACCGCCTGGCGAACGTGATGTTCGGCTGCCTGCACCAGGCGCTGCCGGACCGGATGCCGGCCGCCTATTACGGCGGGTCCTATGTCGCGACCTTCCAGACGGAGGCGGCGGATGGCGGGCGGGAGGTGCTGGTCGAGATCGAGATCGGCGGCACCGGCGCGTCGCCGCACAAGGATGGCGTGAACGCCTGGTCCTTCGGCATGCACAACAACGCCAATATCCCGGTCGAGATGATCGAGAGCCAGATGCCGTTGACCATCACGCGCTACGGGCTGAAGCCCGGCTCGGGCGGCGCGGGGCAGCATCGCGGCGGGCTCGGCCTGTTCCGCGAATGGCGGGTCGACAGCCCCGCCGGCGTCTTCACCGCGAACATGGACCGCTTCCGCTTCCCGCCCTACGGGCTCGCGGGCGGCGGGCCGGGCAGCCTCGGCCGGCTGGTGCGCATCAGGGACGGCGTCGAGACGCCGATCGCGCCGAAATCCGACGGCGTGCGGCTGCTCAAGGGCGACATCGTGCGGCTGGAGACCTCGGGCGGCGGCGGCTTCGGCGACCCGGCCGCGCGCGACCCTGCGGATGCGGCGCGGGACGCGGCCCTCGGCTACGCATGACGGGCTTCGACCCGCGCGCGCATCGCGTGGTTCCCGAGCAGCGCTGGTTCGAGGATTTCGCCTTGGGCGAGCGCTTCGTCCTGCCCAGCCGGACGATGACGGAGGCGATCTTCCTCGCCTTCCAGGCCGCATCGGGGGACAACCATCCCGTCCACTACGACGTGGAATACTGCCGCGCGCGGGGCATGCCGCACATGCTCGCGCACGGCTTCCAGGTGGCGATCCAGACGGCGGCCGGCGCGGGCCTGTTCCCGCACATGGTGGAGGAAAGCCTCAAGGGCTTCCTCGACCAGTCGAGCCGCTTCCTCCACCCGGTCTTCGTGGGGGACACGCTGTATCCGGCGCTCGAGGTCGACGAACTGACGCCGCAGCGCACGACCGGCATCCTTGGCCTGCGCAGCACCGTCCACAACCAGGCGGGCACGCTGGTCATGGACGGCCGGCAGCGCTACCTGCTGCGCAAGAGGAACGCCTGAAAGGAAGCCCGCTGATGGCCCGCATCCCCTACGCCGATCCGTCGCTGCCCGAGCATCGGGAGGCGGCGGAGGCGATCCGCGCGTCGCGCAAGAAGATCGGCCACCTGCACCGGATGCTGCTGCACGCGCCGCCGATAGCCGCGGGCTGGATCACGATGTTCGACGCGATCCGCTGGAACTCGACGCTGTCGGGCAAGCTGCGAGAGATGGTGATCTGCCGCATCGCCGCCATCAACGGCGCCTCCTACGAATGGGCCGCCCATGCGCCGATCGCGCTGGCCGAGGGCATGACCCAGGCGCAGCTGGACGCGCTGCCGGACTGGGAGGGCAGCGCGCTGTTCGATTCGACGGACCGCGCCGTGCTCGCCTATTGCGACGCCATGACGCGGCTTGTTCATGTGCCGGACGATGTCGCGGCCGCGGTGCGCGACCTGTTCCCGCCGCGCCAACTGGTCGAGCTGACCGCGACGATCGCCGGCTACAACTGCGTCTCCCGCGTGCTGGAGGCGCTGCACATCAACGGGGCGGACCCGCTGCCGGACGCCTAGCCTATTCCGCCGCGCGGAGCCCCGCGGCCTCGATCAGCGCGCGGAACTTCTCGCTTTCCGCGCGGGAGAAGGCGGCGAACTCCGCGCGGTTGCGATAGAGGATGGGCTGCGCGACGCGCGTCATGCCGGCCACCACCTCCGCATGGCGCATGGTGCGCTCGCAGGCCGCCTCGAGTCGCTGCAGCACCGCCTCCGGCGTGCCGGCCGGCGCATAGAGGCCCGACCAGATGGAATAGACCAGGTCGAAGCCCTGCTCCCGCATCGTCGGCACCTCCGGGAAGTCCGGGTTGCGCCGTTCGGTCAGGAAGGCGATCGGGTGCAGGTCGTATTGCCGGATCAGCAGCGTCTGGTCGGTGAAGAGCTGCACCTGCCCCTGCTGGAAGGCGAGCATCACCTGGCCCGAGCCGCCATAGGGGATGTGGTTCAGCTCGACATTCGCCAGCCGCATCAGCGCAATCATGGAGATGTGCGGGATGCTGCCCGCACCGGTCGAGGCGAAGGGAAAACCCTGGCCCTGCCCCCTGGCCCGCGCCACCACGTCCGCGACCGTGCGCAGGCCCGAGGTCTTGGGCGTCATCATTACCACGGGGCTGTCCGCGACCTGGCAGACCGGCGCGAAGCTGTCGAGCGTGTAGGTCAGGCCGCGCCGGAAATGCGGCTGGATCGCCACGGGGCCGACCGGCGTCATCAGGAGCGTCTGGCCATCGGGCCGCGCGCGGGCCGCTTCCGCCGTGCCGATCGTGCCCGCCGCGCCGACCACGTTGCGCACCACGAGGGATTGGCCAAGCGCGGCCGCCATCTCGTTCTGCATCAGCCGCGCGACGATGTCGCTCGGTCCGCCGGCCGCGAAGTTGACGATCATCTGCACCTGCGCCCGCGCTGGCGGCGCGGACAGCAGCAGCAACGCCGCGGCAGCGGCGAGCATCCCTCGGATCATGCGCTTCCTCCCGCCCGCCTTGGTGGCGGGTCGCGGGGGGAAGGCTAGACCCGGGAGGGCTTGCCGCGGAAGCGGGACCCGCCGGCGCCGCCGATCACGCCCGCCATCATCGCGAGCGCGGCCAGGCTGTTGCGGCGGCTGGACCCCTTGAGGGGAATGCGCATCAGCTCACCGGTCTGCGACCGGAGGTGAAGCTCGGCCCCGGCGGCGCTTTCGATCAGCACCACGGAACGCACGGAATCCGCCGAAGGCGGAGGGGAGGCGAGGGCGGTCATTTTCGGCCTCACTGAACCAGATGTCGCCGGCTTGTTCCGGCAGGGTCAGCAAAGCGCGCCCTGAATTACGCGCCGGTTAACGCAGCGCCTTGCCCGACAAAATTCTGCGCCGCAGCATGGGCAGGACAGGAGGCCCCCCATGCCGCGCATCGACGCCGACCGATTCCTCAAGGACCTGAACGATCTCCGGAAGATCGGGGCGTACAGGACCGGCGTGCATCGCCCGACCTACTCGCCGCAGGACATGGAGTCGCGCCGCTGGCTGATGGAACGGCTCGCCGAATGCGGGCTCGAGCCCTCCATCGATGGCATCGGCAACGTCTATGGCCGGCATAAGGGCCCCGGGCCGCACCTGCTCGTGGGCAGCCACATCGAAAGCCAGAACCAGGCCGGCTGGCTCGATGGTGCGCTCGGCGTCGTCGCGGGCGTGGCGCTCGCCCGCGCCGGCCTGCCCGTCGATGTCTGCGCCTTCGCCGATGAGGAAGGGCATTTCGAAGGCGGCTTCCTCGGCTCGCGCTCCATCATCGGCGAACTCTCGGAAGAGGAGATCGACCGCTCCCGCAGCCGCAACGACGGCCAGCCCCTGCGCGAGGCGCTCGCCGCCGCGGGCCTCGCCGGCAAGCCGCGCATGCAGCTCGAACCCGGCCGTCACAAGGGCTTCTTCGAGATGCACATCGAACAGGGCACGCAGCTCGAATCCAACAGCCTTCGCGTCGGCGTCGTCACCGGCATCGTCGCCATCTGGCAGTGGCTGATCCGCTTCGAAGGGCAGCAGGACCACGCGGGCGGCACCACCATGGCCGAACGCAAGGATGCGGGCCTCTCCGCGGTCCGGCTGCTCGCGGCCATCGACCAGGAATTCCCGCGCGTCTGCGGCGAACGCTCCACCTGGACCACGGGGCGCATCAGCCTCGAACCCGGCGCGCCCTCGATCATCCCGGGCAGCGCGGAAGTCCTTTTCCAGTTCCGCGATGTCTCCGTCCCCGTGCTGGAACGCATGGAGCAGACGCTCCGCCGCCTGGTGCAGGAGAGCAACCGGCGGGAGAAATGCCCCGCGACGCTCATCCAGAAATCCCGCGCCACGCCCGCGATCTGCGACCCGGCGATGATGGCGGCGCTCGACGCGGCGGCACAGGCCGAGGCACCAGGCGCCTGGACGCGCATGCCCTCAGGCGCGGGACACGACGCGCAATACATCGCGAAGCGCATGCCGGCGGCGATGCTGTTCACGCCTTCGATCGGCGGCATCAGCCACCATTGGGCGGAGGATACGAAGGAAGAAGACCTGGCACTCTGCTGCCAGGTGCTGGCGAGCGCGGCGGAGCGCTTCCTCAGCGCGTGATGGAAGGCCACGGGGGAGGGAACTCCCCCTTGGATCCCCCTCCTTCCTTGGTCACCTGCACCGCTGCGCCCGCGCGGCGGGCGGCCATCGGGAAGGAGAAGAGACGCTCGGCGCCGAGCAGGAAGACACGCGCGCCACGGGGGAACAGGGACGCCACGGCCGGATCAGCCACATCGAGGCCGCCCGTGAAGGCGCCGAAGGCCGGCAGCACCAGGCGACGGCCATCGGCGACGAAACAGGGGCGCACCACGCCGCCCGCCCGGGTCGGCGCCATCGCCTTCGGATGCAGGTGGCCGGCCACCTCCCCCGCCGCGCGCGCCTGCGGCACATGGCGGAACACCAGCGGACCCTCGGCCAGCTCCTCCATTGCCAGGCCCGGCAGGCACGACGGTGGCGAAGGGTCGTGGTTGCCCGCGACCCACACCGCCTCGACGCCCGCCAGCGCCTGCGCCAGCGCGCCGCGCTCGGCCGCCGGCAGCCGCGCCGCACCGTCATCGTCGTGGAAGGAATCGCCCAGGAACACCACGCGCTCCGGCCGGTAGCGCCGCAGCAGCGGCAACAGCCGCGCCAGCGTCTCCCGCGTGTCATAGGGCGGCAGCAGCCGCCCGCGCGCGGCAAACGAACTGCCCTTCTCCAGATGCAGGTCGGCCACGCACAGCAGCCGCCGCGCCGGCCAGTGCAGCACGCCCGCAGGGTCGAGCATCAGCCGCTCCCCCGCCAGATGGACCGGTGCGGCGCCCATCAGCCCGTCACCATGCGCGGTGCCGCACGACGCCATTTCGAACGCCGCTTCTCCCGCGCGACCGATGTGCCGCGCACCGGCACCTGCTCCGTCACCTCCGCCAGAACCTCCGCAAAATGCTCGGCGCCATCGGTCGCTTCATCGACCAGCGCGGCGGCTTCGGCGAGCAGCGCATCCTCCGCCCCGCCCGCCACCCATTCGCGCCCTTCCTCGATCAGCGCCGGCACGGCGAGCGGCGAGACGCGATCGAGCACCCGGTGCCGGATGCGCCCCTTCACTCGCGCCAGCAATGCGGCGATGCGCGCCACGTCGGTCAGCCCCTGCGCGGCCTCGG
The DNA here is from genome assembly GCF_016106015.1 of Neoroseomonas rubea. Taxonomy (GTDB): domain Bacteria; phylum Pseudomonadota; class Alphaproteobacteria; order Acetobacterales; family Acetobacteraceae; genus Neoroseomonas; species Neoroseomonas rubea. The sequence goes on from NZ_JACADQ010000053.1 coordinate 10,366, forward strand.
CCCGCGTCGCGCGCAGCAGGATGTGGTCCGGCTGGTGGCGGCGCAGCACGTCGTAGACCAGGTCCGAATTCATCGTCATCTGCCGGCCCGACTTCTCCTGTCCCGGATGGTTCTTCTCGATCAGCCCGGCGATCGTCGCGACGTTGCGGAAGGTCCGCCGCAGCATCGACGACTCCGCGAGCCACTCCTCCATCTCGTCGCCCAGGATGTCCTCGGCGAACAGGTCCTCGATGTCGGTCGGCTCGAAGGCCGACCAGGCGGTGAACACGTAGTCGGTCCCGACATAGCCGAGCGGCCCGAGGCCCCGCCGTTCCATCCGCTTCGTCACCAGCATCCCCAGCGTCTGGTGCGCGAGCCGCCCCTCGAAGGTGTAGGCCACCAGGAACCACTTGCCGCCGCGGGGAAAGGTCTCCACCAGCAGCCCGTCGCGCGGCGGAAGTTCCGACCGCAGGCGCTGCAGCCGCAGCCATTCCCGCACCGGCTCAGGCAGATGCTCCCAGCGCCGCGGGTCGGACAGAATGGCGCGCACCCGTGCGGCGAGATGCGTCGTCAGCGGCATCCGCGCTCCGGCATAGACCGGCACGCGCGGCTCGCCTTCTCCGCCGCGGCTGACGATCACGGCGGCCGGTTCCAGCCGCTCATAGCGCAGCACCTGGCCACCGAACAGGAAGCAGTCCCCGGCTTCCAGGGTGGAGACGAACCATTCCTCCACCTCCCCCACCACGCCGCCGCCCTTCAGCCGCACCTTGAGCATCGGCGTCTCGACGATGGTGCCGAGGTTCATGCGCAATTGCCGTGCGATGCGCGCGTCGCGCACATGCAGCATCCCCTCCGCGTCGCGGAACAGTTTCCGGAACCGCTCATAGGCCTGCAGCGCGTAGCCGCCATCCTCGACGAAGCGCACCACGTCGTCGAAGTCCCGCCGCGACAGCGCGGCATAGGGGCCGGCGCGCGTCACCTCGGCATACAGCGCATCCGGGAGGAAGGGCGCGGAACAGGCCATGGCCAGCACATGCTGCGCCAGCACGTCGAGCCCGCCAGGGCGCGGCGGCTCGCCATCCAGTTCACCCGCCTCGACCGCTTCCGTCGCGGCGACGCATTCCACCACCTCGAAGCGGTTGGCGGGCACGAGCACGGCGCGCGATGGCTCGTCCATCCGATGGTTGGCGCGCCCCACGCGCTGCAGCAGGCGCGACACGCCCTTCGGCGCGCCGACCTGGATCACCTGGTCCACATCGCCCCAGTCGATGCCGAGGTCGAGCGAGGCCGTCGCCACCACGGCGCGCAGCCGCCCCTCGGCCATCGCCGCTTCCACCTTGCGCCGCAGCCCGATCTCGAGGCTGCCATGGTGCATGCCGATCGGCAGCGCCGCCTCGTTCAGCCGCCAGAGTGCCGCGAAGACGAGTTCCGCCTGCGCCCGCGTGTTCACGAACACGATCGTCACGCGCGCGCCCTCGATCCGGGCGAGGATCTCGGGGGCCGAGGCGAGGCCCATATGCCCGCCCCAGGGCAGCCGCCCTTCCGGCAGTTGCAGGTCGAAGACCGGCGCGGCGCCGCCCTTGGTCTCGACCAGCCGCACATCCTCGGGCCGTGCGGTCGGGGACAGCCAGGCGCGCAGCGGCCCGGGATGCGCGACGGTGGCCGAAAGCCCCACGCGCCGCGCGCCGGGCGCCAGCGTGCCGAGCCGCGCCATGCACAGCGCCAGCTGGTCCCCGCGCTTCGTGCCCGCCAGCGCATGCGCCTCGTCCACGATGATGGCGGCGAGCCCCGCGAACATCTCCGGCGCATCGGGGAGCGACAGCAGCAGCGTCAGGCTCTCCGGCGTCGTCAGCAGCATCTGCGGCGGGCGTTCGCGCTGCCGCGCGCGACGGTTCACCGGCGTGTCGCCCGTGCGCGTCTCGATCCGGATGGGCAGGCCCATCTGTTCGACGGGAAGTGTCAGGTTGCGCGCGATGTCGACCGCCAGCGCCTTGAGCGGCGAGACATACAGCGTGTGCAGCCCTTCCCGCGGCGCGGCGGCCAGGTCCACCAGCGATGGCAGGAACCCCGCCAGCGTCTTGCCCCCGCCGGTCGGCGCCAGCAGCAGGACATGCTCCCCCCGGCCCGCGGCCTCGAGCAGCGCCAGCTGGTGCGGCCGCGGCGTCCAGCCGCGGGCGGCGAACCAGCCGGCAAAGGGTTCTGGCAATGTTCTCATTCGCGGGGCAATATGGCGGCGCTTTCCCGCGCCGGGAAGGCGCCCAGATACGCCCCGTGACAGCACCCCATCCCGAGACCTGGCTGAAGGTCACGCCGTCCGGCCTGTTCTGCGAGCCCGGCGGCTTCTTCATCGACCCGACCCGCGCGGTGGACCGCGCCGTGGTGAGCCATGGCCATTCGGACCATGCACGGCCTGGCCATGCCCATGTGCTGGCCACGGCCGAGACGCTGGCCATCATGACCGCCCGGATGGGGGAGGGACGGGCGGGGGAGACCCAGCAGGCCCTGCCACTGGGGGAAGCGCTGACGATCAACGGCGTACGGGTCTGGCTGCGCCCGGCCGGGCATGTGCTGGGCTCGGCGCAGGTGTGCATGGAATGGCAGGGATCGCGCGCCGTCGTCTCCGGTGACTACAAGCGTCGGCGCGACCCGACCGCGACGGGCTTCGAGCCCGAGCCCTGCGACGTCTTCGTCACCGAGGCGACCTTCGCCCTGCCGGTCTTCCGGCACCCGCCGGCGGAAGCCGAGATCACGCGCCTGCTGCGCTCCGTCGCGCTGTTTCCTGACCGGACGCATGTCGTCGGGTGCTATTCGCTCGGCAAATGCCAGCGGCTGGTCGCGCTGCTGCGGGAGGCCGGCTGGGACCGGCCGATCCACCTGCATGGCGCGCATGTGGCGCTCTGCCGGCTCTATGAAGCGCTCGGCGTGCCGCTCGGGGAATTGCGCACGGCCACGGTCGCCAAGAAGGACGACCTCAAGGGCGCGATCGTCCTCGCGCCACCTTCGGCCGTCGCCGACCGCTGGGCGCGGCGGCTGGCGGAACCCGTGGTCGCCGTCGCCTCCGGCTGGATGCGCGTGCGCCAGCGCGCGCGGCAGGGCGGCGTCGAACTGCCGCTCGTCATCTCCGACCATGCCGACTGGGACGAGCTCCTCGCCACCGCCGAGGACGTCCAGGCCCCGGAGATCTGGGTGACCCATGGGCGGGAGGATGCGCTGATCCATGCCTTGGCACTGCGCGGCATCCGCGGCCGCGCGCTACATCTGGTCGGCCGTGGTGAGGAGGAGGAGGAGGAGGAGGAGGAGGAAGCGGCCGCTGCGGAGCCCGCCGCCGGGGACAGCCCCGGCCGTCGAGGCCTTGGGCCGGCGACACAGCCATGATAGTCATTTCGACACTATCACGGCCGGTATGGGGCGATGTTCCCTCTACGACACCTTCGCAGCGAATTCTGGTCGCATCCGACCGGCCTGCCCCCCGTGGTCATCCCCGCCTTCAACAACCCCACCTATTGCCGCGGCATGATCGCGCAGCTGCGGACGCTCGGCCTGCGCAACATCGTCATTCTCGACAACGCGTCGGACCTTCCGGCCATGGTCTCCTTCCTGCGCGAGGTCGAAGGGGAAGCTCGCATCGTGCGCCTGCGCCGGAACATGGGCCCCAAGGTCTTCGCCCGGAATCCGCTGATCTACCGCGCCCTGCCCGAGATCTTCTGCGTGACCGATCCCGATCTCCGGTTCAGCGCCGCGCTCCCGCCCGACTGGCTCGACGTGCTGAAGGGCATGACCGATCGCTTTGGCATGGGCAAGGCCGGCTTCGCGCTCGACATCAGCGCGCCCGAACGCTTCATCGACAGGACCGTGCGGTTTCAAGGCCGCGACTGGCGAATCGAGGAATGGGAGGCGCAGTTCTGGCGGGAAAGGCTGGGCGAGACCACCGGCGGCGATCCGATCTTCCGCGGCGATATCGACACGACCTTCGCGGTCTACAACAAGCGGCACTTCGACCCTGGCAAGGGCTTCTACCGGGCGGTCCGCGTCGCCGGACGATTCACGTGCCAGCACATCCCCTGGTATCGCGACGAGAGCCTTCCCCCCGTGGAGGACGCGCATTACCGGAAAAGCCAGCGCCATTCCTGGTATGCCGGGGAAGGGCCGGACGGACGGTAACGCCTCGGTGTCCGGCAGGCTGCCCATGAGCCTGCCCGCCTTCGCCGAACTGCTCGAACGCCTGGTCTTCACGCCGGGGCGCAACGCGAAGCTCGCCCTGCTGGGGCAATGGTTCGCGGGGCAGCCCGACCCGGACCGCGGCATCGGCCTCGCCGCGCTGACCGAGGAACTGACCTTCGCCGCCGCCAAGCCCGCCATGATCCGCGAACTGGTCGCAGCCCGCACCGATCCCGAGCTGTGGCGGCTCTCCTACGACTATGTGGGCGACATGGCGGAGACGGTCGCGCTGATCTGGCAGCCGCGTGCCGGCATCAACGCGCCGCCGCCGACGCTCGCCGACATCGTGGAGGCGCTCGAGACCACGCCGAAATCCGACATCCCCGCGCTGCTCGCGGGCTGGCTCGATACGCTCGATGCCGGCGGGCGGCTCGCGCTGATCAAGCTGCTGACCGGGGGAATGCGCGTCGGCGTCTCGGCGCGGCTGGCGCGCGTCGCACTCGCCGAATGGTCGGGCCAGCCCGTCGAGGCGATCGAGGAGGTCTGGCACGGCGTCGCCCCGCCCTATGCGCCGATCTTCGCCTGGCTCGAAGGCCGCGCGCCGGCGCCCGATCCGCGGGACGCGCCGGTCTTCCGCCCGCTGATGCTCGCCCATCCGCTGGAGGACACCGACCTCGCCGCGCTGCGCGCCGAGGAATGGCGCGCCGAATGGAAGTGGGACGGCATCCGCGTGCAGCTCACCGCCGGCCCCGGTGGGCGGCGGCTCTGGTCGCGGGGCGGGGAGGATATCTCGGCGGCCTTCCCCGAGATCCTGGCCGCCATGGAGTTCCACGGCGTGCTGGACGGCGAATTGCTGGTGGTGCGTGAGGGCGAGGTCGCGCCCTTCGCCGACCTCCAGCAACGGCTGAACCGGAAGTCGGTGACGGCGAGGATGCAGCGGGACTTCCCCGCCGCCGTGCGCCTGTACGACCTGCTGTTCGAGGGCGGGGAGGACCTGCGCCCGCTGCCCTTCGACGCGCGCCGCGCGCGGCTGGAAGCATGGCATGCGCGCACCGCGCCGGCGCGGATGGAGCTCTCCGCGCTGGTCGCCTTCAAGAGCATCGACGCGCTGGCGCGGCTGCGCGACGGCGCGCGTGCCGCGTCGATCGAGGGGCTGATGCTCAAGCGCGCCGATGCGCCCTATGTCGCGGGTCGCACCAAGGGGCTGTGGTGGAAGTGGAAGCGGGATCCGCTGACGGTCGACGCCGTGCTGATGTACGCGCAGCGCGGCCACGGCAAGCGCAGCAGTTTCTATTCCGACTACACCTTCGGCGTGTGGCGGGAGGACGGGGAGCTGGTGCCGATCGGCAAGGCCTATTCCGGCTACACGGATGAGGAACTCGCCTGGCTCGACCGCTGGATCCGCAACAACACGGTCAACCGCTTCGGCCCGGTGCGGGAGGTGGAGCGCGCCCTGGTGCTGGAAGTGGCCTTCGACGCGGCGCAGCTCTCCTCCCGCCACAAGTCGGGCGTCGCGCTGCGCTTCCCGCGCATCGCGCGCATCCGCCGCGACAAGCCGGCAGAGGAAGCGGACCGGCTGGCGGCGGTGATGGCGCTGATCGGCGACCGCCCGGCCGATTGACCCACCCCCGCCCGCATGGTGCGCTGCGCCCGCCAGAACCCAGGGGAAACGCATCCATGCCCATCGCACCCAACCTCGCCCGCCGCCGGCTTGAAAAGGGCGAACTCGCCCTCGGCTTCGGCGTGCATCACCTGCGCACGCCTGCGGTCGGGCTCATCGCCGCGGCCTCGGGTTTCGACTGGCTGTTCATCGACATGGAGCACGGCGCGATGAGCGTGGATGACGCCACGCGCATGTGCATGGCGGCGCTCAGCCAGGGCGTCACGCCGATCGTGCGCTGCTGCAAGGACGCGCTGTTCGAGGGCACGCGCTGCCTCGACAACGGCGCGATGGGCGTGGTGGTGCCGCACATCGACAACGCCGCGGAAGCCGAGACGGTGGTGCGCGCCTTCCGCTATCCGCCGGTGGGCGAACGCTCCTGGGGCGGGCCGCCGGCGCAGTACGGCTTCGTCGTCAGCGACACCGCGGCGGCGCAGCGCGAACTGAACAATGAGATCCTGATCACGGTGATGATCGAAACACCCGAGGCCGTCGCGAACGCCGCCGCCATCGCCGCCGTGCCGGGCGTGGACTGCCTGATGATCGGCACCTCCGACCTGACGGCATCCATGGGCATCGCCGGGCAGATCGGCCACCCGGATGTGCGCGCGGCCTATGCGAAGGTGGCCGATGCCTGCAAGGCGGCCGGCAAGCACATGGGCATGGGCGGCGTCTACGACGAGAAGGTGGCGCCGGACTACATCGCGCTCGGCGCGCGCTTCCTCCTCAGCGGGTCCGACCACGCCTTCCTGATGGCGGGCGGCGGGGCGCGGGCGAAGTTCCTGCGCGGGCTGCAGGGCTGACCGACCTCGCCTGGCGGCATGGCGCGCGCGTCATGCCGCCGGGTGCGGGTGGGGCGCGCTACAATTTGTTATTGCGACGCGTTCGCAAATAGACTTGCGAGCGGCTCGCAATTGCAGTAGCAAACGGGCACACGCCAGACGGGACCACGCCATGCTTCGCCGGAACCTCCTCGCCCTGCCCGCCGCCTTCGCCGCTGGCGCCCTCGCCCGGCCCGCGCTCGCGCAGGAGCGGACGCTCAACCTCTATTCTTCCCGCCACTACGACACGGACCGCGCGCTCTATGACGGCTTCACGGCCGAGAGCGGCTACCGCATCCGGCTGATCGAGGGCGATGCCGACCAGCTCATCGCCCGCATCCAGTCCGAAGGCGCCAACACGCCTGCCGATGTGCTGATCACGGTCGATGGCGCGCGCCTCGCCCGCGCGGTCGCCGCCGGCATCCTGGCCCCCACGCGGTCGGACATCCTGGCCGGGCGCGTGCCCGCCAGCCTGCGCGACCCGGACGGGCAGTGGTACGGCGTCTCCCGCCGCGCCCGCGTGGTCATGTACGACAAGACGAAGGGCCGCCCGGCAGGGCTCGAGCGCTACGAGGATCTCGCCAAGCCGGAGTTCCGCGGCCAGATCCTCGTCCGCGCCGCGGCGCATCCCTACAACACCTCGCTGATGGCGAGCATCCTGGTCGCGAATGGCGAACAGGCGGCCGAGGCCTGGGCGCGCGGCGTCGCACAGAACATGGCGCGCCCGCCGCAGGGCGGGGATACGCCGCAGTTCCAGGCCGTGGTCGCCGGCGTCGGTGCGCTCGCCATCGCCAACACCTACTACCTCGCGCGTTTCGGCGCCTCCCAGAACGCGGCTGAAAAGGCGCTCTACGACCGCATCGGCGTGATCTTCCCCAACCAGGGCGCGGGCGACCGCGGCACGCATGAGAATGTCTCGGGCGCCGGCGTGGTGCGCAATTCCTCTCGCCGCGAGGTCGCGCTGAAGTTCATCGAGTACCTGACCGGCCCGCGCGCGCAGGAGATGTTCGCCAACGGCAATTTCGAATACCCGGTCGTTGCCGATGTCGCGCCGCATCCGGCGCTCGCCGCGCTCGGCACCTTTCGCGCCGATGCGCTGAACGCGCAGCGCTACGGCGCGCTGGCGCCGCAGGCGCTGCAGATCATGCAGCGCGCGGGCTGGCGCTGAGCGCGTGACGGCGCAGGCGGAGGAGATCGTCTGCGACTGCAACCGCCTGACGCGCGGCGACATCGCCCGCGCCATCGCCGCCGGCGCGCGCCGCCCGACCGAGGTCTATGAAGGCTGCGGCCGCGCCGCGCAGTGCGGCCGCTGCCTCGAGGTCATCCGCGCGATGCTGGCGGCGGCGCTGCG
>NZ_JACADQ010000530.1 GCF_016106015.1 Neoroseomonas rubea
GGCGCCGCCCCCTCGAACTCCCCCGCCAGGGGACGCGGTCCCCTGGCCCCGCGATCGGTCAAGGTATTGGTTTCCAAAGGCCTTTCGGCCTTTGGCGGGGTGAGCCCGAGAGGGGCGGCGCCCCTCTCGGTCCCCTGCTATAGCCAGAGCCGGACGCGATCCGAGTCGCAGGGACATCTGGCATGGCACTGACCACAGAGCAGCAGCAGGAGATCGACGCCGCGCGCGCGGCCGAGGCGGCGACGCGCCGGCCGACCGTGGCGGGGCTGGAGGCGATGTTGTTCCAGGCGCTGCCCGTGCTCGACCACGGCTTCGTCCGCGTCGTCGACTACATGGGCGACGATGCCGCCATCGTGCAGGCGGCGCGCGTCTCCTACGGTCGCGGCACGCGCGCGGCGAACGAGGATCGCGGCCTGATCCGCTACCTCATGCGCCACCGCCACTCGACGCCCTTCGAGATGTGCGAGATCAAATACCACGTGAAGCTGCCGATCTTCGTCGCGCGGCAGTGGATCCGCCACCGCACGGCGAATGTGAACGAGTATTCCGCGCGCTACTCCATCCTCGACCGGGAATTCTACATCCCCGGGCCGGACCAGCTCGCCGCGCAATCCGCCGTGAACCGCCAGGGGCGCGGGGATGTGCTGCAGGGCGCGGAGGCCGCGCGCGTGCTCGACCTGCTGCGAGAGGACGCGACGCGCAACTACGACCATTACCTCGAGATGCTGAACGAGGACGACGAGGGCCGCGCGATCGACCCCGCGCGGCGGGGGCTGGCGCGGGAACTCGCGCGCATGAACCTCACGCTCAACGCCTATACGCAATGGTACTGGAAGACCGACCTTCACAATTTGCTGCACTTCCTCTCCCTGCGCGCGGACGCCCACGCGCAGTACGAGATCCGCGTCTATGCCGAGGCGATGCTCGAGACGGTCAAGGCCTGGGTGCCCATGGCCCATGAGGCGTTCCGCGACTACCGGCTCGGCGCCGTTACGCTCTCTGCGCAGATGATGGGCATCGTGCGGCGGCTGCTGGCCGGGGAGGCGGTGACGCAGGAAGCCTCCGGCCTGTCCAAGCGCGAGTGGCGGGAATTGATGGAGGTGCTCGGCCGCGATGCCGCCTGACCGCGCCGCCTCGATCCTCGACTTTCTCGCGCTGGCCGACCGGCTCAAGACGGTCGAGCGGCGCGGGCGCGTCGTGCTGGCGGATGGGACGACGCGGCGGGAGAACAGCGCCGAGCATTGCTGGTCGCTCGCGCTGATCGGCACGCTGCTGCATGAGGAGGTCGCGGCGACGCTCGACCTCGGCCGAGCGCTGATGATGGTCGCGGTGCACGACCTGGTGGAGATCGAGGCCGGCGACACCTTTGCCTACGACGCCGCCGGACGCGCGACGCAGGCGGACCGGGAGGCGGCCGCGGCCGACATCGTGTTCGGCACGCTGCCCGCCGACCTCGCCGCCCGCCTGCGCGCGCTGTGGGAGGAATTCGAGGCGGGCGAGAGTCCCGAAGCCCGCTTCGCCATGGCCTGCGACCGGATGCAGGGCTTTCTGCAGAACGTGCTTTCAGGCGGGCTCGCCTGGCGCGAGCACGACGTCACGGTGGCCGACACGCTGCCGCGCATGGGCCCGGCGATGGAGGTCGATGCGGTCTTCGCCGCGCTGATCGGGCGGCTCTATGACCGCGCGGCGGAAGACGGCCTGCTGGGGGCGGCGCCATGAGCGGCCGTGCCGCCGCCAAGGGCGCGCGCACGCGCAAGGCCGGGCGCCGCTTCGCGCTGCGCCCGCTC
>NZ_JACADQ010000531.1 GCF_016106015.1 Neoroseomonas rubea
GCAGGAGCAGGCGGCGTGAACGCGCCGGGCGGCCTCGCGCGCGGTGCCGCGCAGGCCAGCACGCCATCCCCCGTGCTGCCGCCGCTGCCCGCCACGCGCGGCGGGATGGACCTGATGGAGGCGCTGCGCGGCGCGCTCTCCGCGCTCGCCGCCAACACGCTGCGGTCGGTGCTGACCGCGCTCGGCATCTTCATCGGCGTCGCCGCCGTGATCGCGACGGTGGCGGTGGGCGAGGGCGCGCGGCGGCAGGTGACGGCGCAGATCCAGTCGCTCGGCGCCAACCTGCTGATCATCTGGGGCGGGTCGTCCACGGTCGGCGGCGTCAGGCTCGGTGCTGGCGGGCGGTCCAACCTCGCCTACGACGACGCCATCGCCATCGCGCGGGAAGTGCCGCAGGTGGAGGTCGCGGTGGGTTCCATCCGCCAATCCTTCCAGATGGTCGCCGGCAACCAGAACTGGCAGGCGGTGGTGATCGCGGCCGATCCGGATTTCTTCGTCGCGCATGAATGGGCGCCCGATCTCGGTCGCCTCTTCACCGCGGAGGAAGCGGCGGGCGCGCGCAAGGTCGTCATCCTCGGCGCCACGGTCGCCGAGAACCTGTTCGGGGAGGAAGATCCCGTCGGGCGGGAGATCCGCATCCGCTCCACCCCCTTCGAGGTCATCGGCGTCATGGCCCGCAAGGGCCAGAACCCGATGGGGCAGGATCAGGACGACGCGGTCTTCATCCCCTATTGGACGGCGCGGCGGTCCGTGATGGGCGCGTCGCGCGCCAATGCCCGGCAGGTCGGCACCATCTCGGTCAAGGTGCATGAGGGCGAGGACATGCGGGAGGCGGAGGAGAACATCCGCGCCCTGATGCGCCAGCGCCATCGCGTCGCGGCGAACGAGCCCGACAGCGTGTCGATCCGCAACCTGTCCGACATCCAGGCGACGCGCGACGCGGCGGCGCGCACGCTGTCGCTGCTGCTGGCCTCCGTCGCCGCGGTCTCGCTGCTGGTGGGCGGCATCGGCGTGATGAACATCATGCTGGTGAGCGTCACGGAGCGGACGCGGGAGATCGGGCTGCGGCTCGCGGTCGGCGCGCGACGGCGCGACGTGCTGGCGCAGTTCCTGCTGGAAGCCCTGGTGCTGGCGATGCTGGGCGGGGCGGCGGGCGTGGCGGCGGGGCTCGCGCTGTCGCACCTGGTGGCCGACCTCGCCGGATGGCCGGTGCTGGTGAAGCCGGATGCGGTGCTGATCGCCGTCGGCGTCTCGGCCCTGACGGGGCTGTTCTTCGGCTTCTGGCCGGCGCGGCGCGCGGCGATGCTCGATCCGATCCAGGCGCTTCGCCACGATTGAAAATCGTGGCGAAGAGTCTTGGTGTGCCTCAATCGCCGGCGCCGCCATGCGGCGGCTTGGCTTTCGCGCCGTGCACTGGTGCGCCGGGGGCGGCGGTTGGTCTGGGCGCGGTCGCGCTTTGCGCTCCCGGATCGAGGCGGAGCCTCGATCCGAAGAGTCTTGGTCTGCCTCAGGCGCCGGCGCGCGCATTCGCGCGCTTGGCTTGCGCGCCGTGGGCTGGTGCGCCGGGGGGGCGCCGGTTGGTCTGGGCGCGGTCGCGCATTCGCGCTCCCGGATCGAGGCGGAGCCTCGATCCGAAAACTGGGCGCGCCTATTCGTTCGAAGGCCTCGGCGCGGGCAGCGCGTTCGGGTCGCGCGGCAGGGCCAGGCCCGCCTGGCGCGGCGGCGCGCCAGGCGCGGCACCCGGCTCGGCCGGAAAGCCGCCGGCGTTCTGCACTACGGTGCGCAC
>NZ_JACADQ010000532.1 GCF_016106015.1 Neoroseomonas rubea
CGGCGCCCGGCCGAGGCCGAGGCGCCGCGCGCGCTCGTGCGCGTCACCCAGCCCGATCTCGACCGCCGCGCCATCCTCGACCGCAGCCGCGGGCGGCTCGTCATCGCGGCCTTCGGCTTTTCCGGCCTGTTCGGCGCCATCGCGCTGAAGCTCGCCTTCGCGACCGTGCTCAACCCGGCCGAGCCGCGCCGCGCCGCGGCCCTGTCCCGCCCGCCGCAGCCGGCGGCCGAGGCGCCGGTCGCGCGCGCCACCGTCACCGACCGCAATGGCGAGATCCTCGCCGTCTCGCTGCCGCTGACGGCGCTGTATGCCAACCCGCGCCAGATCGAGAACGCGACCGAGGCCGCCGACCGGCTGCGCCGCGTGCTGCCGCAACTGGATCGGGAGCGACTGATCCAGCGCATGTCGGGCGAGCGGCAATTCGCCTACATCGCCCGCGCGCTGACGCCGCGCGAAGTGGCGCAGGTCAACGCGCTCGGCATCCCCGGCCTGCATTTCGAGGAAGCGGAGCGCCGCTACTTCCCGCAGGGGCGCACCGCCGCGCACATCATCGGCGGCGTGGACGTGGACGGCATCGGCATCGCCGGCGTCGAGCGGTCGTTCAACGACCGGCTGCGGGACCAGCCGAATGCGCGGCTGCGCCTGTCGCTCGACATCCGCGTCCAGCTCGCGCTGCGCGATTCCGTCCAGCGCGCGATCACGGAATTCAACGGCATCGGCGGCGCCGGCGTGGTGATGGACGTGCATACGGGTGAGGTGCTGGCCATGGTCAGCCTGCCCGACTACGACGCGAACGACGTCGGCGCGGCGACCGTCGACCAGCGCTTCAACCGCGTCACCGTCGGCGTCTACGAACCCGGTTCCACCTTCAAGCTGCTGACCGCGGCGATGGCGCTGGACTACGGCACGGTGCAGCCCTGGGGCGGCTACGACGCATCCCGCCCGATCCGCGTCGGCCGGCACGAGATCAACGATTTCCGCGGCAAGAACCGCTGGCTCGCGCTGCCGGAGATCATCGCCTACTCCTCCAACCTCGCCTCCGCGCACATGGCCGCCGGGGTCGGCGTGAACCGCCACCGCGAATTCATGCAGCGCATGGGCATGACGCAGCGCCTGCGCATCGAGATCCCGGAGACGGCGCTGCCGCTCGTGCCCGGGCAGCGCACCTGGCGCGACCTCAACACCATGACGATCGGCTTCGGCCACGGCATCTCGGTGACGCCGCTGCATGTCGCCACCGCCGGCGCGACGCTGGTCAATGGCGGCATACTGCGCCAGCCCACGATCCTCGCGCACGATCCCGCCACGCCGCGCGAAGGAACGCGCGTGATCAGCGAGCGCACATCCGACCTGGTGCGCCGCATGATGCGGCTGGTCGTGACGGAAGGCTCGGGCCGCAGCGCCGAGGTGCCGGGCTACTACGTCGGCGGCAAGACCGGCACGGCGCAGAAGACCGGCCCGCGCGGCGGCTATCTCGAGAACAAGCGCATCGCGGCCTTCATCGGCGCCTTCCCGATGCATGCGCCGCGCTACGCCATCTATGTCATGGTGGACGAGCCCAAGCCGAACGCGCGCAGCCATGGCTACGCGACGGCCGGCTGGGTGGCGGCGCCGGCGGCGGGCATGGTGATCTCCCGCATCGCCCCGATCCTCGGCCTGCTGCCCGAGCCGATGACGCCCGAGATCCAGCGCGCGCTGGCCATGCCGATGAACGGGCGCGGCATTCCGGGGCTCGCGCCGCCGGCCGCGACCCCCGCGCGCCCCGCCCCGCCCCGCCCCGCC
>NZ_JACADQ010000533.1 GCF_016106015.1 Neoroseomonas rubea
GGCCAGGCCCGGGATCGTCGTCTCGGCCGGGGGTTCGGGCCAGATCAGCGCGACCGGATGCAGCGCGCCGTGGCGTTCGGCGAGGCGGCCGGATTCCGCCTCGGCCGCGCCGCGCGTCAGCGCCGCGATCGCCGCCGTGACGGCGCGCGCCTCCTCCCCCGCATAGGGCAGGCGGAACGCGGCGAGCAGGCCAGCGAGGTCTGCGAAGCCCAAGCGCAGGCGCGGCGCCCGCCCCTGGCCAAGGATGTCGAGCACCCGGACACCGAGCGACGCGGCGCGGGCATAGCCGGCCGCATCGAAGGACCCGTCGGCGTCGAGGAAGGCCGGCAGGTTGAGCACGAACCGCGCTTCCTCCCGCCGGTCGCGCCACACCTCGGCGCCGGGCGCACCGCGCCGGGCAAGCAGCAGGGCGCGAAGCTCCTCGGCCAGCGCGTCCGCTTCCTCCGGCGTGGCGATCAGGCCGAGACGCCGGCCGCGCGTGGTCACGCGCCGGATCCAGCCCTCGGCGAGGGTCGGGAAGGTGATGGGGCCTGTGCCGGGCGCGAGGGCGGCGACCGCGGCGGCGGCCTCATCCTCCCAGGCGGCGGGAAGGGCGACGGGGCGCGGTTGCGCGTCGGGATCGGCCCCGGCGCGCGTGCGGCGCAGCGCGACGGACTGCCAGAGAGTGCCTGCGAGACCAGCCATGGGCCCGAGGCTAGCCGGGCGCGCCCGGGTGCGAAAGCCGCATCTTGTGTGTCAGGGCGCGATTCACCCCAATATCCTGTGGATAGTCCCGGCTTTGCGCCGGCGGCGCCGCTGTGGCATCTAACCGTTTCCGGGCTCTCCCCGAGGATGCCGATGGCCTTTCTGGACGATCTCATCATCCGCCTGACCAGCCGCCGCGTCGGCAGCGACCGCTTCGGCAACACCTACTGGCTCGCGCGGGGCCGCAAGGACGCCTACGGGCGCCCGCTGCGCCGCGTCACCTATGCCGGGACGCCCGAGGCCTCGACCGTGCCGCCCGAATGGTGGGGCTGGCTGCATCACACGACCGATGCCCCGCTGCCGGAGGACGCGCCCCGCCGCGCCTGGCAGAAGGAGCATCGCGCGAACATGACCGGCACCGCCGAGGCGTGGCGCCCGCCCGGCCACGATGCCGCGGCCGGACAGCGCCCGACAACCGCCGGCGACTACGAGGCCTGGACGCCGGGGCGCTGAGCCCCGACATCCATCCCCGATGCAGAAGCGCAGCCTTGCCGAGTTGCTGACCGGCGCCGTCATCCTGGCGGTCGCCGGGCTGTTCCTGTTCTACGCGGTCACCACCAGCGGCCGGTCCATCTCGGGCGGTCCCGGCCTGTCGCTGACCGCGCGCTTCGACCGGATCGACGGGCTGGCGGCGGGCGCCGATGTGCGGCTTGCCGGCGTGAAGATCGGCCAGGTGGTGGCACAGCGGATCGACCCACAGAGCTTCCTGGCCGTACTGACGCTGCGCGTCGATGCCGGGCTGCGCCTGCCGCACGACACTTCGGCCGAGATCCAGAGCGAGGGACTGCTCGGCGGGAAATACGTTGCGCTAGTGCCCGGCGGGTCTGACCGCATCCTGCGCGACGGGCAGGAGATCGAGATCACGCAGAGCGCGGTCAGCCTCGAAAGCCTGCTCGGTCGCTTCATCTTCTCGGTCACCGAGATGAACCAGCAGCGCGGCGGCGCCGACCAGCCCGCCCCTGCCCCGGCGCCGGCCCCGGCGCCCGCGCCGCGATGAGCGCGCCCACCGTCTGGCCCGGCGCCGACG
>NZ_JACADQ010000534.1 GCF_016106015.1 Neoroseomonas rubea
CGCTGCGGCGTGACGCGCGCGCCCGCGGGCGGAGGATCGGCCAGGCGCCAGCCGGCCTGCGGCGCCGGCGGGTCGAGCGCGGCCGGCACGCTCATCGCCATGCGCAGCACCGCGCCGGGCGGGCTCAGCGTATAGGTCGCGACCCAGTCGACGAAGCGGCGCAGCGTCGGCGTCATCGGCGGCACGTCGAAGACGCGCGCGACGGATCTCACGCGCGCGGCCGGGAGCGCAGGGTCGGGCTCGCCATCCCACACCACGCCGATCGCGCTGCGCCGGCCCAGCGGCACTTCGACGAATGTCCCGGCGACGATTTGTTCCGATGCCGAGTAATCGTACGGCTGCGCGAGCGGAAGTGGCAGAAGGACACGTATGCGTTGCGCGGTAATCACACGGTTATGTGACGTTGGCTCCACTGGGCTTTTACCCGGACACATGCGTTACCCTGCCGCTATAGACCTCGCGCGCCTTGCATCGGCAGGCGCGAGGTTCCTGGAAGGTCTGAGTCGCATGAAGTTCTTCGTCGATACCGCGGAGGTTTCCGAGATCCGTTCCCTGGCCGAGGCCGGCCTCGTCGACGGCGTCACCACCAATCCCTCCCTGGTCGCGAAGTCCGGCCGTCCCATGAAGGACGTGATCGCCGAGATCTGCGCCATCACCCCTGGCCCGGTCAGCGCCGAGGTCACCGCGACCGACGCGGCCGGCATGCTGGCCGAAGGCCGTGTGCTGCGCGCCATCGCCCCCAATGTGGCCGTGAAGGTGCCGCTGACGGAAGCCGGCCTCGTCGCCTGCCGGACCCTGGCGGGCGAAGGGGCCATGGTCAACGTCACGCTCTGCTTCAGCGCGGCGCAGGCGCTGCTCGCCGCCAAGGCGGGTGCCACCTTCATCTCCCCCTTCGTGGGCCGGCTGGACGACATCGCCACCGACGGCATGCGGCTGATCGCGGACATCGTGCAGATCTACCGCAACTATCCCTCCCTGAAGACCGAGGTCCTCGTCGCCTCGGTCCGTCACCCGATCCACCTGGTGGAAGCGGCCAAGATGGGCGCGCATGTCGCGACGCTCCCGCCTGGCGTCATCCGCATGCTTCTTAAGCATCCACTTACCGACCGCGGGCTAGAAGCCTTTCTCGCGGATTGGAAGAAGACGGGGCAATCCATCCTATGAGCCACGCCTACAGCGTCCTCAGCCCATCGCCCGAAGCCGCTCCCGGCCCGAATGCCGAGGAGGTGGAAGCCTTCCTGCGCGCGCATCCGGCCTTCCTGACGGAACGGCCGGACCTCTATCGCGTGCTGACCCCGCCCCGTCGGGTGCATGGGGAGAACCTGACCGACCACATGGTCGCGATGATCGCCGCCGAGCGCAGCCGCCGCCGCGTCGTCGAGGGGGAGATCCTCGCCGCGCTCGAAGCCGGCCGCGCCGGCTCCGGGCTGACCATCCGCGTCCGCCTCGCGGTCCTGGCGCTGATCCGCGCGCGGGGCGAGGTGATGGAGGTCGTGACGCAGGAAATCCCGGCGCTGCTCGGCGTCGAGACCGCGACGCTCGCCGCCGAGCCCGGCCCCGAGCGCCGCTACCTGCCCGCGGGCGTGCTGTCGCTGCCCGCCGGCGCCGTCAGCCGGCTGGTCGGCCGCGGACGCGAAGCGGTGGTGCGCACGGCGCCCACCGAACTCGACATGCTGCACGCGGAAGCCGCGCCGCTCGTCACGCGCGACGCGCTGGCGCGCGTGCCGCTGACCGTCGGCCCGCCGATGCTGATCGCGCTCGGCGCGCGC
>NZ_JACADQ010000535.1 GCF_016106015.1 Neoroseomonas rubea
GTGCGGCGCCGGCGCGGCGCGGCGGCGGGGCGATGCGCGGCGTGCTCGCGCTGCCCGCCTTCCGCGCCATCCTTGCGGCGGCGGCACTCGCCCAGGGCAGCCACGCCGCCTACTACGCCTTCGGGTCGATCCACTGGGCAGCGGCGGGGCTGTCGGCGAGCGTCATCGGGCTGCTCTGGGCCTGGTCGGTCGCGGCGGAAGTGGCGCTCTTCGCCTGGGGCCGCGAGCTTGCGGACCGCCTTGGCCCGCGGGGGTTGCTGCTGGTGGCCGCGGGTGCGGGAGTGCTGCGCTGGGCCATCACGGCGGAGACAGTGTGGCTGCCTGCGCTGATCCTGGCGCAGGGGCTGCACGCAGCGACCTTCGGCGCCGCGCATCTGGCGACCATGCGCATCATGCAGGGCGCGGTCCCTGCCGCGGTCGCCGGCACCGCGCAGACGATGCTCGCGGCCGGCATCGGCGCGGTGATGATGCTGGCGACGCTCGCCGCCGGGCAGGGCTACGCCGCCTTCGGCGGGGCGGTGTTCTGGGCCATGGCGGGCATGAGCGCGGCGGCGGCGCTGGTGCGGCTGCGCGCGTGACACCGCGCACGCCCAGGCCGCGCGCGGCATGGCATGCTGCGCGGGCGGAGGGCGTGGCATGAGGTGGATCGGTGCGTTCTGGCGATACTTCGTCGTGCTGGCCGCCGTGCTCGGCGGCAGCGGCGGCCCGTGCATCCTGATCGCCGCGGCGGCGGCGCTGCTGTTCCTGACGAGCCAGGGCAGCGAGCTCGGCCGCAACGCGGCGGAACTCGGCGCCTCCGGCCTCGCAGCGCTGGTCTTCGCCTGCACCGTCTGGTCGCTGATGTCGTGGTACTGGGCGCGGCGGCTGCTCGATGACCGCTTCGCCGAACGGTCTTCCTGGCCGCCGGTCGATTCACGGCACGAAGCGCCGGAACTGCCGGCCGCGCTCACCGCGATCGGCCTGCCGCCGGGTGCTGAGCTGCCGGGGGGCCACCACCGGCGCCTGCGCCGCTGGCTCGGCATCGCGGCAGTGGCGGTGCCGCGCTTCTGCGCCATGGCCCCCTTCCTGATCGCCGCCCTGCTGCTCGGCGACGGGGGGCGGGAGGACCGGCTGGTCTGGCTGCTGGCCGGCACCGCGGCCGCGATCCTGGCCGCGCTGTGGCTGCGCCGGCCCTTGGCGCGCCGGCTGGGGTGGGAGCAGGCGCGCCCGCCGCTCGCACGTGCCGGTCTGGTCCTGTCCTTCGCCGCGATCGGCGTCTTCCTCGCCTTTCCACTGCCCGTCGGGCAGGCCTTCGGCGCGGTCGGATCCGTCTTCCTGTTCTTCGCCGCGCTGCTGCCACTGGTCGCGACGCTGTCCTTCTGGGCACGGCGCTGGCGCGTGCCGCTGCTCGCGATCGTCTTCGGCATCCTGGTCGCACTGCCCTCGCTGCACCCCGACCGCCATCTCGTCCGCAGCCTCGACGCGCCCACGCCGACCGGCCGAATCGGGATGGAGACCGCCGTGGAGGACTGGATCGCCAACCAGCCCGACGCGACCAAGAACCCGCCCCTGGTGATGGTGACGACAGCCGGCGGCGGCATCAGCGCGGCGGTCTGGACAGCCCTGTTGCTCGGCGCGCTGGCGGACCAGGAACCACGCTTCGCCGCGCGGCTGTTCGCCATCAGCGGTGTCTCGGGCGGCGCGCTCGGCGCGGCGGTCTTCGCCGCCGCCCTGCCGCCGCTCGGCACGCCGGGCCCGGCGGCGCACGCCGGTCGGGAGAGGGTGGGAC
>NZ_JACADQ010000536.1 GCF_016106015.1 Neoroseomonas rubea
GCACGAAGGCCGGCGCCGGCACGCTGGGCGGCTCGGGCGGCGGCGGCGGCGCGGCCCAGCGCGCCACGTCCGGCGGGACGAAGGCGGGTGCGTTCTCCGGCACCGGCGGCGGCGTGTAGACCGGAGGGACGTATGCGTCCTTCATCGGATCCTCGAACGCCTTGCGCACCGTGCCGTCGGAATCGACCGCCTTCTCGATCTCGCCCTTGATGTCGAAGCGGCGGATGTCGCTGATGGTGTTGCGCACATCGGCGATCTGGTTGCGCACATCCTCGAGCTTGGCCTCGCGCACGAGCTCGTCAGCCTGCTGCTGGAACTCGCTCACCTTGCGCCGAAGGGACTGAATCCCCTTGGCGACACCCTTGATGGCGTCGGGCAGGTCCTTGGGCCCGATGACGACAAGCGCCACCACGGCAATCAAGGCGATCTCCGACCAGGCGAGGTCCAGCATGCGCTCCCTTGTCCCCCGGCTCCTCTGCCTTCGGGGGACGCCCCGTTAGCAGGAAGCCGACGCGCCGCCAATGCGGCTCCCCCTTATCTAGGAAGCCTCGGGTGGAAAGACGAAGGCCCGTTCGGGATCAATCGCAACGGTCACCCTTTCCCCGCGCGCCAGCCGCCGCCCCGGGGGCAACCGCGCATGGAGATGCAACAATCCCCCCGCCCCGTCGGGCATGGCCAGATGAACGAGGGTGGTCGCGCCGAGCAGCCGGCAAGCCTCCACCTCGGCCTCTGCCGAGGCCTCCCCACCCAGGCGCAGTCCCTCGGGTCGGACCAGCACCTCGACCGGGCTCCCCTCCCCGAAGCCGGGCGCCGGCAGGTGGCCGAGCGGCGTCGCTGCCTCCCCCCCCTGCACCCGGGTCGGCAGGCGGTTCACCTCGCCCAGGAAGGTCGCGACATACCGGTCGACGGGTCCGAAATAGAGCGCCTCGGGCTCCCCGAGCTGGATGATCCGCCCTTCCCGCATCAGGGCGATGCGGTCGCCCATGAACATCGCTTCCTCCGCATCGTGGGTGACGAGCAGCGTCGCGATGCCGGAGGTCTGCAGCACATGCAGCGTGTCGTCGCGCACCTGTTCGCGCAGCCGGGCGTCGAGGCTGGCGAAGGCCTCGTCCAGCAGCAGCACGGCCGGCCGCGGGGCCAGCGCGCGGGCCAGGGCGACGCGTTGCTGCTGCCCGCCCGAGAGCATGTGCGGGAAGGCGGTCTGGTAGGATTCGAGCCCGACGCGCGCGAGCGCGTCCATCACCCGCCAGCCGCGTTCCCCCTTCGGCGCGAATCGCAGGCCGAAGGCGACGTTCTCCGCGACCGTCAGATGCGGGAACAGCGCATAGTCCTGGAAGACGAAGCCGACGCCGCGCCGCTCGGGCGGCACCTCCCGCCCCGGCTCGGCAATCACCTGCCCCGCCAGCTCAATCCGCCCAGCCTGGAGCGGCTCCAGCCCCGCGGCCAGGCGCAGCAGCGTCGTCTTGCCGCAACCGGAGGCGCCAAGCAGGCAGACGATCTCCCCGGCAGCGACCGAAAGGTCGATGCCGCGCAGCACCTCCCGCGTGCCATAGGCATGATGGATGCCGTGGAAGCCGAGGGTCATCGTGCCATATCCCTCAGACGACGGGTGCCGCGTATCCGCGCGACCTGCCTTCGGGCCGGGCGCTCGCCTGCCCGGCCCGCCGGCCAGGCGAGCGGGATCGGGAGAGGGCCGGCCGAACGCCGGGCAGGCTCGAACGCGGGAAGGGCCCGCTCGGCGC
>NZ_JACADQ010000537.1 GCF_016106015.1 Neoroseomonas rubea
CGCGCCGCCGCAGCCTTCGGCGCCGCCTGCGTGGTGCTGCAGGACCGGCACGCGCCGCCGGAGACGGGCGCGCTGGCCCGCGCGGCCTCGGGCGCGCTCGACATCGTGCCCGTGGTGCGGGAGGTGAACCTCTCCCGCGCCATCGCCGCGCTGCAGAAGGCAGGCTTCTGGGTGATGGGCCTGGCGGGGGAGGCCACGCGCACGCTGGCCGAGGCCGCGCCGCGCGACCGGCGCGTGGCGCTGGTCCTCGGCGCCGAGGATTCCGGCCTGCGGCGCCTGCAGCGCGAGACCTGCGACGAGCTGGTGCGGCTGCCGATGGCCGAGGGCGTCGAGAGCCTGAACGTCGCGGCGGCCGCGGCGGTGGCGCTGTACGAGATCGTGCGGCGGTGATGCGCGGCGCCGGAGAGGGGCCTTGCCCCTCCCCGGACCCCACCCCACCAGAGGCCGAAAGGCCTCTGGACACCAGGACTTGATGGGGCCTTGGCGGGGCGGGGCCGCGCCTTCGAGCCCCACGGATGAGCCACCTCCCCAGACGGGTTCCAAGGGCCTTTCGGCCTTTGGCGGGTGGGGGTCCGGAGGAGGGCAGCGCCCTCCCCCGCCTCAGATCGGCGGCGTCTTCGCCCAGGCGTACCCAACCCGCGCCTTCTCATACCCATGGTCGTACAGCGCGCGCATGAATTCCGGCTCGAAGGGGCTTTCGAGCTGCCGCGTGAAGTCGCTGCCGATGAAGGCGAGGTTGAAGTCCACGCCGTCGCGCTGGGCGAAGAAGTACAGCCGCACCGCGTCGTTGAAGCCGCTCGCGGCGATCATGCTCGAAATCGCGCGCGCCGCGATGCTCAGGCCCCGCCGGTTCACCATCGCCCATTCGGAATCGAGCCGCCCGTTGCGGATCAGCCAGGCGCGCGCAGGCTGCACGCGCTGCCCGCGCGCCATCGCGGCGCGCCGCGCGGCGGTGACCGCGCCGGGATAGAGGAAGGCCTGCGCGAAGGTGCCGCCATCGACGTGCATCTCCTGGTGCGGCGTGCCGTCGACCGTCACGTCGAACATCACCGGGGGGAAGGCGCCGGGGATGGCGGCGGAGGCGAGCAGGATGCGCCGGACCGTGTCGAGCGCACGGGGATGCCCGCTGGCCGCGATGGCGCCGATGTTCCACACCACGGGCGCCTGGGCGTCGATGTCCGCGGTGCCGATCATCAGCAGCCGCCCCTGCCCGTGCGCCTCGGCGATGGCCGCGAGCATGCGTGCGTCGAGATAGGTCGAGATGGTGTCGAACAGCGGCGAGGTATCGGCCAGCGCGTCGTTGAAGATGGCCGCGGTCAGCCCGCGTGGGCGCAGGACGCGATCGACCGTGATGGCGGTGTAGACCTCCTTCAGCGGCTGGTCCCAGGCGGGGCCGAGATAGGCGAAGGGCGCGGTCAGCGCCCCGGTGGAAACGCCCGTCGCCAGGTCGAAGCCAGGCCGCGTGCCGTGCGCGGTCCAGCCATTGAGCAGCCCGGCGCCGAAGGCGCCGTTCTCCCCGCCGCCGGAGACGGCCAGCAGGTTCAGCTCCGGCACCGTCGCGCCCTCCCGCAGGCCGAGCGCGCGGCGCCGGCGCGCGAGCGCTTCCACCACCTCCCGCTCGAAGCCCGCCTGGCCTTCGGCCGAGGTGATGCGGAAGCGTTCGTTCGGCAGGCCGAGCACGCGCGCCTGCCCCGAGCGGCCGGCCGGCACGGCGTCGAGCCGGGGCGGCAGCGCGCA
>NZ_JACADQ010000538.1 GCF_016106015.1 Neoroseomonas rubea
GCCATCGCCGCGCATCTCGCCGCGAAGGGCGTGGCCGCCGAGACCGCCGGCGCCGCCTTGCCCGAGGATGCGGAGGCCGAGCTCGCCGCCGCGCTCGCCTTCTGCCGCCGGCGGCGGATCGGCCCGTTTGCTCGATCGATGGAGGATGCCGAGGCGCGGCGGAAGGCGCTCGCCGCCATGGCGCGCGGCGGCTTCGCGCACGGCCTGGCCCGCCAGGCGCTGGCGATGGACCCGGACGAGGCGGAGGAGCGGCTGCTCGCCGCGCGGCGCGGATGAGCGGCCCGGCCGTCACCTTCACCAGGGCGGGGCTGCTGCGCGGCGCGCGCCAGGCGGCGCCGCTCGTCATCGGCACCTTTCCCTTCGGGCTCGTGGTCGGCGTGATCTCGGATGCGAAGGGGCTGTCGCTGCTCGAGACGCTGCTGATGTGCGCGCTGGTCTTCGCGGGGTCCTCGCAGCTGCTCGCGCTGGAACTCTGGACCGAACCCGCGCCGATCGCGGCGGCCACGCTCGCCGCCTTCGTCGTGAACATCCGGCTCGCGCCGATGGGCGCGGCGCTCGCGCCGTGGCTCGACCGGCTGCGCGGGGTGCGGCTGTGGGGCTCGCTCGCCACGCTCGTCGATCATTCCTACGCGCTGTCCGCGGCCGACCAGCGGCGCGGCGGGCGGGACGCGGCCTTCCTGCTCGGCGTCGGCGTGGCCCTGTGGACCTTCTGGATGATCGCGGTCGGAATCGGCCATGTGTTCGGCGCGGCGGTGCGGCTGCCGCCGGGGCATCCGCTGTATTTCGCGGCGATCGCGACCTTCTGCGCCATCCTCGTGCCGATCTGGCAGGGGGTGCGGCGGGACCTGCTGCCCTGGACGCTCGCCGGTGTCGTCGCGCTGCTCGCCTGGGGCGCGGGGCTGGGGCCGCCCTGGCCCTTGATCGCGGGGGCGCTGTGCGGCGCGGCGCTCGGCGCCTGGCTGGAGCTGCGGCGGGGATGATCCGGCATGCCGTGGATCGTGGCCGATCCATCCTCGGACGCCTGCGCTGCGCGGGGCCGCGCGCCACGTGGCGCGGCGCCTGTTCGGGCGCATGGCGCGACCGGCGGGGCCTGGGATGACGCTGCGCCTCGACGTGCTGCTCGCCATCCTCGGCATGGCGGCGGCGACCTACCTGTGCCGCGCCGGCGGCTATGCGCTGTTCCGCGCGCTGCGCCCGCCGCGCGCGGTGGAGGTCGCGCTGCAGCACCTGCCCGGGCCGATCTTCATCGCCTATGTCGCGCCGGCGCTCGCCGCGCAGGGGCTGAAGGGGCTGGTGGCCGCGCTCGCCGTCGTGGTGGCGCAGGCGCTGACGCGGAACCTCGCCGTCGCGATCGGCACCGGTGTCGCGGTGATGTGGGCGGCGGGGATGGTGGCGTAGCGCCGTGCCAGCTTCGCCCGGACGTAAGCACCGATGCGCGCCCTGGCCCGCGCGCGCGCAGCGCGCGGCCTAGCCGGCGCGGCATCACGGCGGGGCGGGAGTCGCGGATGTGGGAATGAGCGAGAAGGTCGCGCCCGGCGCCGTCGCCTCCGCCCCGCGCACGCGCACGGGGACGGAGACCGCCGCACCTTCGGCATCCAGCACCGTCACGCGGTAGAAGCCCGGCCCCGGCGGCTCCCACGCCGCTTCGCGCCGCGCCGCCTCGTGCGGGATGGGCGCGCCATCGACCAGGAAGGTCAGCGGCCGGCGCCCGCCCGCCGCGCGCAGCGTGACCGGCCC
>NZ_JACADQ010000539.1 GCF_016106015.1 Neoroseomonas rubea
CCGTACGCGGGGCACTGACGACGCGTGACGCCGCGGCGCTGCGGGCGCTGCGTGACGCTGCGCTGCGCTCCGTCGCGGCCGCGCCCGGCGCCGATCCCACCGCGCGGGAGGCCTGATGCCCGACTGGCTGCCGGAGGCCGCGGCGGCGGTGCTCGCCGCCGTGCTTGCCATCACCTTGCATGAGGCCGCGCATGGCTACGCCGCGCTGGCGCTGGGCGACGACACGGCGAAGCGGATGGGGCGCATCAGCCTCAATCCGCTGCGCCATGTCGATCCCGTTGGCACGCTGCTGTTGCCGGGGCTGATGGTCGCGGGGCAGTTGCTGGCGCTCGGGCGGGTGGAGGCGCTGTTCGGCTGGGCCAGGCCTGTTCCGGTGGACATCCTGCGCCTGCGCAACCCCCGCTGGGGGATGGTGCTGGTCGCCGCCGCCGGGCCTGCCGTGAACGCCGCGCTGGCCGTGGCGGCAGCGCTGTTCGCCCATGCCGTGCTGGCGGGCCAGGGGCTGATGGGTCCGGACCTCGTCGAGTTCCTGATGCGCTTCGTGGCGCTGTCGATCCTCGCGAATCTGGTGCTCGGGCTGTTCAACCTCCTGCCGCTGCCGCCGCTCGATGGCGGGCGGATCATGGTCGGCATCCTGCCGCGGGCGCCGGCCCTGGCGCTGGCACGCGTCGAGCCCTATGGGCTGCTGATCGTGATCCTGGTCCTGTTCATCGCACCGCTGGCGGTGCCCGGCTGGGACCCGATGGGGGTCTTCGTGCGGGAGGTGGTCGCACCCGCCTTCAACCTCGTTCTCCTGCTGACCGGGCACGGAGGGGGCCGATGAGCGAGTCGCTGCACCTGCGCCTTGATGGCTTCGAGGGGCCGCTCGACCTGCTGCTGGAGCTCGCCCGCGCCCAGAAGGTGGATGTGGCGCGGATCTCGATCGTCGCGCTGGTGGACCAGTATCTCGCGGTGATCGAGGGCGCGCGGCGCATCCGGCTGGAACTCGCCGCCGACTGGCTGGTGATGGCGGCCTGGCTCGCTTGGCTGAAATCCCGCCTGCTGGTCCCGCCCGAGGAGGCCGAGGGCGAGGATGCCGAGGCGCTGGCCGAACAACTGGCCGACCGGCTTGCGGAACTCGGGCGGATGCGCGCCGCCGCGCTCTGGCTCAACCGCCGGCCCTGGCTTGGCCACGACGTCTTCGCCCGTGGCGCGCCGGAAAGCCTGAAGGTCGAGGATCGCTCAGGGCTTTCGGCCGACCTGTCCTCCCTGTTGCAGGCCTATGTGGCGGGGCGCCGGCGGGCGCTCGCCCGGCGTCCCTACCGACCCAAGCCGCGCAAGCTGCTGACGGTGCAGGAGGCAATCGAGCGCCTGACCCGCCTCGTGGGCGCACTTCCTTCCTGGTCCGTGCTGCAGGGCTTCCTGCCCGACGGCATCCTGGACCCGGTCGAGCGCCGCGCGGCCCTTGCCAGCACGCTCGTGGCAGGCTTGGAGATGGCGCGCGGCGGCGGGATCGAGTTGCGCCAGGAGGAAGCCTTCGGCCCCATCCTGCTCCGCCGCCGGACGGAGGAGGGTGCGACGGATGAGCGGGGTGCCTGAGGAGCGGGCGGAGGAGGAGGAGGGCGCGGCCGCGCCGGCACCTGAGGCCGCGTCCGACGCCGGCGCGCTGCCCGAGCCCGCCCCTGAGGCCGCGGACGCCGCACCCGATGTGGCGGAGGCGCCGGCCGAGCCCGTGCCCGAAGC
>NZ_JACADQ010000054.1 GCF_016106015.1 Neoroseomonas rubea
TGCGGCACCGGCGCGCTGGCCGCGGCGATCGCCGCGCGCGACCCGGCCGCGCGCGTCACCGGGATCGATGTCAGCGAGCCCTTCCTCGCCGCCGCGCGCGTCCGCGTGCCAGCGGCCACCTTCCGCCATGGCGACATCACCGCGCTGCCCGATGCCGATGGCACCTTCGACGCCGCGCTGTCGCTGCTCGTGCTGCAATTCGTGCCCGACCGCGCCGCGGCGGTCGCGGAACTCGCGCGCGTCACGCGCCCCGGCGGCATCGTCGCCGCCGCCATGTGGGATTTCGTCGGCGGCTTCACCTTCGTCCGCGCCTTCGCCGACGGCATCGCGGCGAGCGAACCGGATGGCGAGGCGTTCCGCACCCGCTACCTGGGGGATTCGGTCGGCTCGCCCGGGCGACTGGCCGCGTTGTTCGGCGCCGCCGGCCTGCGCGACGTGGCCGAACGGGACATCGCCATCCGCCAGTATTTTTCGGATTTTGCAGATATGTGGGCCCCCTGGCTGACCGGCCAGGGCGTGGCCGGCGCCTATGTCGCGGCGCTGCCGCCCGAACGCCGACCGCGTGTCGAGGCTCTGGCCCGCCGCGCCTATCTGTGCGGCGCGCCGGACGGGCCGCGATCCTTCGTCGCCGTTGCGCGCATGGCGGTCGGCCGCCGGGCGTGACAGCCGGCGCGCCGGCGCGCGATGATGCCGGCAACGAGAACCGGAGGACGCCCATGACCCGCCTGACGCGCCGCGCCGCGCTGACCCTGCCGCTTGCCCTGCCCGCCGCCGCCCAGGCCCAGGAATGGCGCCCGGGCGCACAGGCCCGCATCGTCGTCCCGGCCGCGCCGGGTGGCACCACCGACATCATGGCCCGGCTGCTCGCGCCCTTCTTCCAGGCGCGCTGGGGCACGCCCGTGGTGGTGGAGAACCGCTCGGGCGGCGGCGGCACGATCGGGACGATGGAGGTGGTGCGCAGCGCGCCGGACGGGCGGCACATGCTGATGGGCAATATCGGCCCGCAGGCCATCGGCCATTCCCTGTTCCGCAACCTGCAATACCGGCCGGACAGCCTGGTCGCGGTGTCCAACGTCATCCGCGGGCCGAACGTGCTGGTGCTGCATCCGTCGGTGCCCGCCACGACCGTCCCGGAATTCGTCGCCTGGCTGAAGCGGGAAGGCGGCCGCGCCTCCTACGGCACCTCGGGCATGGGGCAGTCGCCGCACCTGTCGGGCGTCTGGTTCAACCAGCTGACCGGCACGCGGTCCGAGGCGGTGCATTTCCGCGGCGCGGGACCGCTGCTGATCGACCTCGTCGCGGGCAATGTGCAGTTCGCCTACGACAACCTCACCACCGCGATCGAGCATATCCGCGGCGGAAGGCTGCGCCCGCTCGGCGTGACCAGCGCGGACCGGTCCTCCCAGTTGCCCGACCTGCCGGCGCTGCGCGAGACGATGCCCGAACTCGCCCCCTACGACGTCTCGACCTGGTTCGGCGTGTTCATGCCGGCGGGCACGCCGGCGCCGGTGGTGCGCAGCGTAAGCGCGGACATCCAGGCCTTCCTCGCCCTGCCCGAGACGGTGGCGCGCTTCACCCAGATGGGCGGCGTGCCGGCGCCGGGCGGCCCCGAGCATTTCGACGCCTTCGTCCGCGCCGAGACGGCGAAATGGGGCGAGGTGATCCGCCGCGAGGGCCTGCAGATGGATGCGGGCTGAGGAAGGCATGGCCATGACCACCACCCGCCGCGCGGCGCTTGCCGCACCCTTGCTCGCCCTGCCGCTCGCCGCCCGCGCCCAGTCCTGGCGGCCGCCGGGGCAGACGCGCATCATCGTCCCCGCCGCGGCCGGCGGCACGACGGACATCATGGCGCGCATCCTCGCGCAGTTCCTCCAGCCGCGCTGGAACATCCCGGTGGTGGTGGAGAACCGCGCCGGCGCCGGCGGCACCATCGGCACGCTCGAGATGGTGCGCGCGCGGCCGGACGGCACGACGCTGATGCTGGGCAATATCGGGCCGCAGGCGATCGCCTACGCCCTGTTCCGCAACATGCCCTATCGCGCGGAACAGATCCTGCCCATCGCCGGGACCATCGCCGGGCCGAACGTGCTGGTGGTGAATCCCTCGGTCCCGGCGAACAGCGTGGCGGAACTGGCTGCGCTGCTCCGCGCGCAGCCGGGGCGCATTCCCTACGCCTCGACCGGCGTCGGGCAGTCGACCCACCTTTCGCCCGTGCTGATGCTGCAGATGCTGGATGCGCAGGCGATCCATGTGCCGCATCGCGGATCGGCACCGGCCCAGGTGGATCTGCTGGCGGGCAATGTCGCCTTCATGATCGACAACCTGACCGGCATCATGGGGCATATCCAATCGGGCCGCGTGCGTGCCCTCGCCGTTACCAGCCGGGAGCGCAACGCGATGCTGCCCGATGTGCCGGCGATGCGGGAGACGATGCCCGAGCTCGCGAATTATGAGGTCAACACCTGGTTCGGCCTGTTCGGCCCCGCTGGCCTCCCGCCGGCGGCGGTGACGAGCCTGAACGCCGAGGTCGCGGCACTGGTCGCCCTGCCCGAGACGCAGCGCCGCTTCGCCGAGCTCGGCGGCTTCGCCATGCAGGGCAGCGCCGAGGAATTCGCCGCTTTCGTGCGCAGCGAGACCGCGAAATGGGCGGAGGTCATCCGAAAGGAAGGGCTGCAGCTCGACGCCGGCTGACCGGGGCGGTTGACGCGGGGCGGCGCGCGGGCCGAGGCTTCGCGCATCGCCGAAGGAGGGTCCGACCATGCGCCTGCTGCCGCTCGCCGCCGCCCTGCTGATCGTGGCCGCGCCGCCGGCGGCTCAGGCCAGGTCCTTCACCTGGTCCTTCGCGGCGGACATCCTGACGCTCGACCCGCATTCGTCGAACAACACCTTCACCAACGCCTTCCTCGACAACATCTTCGAGACGCTGGTGCGGCACAATCCGCGGCTCGAGATCGAGCCCTCCCTCGCCGCGCGGTGGGAGGTCGTCTCGCCCACCGTCTGGCGCTTCCACCTGCGGGAGAATGTGCGCTTCCACGGCGGCGAGACTTTTGGGGCCGAGGACGTGGTGTTCTCCTGGCAGCGGCTGAACACGCCAGGCGCGCTCGCCCGCGGCGTGCTCGGCGGCGTGATCAAGGAGGTGCGCCAGACCGGTCCGCTGACGGTCGAGATCGAGACGCAGCGCCCCTTCCCCATCCTGCTCAACGCGCTGACCCAGATGCACATCATGGACAGCGGCTGGGCGGCGGCGAACAATGCGACCGCGGCGACCAACCTGCAGCAGCGGGAGGAAGGGGCGGCGCAGCGTGGCGCGAACGGCACCGGGCCCTTCCGCCTTCGAAGCCGCGAGGTGGAGGGCGCGACCGTCCTCGTGCCGCATGAAGGCTGGTGGGACCGGCCGCAGCACAACCTGACGCAGGTGACCTTCCAGCCGATCCGCAATGCCGCGACGCGCACCGCCGCACTGCTCGGCGGGCAGATCGACGCGCTGGTCGAGCTGCCGCTGCAGGACATCCCGCGCATCGAGGGGAACGCCAACCTGCAGGTCGTGCAGGGGCCCGAGCTGCGCACCATCTATCTCGGCTTCGACCACCATCGGGAGGAGCTCGCCTATTCCGACGTGCGCGGGCGCAACCCGCTGCGCGACATCCGCGTCCGCCAGGCGATCTACCAGGCGATCGACGTCGAGGCGCTGCGGCGCTCCGTCATGCGCAACAACGCCTGGATCGCGGGGACCATGGCGAGCCCCTTCCTGTCCGGCGCGCCGGCCGACATCAACACGCGCACCTTCCCCTACGATCCGGAGGCGTCGCGCCGGCTACTCGCGGAAGCGGGCTATCCGGACGGCTTCTCGATCGGGCTCGCCTGCCCGAACGACCGCTATGTCTATGACGAGCGGCTCTGCATCGCGATCTCGGGCATGCTGCAGCGCGTGGGCATCCGCATCATCCCGCAGTTCGAGACGCTGAACGTCTGGTCGCGGCGGATCAACGCGCTCGATGTCTCGATGTTCATGCTGGGCCATGCGGGCCTGCCGCTGGCCGACACCTTCTCGACCCTCTCCGAAGTGCTGCGGACGCGGACGGCGACCGCCGCCGGGCTGAATGTCGGCCGCTGGTCGAACGCGGAATTCGATGCGCTGGTCGACCGCATCGCCGAGGAAGGCGACGAGACGCGCCGCCGCGCCCTGATCCGCGAGGCGCTGCTGATCGAGAAACGCGAAGTCGCGCATGTGCCGCTGCACCAGCAGCCGGTCGTGTGGGCGGCGCGGCGCAACATCGACCTCGCGCAGTCGCCGGACAACCGGCTGCGGCTGCGCCATGTGCGGGTGAACTGAATGGCCGACCTCCTCATCACCGGCGGGACCGTCATCACGATGGATCCCGCCCGCCGCGTCATCGCCGACGGCGCCGTCGCGGTCGCCGGCGGCAAGATCCTCGCGGTCGGGCCGCGCGCGGATATCGAGGCCGCGCACCCCGCGCGCGAACGCATCGACGCCACCGGCAAGGCGGTGCTGCCCGGGCTGATCGACGGCCACGCCCATGCCGGCCATGGGCTGGTCAAGACCATGGGCAGCGGCGATTCCGAAGCCTGGTCGGAAGCCTGCCGCGTCATCTACACCCTGGCCTCCCCACCGTCCTTCTGGCGGGCGGAAGCGGCGCTGGCGGGGCTCGAATGCCTGAAGTTCGGCGTCACCACCTCCGTCATGCTGCTCGGCGGCGGGGATTCGATCGGGCGGGTGGACGACCCGGCGCATGGCGATGCGCATGTGGAAGGCATCGGCGCCATCGGCATCCGCCGCATCATGGTGCTCGGCCCGACGCGGCCGCCTTTCCCGCGCCCCTATCGCGGCGTGGATGGGACGGTGCGCGACGTGAGTTTCGAACAGCAGGCCGAGACCATCGGCACGCTGGTCGAGCGCCACCACGGCAAGGGCCGCATCGCCTGCGCGACACTCATGCCCGTGTACCGGGAGGCGACGCACGACCCGGCGAAGGTGCGCGAGATCGAGGCCCAGGGCCGCGTCATCCGCGACATCGGCAAGCGCTTCGGCACGCTGTTCCACCAGGACGGGCATCGCGGCGGCTCGATCGAGATGGCGGACCGCATGTTCGGCCTGCTCGGTCCGGATGCCTGGCTGTCCCATTGCACCGACCTGACCGAGGCCGACATCGACACGCTGGTGCGCACCGGCACGAGCGTGGTGCACAACCCGTCCGCCATCGCCGCGGTGCGCGGCCATTGCCCGGCCATCGCGATGATGGACCGCGGCGTGACGGTGATGATCGGATCGGACGGCACCGCGCCCGACCGGTCGACCGACATGTTCCGCCACATGTTCCAGGCCATGCGCTACCACCAGCGCGCCGCGCGGGACGAGACGCTGCTGCCGCCCGGCAAGGCGCTGGAGATGGTAACGATCGACGCCGCGCGCGGCCTCGGCATGGCCGACCGCATCGGCAGCCTGGAGCCGGGCAAGGAGGCTGACATCATCACCGTGGACCTGACGGCGCCGCACATGCTGCCGGCCAACATGCCGGTGCATCGCGTGGTGTATTTCGCTTCGGGCGGCGATGTGCGCGACGTGATGGTGGGCGGGGAGGTGCTGATGCGCGACCGCCTGGTGCCCCATGTGGACGAGGCCGCCATCGCCGAGGCCGCGGGGCGGGAGACGGCCCGCATGCTGGCCGAAGCCGGCCTGTCCGACATGGTGGACGAGGATCCGGGCTGGGGACGCACGCGGCGTCGCGGCTAGCCGCGCGGCATCACACGCGGCTAGCCGCGCGGCAACAGTCGCGGCCAGCGCCGCGCCGCGCATTGATGCCGGCGCCGGTTCGGGCCACGCTGGACCCAACCCCGGGGGTACCCAGACATGATCCGTCGCCGCCATCTTCTTGCGGCCGCCGCCGCCTGCACCGCGGCACCCGCGCTGGCGCAGGCGCCCTGGCCGACGCGCCCCATCCGCTTCATCCTGCCCGACGCGCCCGGGGCGGGAAACGACACCACCGCGCGGCTCGTCGCACCGCTGCTGGAAGCGGCGCTGGGCCAGCCCATAGTGGTGGACAACCGCGCCGGCGCCGGCGGGCGCATCGGCGTCGAGGCGGCGTTCCGCTCCGCGCCCGACGGCTACACCTTCCTGCTCGGCAATGCCGGGTCGAACGGCATCAACGCGGCGATCTACCGCGACCTTCCCTACGACCTGACCAATGCCTTCGAGCCCGTCTCGCTGCTGGTGGTCGGGCCGAACGCGCTGATCGTGAACCCACGGGCGCTGCCGGTGGCGAGCGTGGCGGAGCTGATCGCCACGGTGCGTGCGCGGCCGGGCGGGCTGAACTACGCCTCGGCCGGCGTCGGCTCCTCCGCCCACATGAACATGGAATTGTTCAAGAACCAGGCGGGGCTCGACATCGTGCACGTGCCCTATCGCGGCGCGCCGGCGCTGGTGCAGGCGGTCATCACCGGGGAGGCGCCGCTCGCCTTCGCCAACCTCGTCAACGTGATGCCGCAGGTCCGCAGCGGGGAGGTGAAGCTGCTCGCCGTGACCTCCATGACCCGGACCGACGACCTGCCGCAGACGCCGACCGTGCACGAAAGCGGCCTGCCGGGCTTCGAGACGGTCGCCTGGAACGGGCTGCTCGCCCCCCGCGGGACGCCCGCCACGGTGCTGGAGCGGCTGCACGGGGAACTCGTGAAGCTGCGCGGCAACGCGGATCTGCAGGCGCGGGTGCGGCTGCTCGGCGGGACGCTGCAGGTCTCCTCCCCCGCCGAGTTCCAGCAGCGGATCGAGCGCGACGTCGCGCAGTGGAAGCGCCTCGCACAGGCGGCGAACATTTCGGCCCAGTAGATGCGCATCGCCTCGCTCGACTTCATCGGCGTCAACGTCACGCCCAAGACCAACTGGTCCTTCCTGCTGCTGCGCACCGCCTGCGGCCGCACCGGCATTGGCGAATGCACACTGGCGAACCAGGAGCCGCTGCTCGCCGCCGAGGCCGCGCGCCTCGCCGCGAATGTGGCGGGCGAGGATGCGCGCGCGCGCAACCGCCTCGCGCGGCTGATCCCGCACGCGCCGGGCGGGCTCGTCGCGCACAGCATCACCTCCGCCTTCGAGCAGGCGCTGTGGGATGTCGCGGGGCAGGAGGCGGGGCGGCCGATCCACGCCCTGCTCGGCGGCGCGCTACGCGACGCCGTGCCGCTCTACGCCAACATCAATCGCGGCGCGAACCCGCGCACGCCGGAAGGCTTCGCCGCCGCCGCGCGCCGCGCCGTTGCGGAAGGGTTCTGCGCGGTGAAACTCGCGCCGTTCGAGCCGCTGGTCTGGGAAGACGCGGCCGATGCCGCGCAGCGCGCCGCCTATGCCGAGGGCCTCGCCCGCATCGCCGCGGTGCGGGACGCGGTCGGGCGCGACATCGACGTGATGGTGGACGCGCATTGGCGCTTTTCCCCCGGCGGCGCGGCGCGGCTGGTGCAGGACGTCGCGCCCTTCGGCCTGTTCTGGCTGGAATGCCCGGTGTCGGAGGCGAACCACGCCGCCATCCGCCGCCTGCGATCGATGGCGAATGACCGCGGCATGCGGCTCGCCGGCGCCGAGACGCTCGCCGGCCTCGGCGCCTACCGAACGATCATCGAGGCCGGCTGCTACGACGTGCTGATGCCTGACATGAAATACGCCGGCGGGCATGAGGAGATCCGCCGCATCGCCACCCTCGCCCAGACTGCGGGGATTGAGGTCGCGCCGCACAACCCGACCGGACCGGTCTGCCACGCGCATTCGGTGCATCTGTGCGCCACCCTCCCGAACCTGCTGCCGCTCGAGGTGCAGTTCGGCGAGACCGATCGCTTCTTCACCCTCGTCACCGGCCACGACCTCCGCTTCGTGCGGGGGACCGCGACGCTGGCGGCAGAACCCGGCCTCGGCACGGCGCTGGACGAGGCCGCGGCGCGGCTGATGCCCTGGCAGCCCATGCCGCGGCCCTGGCTCGACCCGAGGCTCGGCTGATGCCCATCTGGGTCGCGGCGACGCTGCTCGCCGGCCTGTTCCAGACATGGCGCACCGCGCTCCAGCAACGCCTGCGCGGGCAGATGTCGGTCAACGCGGCCGCCGTGGTGCGCTACCTGTATGGCGTGCCGGTGGGCATGGTGCTCGTCGCGCTCTATCTGCTGCTCTTCGGCGGCAGCCTCTCCGCGCCGGGCTGGACCTACCTGCTGTTCTGCGCCCTCGGCGGGCTCGGCCAGATCCTCGGCACGAACCTGCTCATCATGTCCTTCGGCCATCGCGGCTTCGCGGTGGGCACCGCCTATTCCAAGACGGAGGCCGTGCAGGCGGCGGTCATCGCGCTGGTGTTCCTGGGCGAAGGCTTCGGCGCGCTGGCCTGGCTCGGCATCGCGGTGTCGGTGGGCGGCACGCTCTATCTCTCGCTCGCCGGGCGCGTGACGTCGCTGCGGGACGTGGCGGCGGCGACGGTGCAGCCTTCCGCGCTCTACGGTCTTGGCGCAGGCTTCGCCTTCGCCTTGTGCGCCATCGCAATCCGCGCGGCAACGCAGGAGATCGAGGGCGCGGACGCGACGCTGCGCGCGCTGCAGACGCTCGTCGTCATCAACATCCTCCAGACGCTGATGCAGGGGTCGTGGCTGGCAGCCACCGAGCGCCAGTCCATCCCGATGCTGTTCCGCACCTGGCGGTCCTCGGCGCAGGTCGGCGCGTTGTCCGCCTGCGGGTCCGCCTGCTGGTTCACGGGCTTCGCGCACGCGCCCGTCGCGCTGGTGCGCGCGGTGGGGCAGGTGGAAATCCTGTTCACACTGCTGTTCAGCCGCTTCTTCCTGAAGGAGCGGATGAAGCCGACGGATGTCATCGGCGCGCTTGTGGTCGTTGGCGGCGTCGTGCTGGTGCTGCTCGGGCGGTGAAGGTCGGGGGAGGGGAACCTCCCCCGAACCCCCTCCCTTCTCTGTCCGTTGTCAGCCTGCCTTGCGCTCGAAGAAGGGCGCGGGCTTCACGATGCGGTTTTCCATCTTGATGAGCAGGCCGCGCTTGCCGACCTCGGCGAGGTACTCGGCCCAGGCCGGGTCGGCGGCCATGGCGGCGCGGCGACGCTCGCGATCCGCCTGGTCCTCATAGCCCCACATGTGCACGACGGTGTTCAGCGCACCCTCGATCGTCGTGTACCAGCCGACGCAGTTGCCGAGATGCTTCTGCTGCAGCGGCCAGCCCTTCTCCTGATAGAGCGCGACGAACTCCGCCACCTTGTTGGGCAGGCAGGTGTAGATGCGCAGGTCGACAATCATGGCGGCCCCTCCTCTTGGTCCGCGCGCAGCATGGAGTGCGGCGCCCGGACACGGAAGATGCTCTATTCCAGGGTAACGGGGACAAGATCCTGGAACCACGACTGCGCCGAGGTGAAGCCCCGCACGCGCCGGCTCATCGCCCGCGGATTGAGGTCATGCACGATGAACAACCAGGGCGCATGGTCGACCACGCGGGCGTGCGCCTCCGCGTAGGCGGCCTGCGCCTCCGCCGGGTTGCGCGCGGCCTCGAGCCGCGCGAAGGCGGCCTCGAAGCGGTCATCGGAGAAGCCCGGCCAGTTGAAGCCGTTCGGCGGCTGGAAGGCGCGCAGGAAGTAGCGCGCCATCACCGACGGGTCGGAGGAAGGCGAGGACGGGTTCAGCGCCTGCACATTCGCCACCACAGGGGCGTTGGCGGCCGAGCGCGTCGCCACCAGCAGGTTCGACCAGTCCGTCACCTCGAAATCGACCTGCACGCCGCAGGCCTCCCGCAGGTTCTGCTGGAGGAACTCGTTCATCGGCAGCGGCAGCATCTGGCCCGAGCCGCTGGTCGAGATCATCACGCGGAAGCGCAGCGGCCGTTGCGCATTGAAGCCCGCTTCGGCCAGCAGCGCACGGCCACGCGCGGGGTCGAGCGTATAGCGGTTCTCCGGCGTGCCGAAGGCGGGGTCCGACGGCTTCAGCCAGCCGACGGAAGGCTCCGCCGTGCCATTCAGCAGCTGCACGAGCCCGGCGCGATCGACGCAGTAGTTCAGCGCCTGGCGCACGCGCACGTCGCGGAAGGGCGAGTTCTCCCCCTGCATCTGGAACATCCAGGGCCAGACATGCGGGTAGGACCCGGTCGTCACCTGGAAGCCGGCCGCGCGCAGGGACGGGATGGCATCGGGCGGCGGCACCTCGATCCAGTCCACCTGGCCCGAGCGGAGCGCGGCCAGGCGGGTGTTCGCCTCCGGCATCGGCAGCAGCAGGATGCGATCCAGCCGCGCGCGCCGCCCCGTGTCCCAGTAGCCGTCATGGCGCGACAGTTCCGCCGACTGCCGCGGCACGAAGCGGGAAAGCCGGAACGGCCCCGTCCCCGCCGGCGGCAGCGCCGCGACGCGCGCCCAGTCCCGCCCCGCCGTCTCGAAGGACTGGGGGGAGGTCATCAGCAGGTAGACGACCATGTAGGGGAAGTAGGACGCGACGCGGTTCGTCGTCATCTCCACCGTGAAGTCATCGACCTTGCGGTAGGACTCCAGGATGGTGACGCGGGCGCGGGAGATGCCGCTGCCCTGCGGCTCGAATTGCGGCGAGTCGTTGCGGAAGAAGCGGTCCATGTTCCAGATGACCGCATCCGCGTTGAACGGCGTGCCATCGTGGAAGGTCACGCCGCGGCGCAGGTGGAAGCGCCAGATGCGCGGATTGGCGGCATCCTGTTCCCAGCGTTCCGCGAGGCCCGGGCGCAGGCCGGCGGGCTTCGAGGCGTCCGAGAGATCCCACAGCGTCAGCGCCTCGAAGATCGGGTAGCCGAGGAAGCGCATGCCCTCGAACCCGTTGTTCGGCATGCCCGTGGTGGTGGGCACGTCGGATGCCGTCATGCCGATGCGCAGCGTGCGCGGCTGCTGTGCCGCCGCGGTGCCGGCCGCGGCCAGCATCGCGGCGCCCACGGCGTAGGCGGAAAGCCGCCGGAACCTGCTCATGAAGAAGTCTCCCCCGCTGCGGGGGCGGCCGGGATGCCGCCCGTCGCAGCGGGGGTCAGCAAGAGCCGGGCCAGACGGCCCGGGACTACTGCACCTCGATCCGGGTCATGTCCTGGAACCAGGACTGGGCCGGGGTGAAGCCGCGCACGCGGCGGCTCATGGCGCGCGGGTTCAGGTCGTGGACGATCCAGAGCCAGGGCGGGTTGTCCACCAGCCGCTCATGCGCCGTGCGCAGCAGCGCCGCCTGGCGCGCCGGGTCGCGTTCCACTTCCAGCTGCGCGAAGGCGCGGTCGAAGGCCTCGTCCCGCCAGTGGCCGTTGTTCGAGCCGGCCGGCGAGAAGTTCGCCGAGAGGAACCAGCGCGCGAAGGCCGAGGCATCGGAGGAATAGAGGCTGATGTTCACCGCATCCGCGCCGAGCCATTGCGGCTGCGTCGGCGTGAAGCGGAGGGAGGAGAGCAGGACGGTCCACTCCACCACCTCGAAGTTCACGCGCACGCCGCAATTCTCCTGCAGCGACTGCTGCAGATACTCGTTCATCGGCAGCGGCAGCATCTGGCCCGAGCCCGAGTTGGAGATCGCGACCTTCAGCGTCAGCGGCCGCTGCGGGCCGTAGCCGGCTTCCGCCAGCAGGGCGCGCCCGCGCGCGGCATCCAGCCGATAGCGGTTCTGCGGATTGCCGAACAGCGGGTCGTTCGGCTTGACGAAGCCGACGGCCGGCTCGGCGGTGCCGCTCAGCAGCTGCACCATGCCGTCGCGGTCGATGCAGTAGTTCAGCGCCTGGCGCACGCGCACATCCGCGACCGGGCTGTCGGGGCGCCCTGTCGCGAAGGTCCAGGGCCAGACATGCGGGTAGGACCCGGTGCTGATCGTGAAGCCGGCCTGGCGCAGCGACTGGATGGCGTCGGGCGGCGGCACCTCGATCCAGTCCACCTGACCCGAGCGCAGCGCGGCGAGGCGGGTGTTCGCCTCCGGCATCGGCAGCAGGATGATCCGGTTGAGCCGCGCGCGGCCTTCCGCGTTCCAGTAGCCGTCATGCCGCGTGAGCTCGGCCGATTGCCGCGGCACGAAGCGGGACAGGCGGAAGGGGCCGGTGCCCGCCGGCGGAAGTGCCGCGACGCGCCCCCAGTCGCGGCCCGCGCTCTCCCAGGACTGGGGGGAGGTCATCAGGATGTAGGTGACGAGATAGGGCCAGTAGGAGATCGGCCGCGCCGTCACCATCTCGATCGTGTTGTCGTCCACCTTGCGGTAGGATTCGAGCGCGGGGACGCGCCCGCGCGTGATGGCGCTGCCGGCCGCGTCGAATTGCGGGCTGTCGTTGCGGAAGAAGCGGTCCATGTTCCAGATGACCGCATCCGCGTTGAACGGCGTGCCGTCATGGAAGGTCACGCCGCGGCGCAGGTGGAAGCGCCAGATGCGCGGATCGGCGGAGTCCTGTTCGTAGCGCTCGGCCAGGCCCGGGCGCACGCCGGCGACCTGCTGCGGATTCGAGAGATCCCACAGCACGAGGGATTCGAACACCGGGTAGCCGAGGAAGCGCATGCCCTCGAAGCCGTTGTTCGGCATGCCCGTGGTGGTCGGCACGTCGGTCGCCGTCATGGCGATGCGCAGCGTGCCCTGCTGCTGCGCGACGGCGCTGCCAGCGACGAGCGCGAAGGCGGCGGCGACCGCGCCGCCCAGCAGGCGTGATGTCGGTTTCATCGGCGTCTCCCGTTATTCGGCCGCGCCTTGGCGGCGCGACGGCCGGAGCCTAGCAAGGATCGGCCGATCGCCAAGCCCGGCTCATTCCGGCCGGATATTCTGCTCGCGGATAAGGCGGCCCCACATCTCCGTCTCCTCCTCCAGCGTCCGGCGCAGCGCATCGGCATCGCCCGTGGTCAGCGCGACGCCCTGCTCGGCCATGCGCGCGATCAGCGCCGCATCCGTCGTCGCCTCCCGCAACGCCGCCCCGGCGCGGGCGACGATCGGCGCGGGCAGGCCGGCGGGGCCGAACAGCCCCTGCCAGAAGACGCCGTCGAAGTTCGGCAGCGTGTCGGCGAGCGGCGGCAGGTCCGGCATCGCCGCGGCGCGTTCCTTGGAAGAAATGGCGAGTGCGCGCGTCGCCCCTTCCCGCACGGCGGGCAGCGCTTCCTGCACCGCGTTGAACATGCCCTGGATGCGCCCCGCGCGCAGGTCGAGCAGCGCCGGCGCGCCGCCGCGATAGGGCACGTGCACCACGTCGATCCCGGCCCGCGCGCGGAACAGCTCGAGGCACAGATGGTTCACCGCCCCGGTGCCGGAGGACCCGAAGTTCAGCTTCCCCGGATTCGCCTTGGCGTAGGCGATGAGTTCCGCGGGCGTGCGCGCCGGCACCGACGGATGCACATGCAGCACGAAGGCGGTGCGGAAGATCATGCCGATGGGCGTGAGTTCGCGCATCGGCTCGCGCGGCGTCAGGTTGGGCTGCAGCGCCGGGTTGATGGCGAGCGTCGAGGTGCCCATCAGCAGCGTGTAGCCATCCGGCCGCGCCTGGGCGACGGCGGTGTTGGCGACGGCGGTCGCAGCCCCCGGCCGGTTCTCGAGCACCAGCGTCTGGCCGAGCGCGCGCGACATGCGCTCGCACACCGCGCGGGAGGCGAAGTCGGTCACGCCCCCCGGCGGATAGCCGAGCAGCACGCCGACCGACCGCAATGGCCAAGCCTCCTGCCCCACGGCGGGGCGGATGATCGCGGGCAAGGCGAACGG
This sequence comes from Neoroseomonas rubea, assembly GCF_016106015.1. Lineage (GTDB taxonomy): Bacteria > Pseudomonadota > Alphaproteobacteria > Acetobacterales > Acetobacteraceae > Neoroseomonas > Neoroseomonas rubea. The sequence goes on from NZ_JACADQ010000054.1 coordinate 13,675, forward strand.
GGCGGCGAGCAGGGCGCGGCGCGATGTCATGGTGTTCCCTCCTGGCTTTGCCGGCATGGTGCCGCCGCCCCGCCACGGGGGCAATCGGGCGCCGCAACGCTTCGGTCATTGCGTTGTCATCCAGCCGTCACGCCCTGCTGCTAATGCGCCGCGGCACAGGGATGGGTGGCACATGCTGGAGATCGAGGGGCTGACGCGCCGCTTCGGCGCGAAGATCGCGGTCGACAAGGTCTCGCTCGCCGTCCCGGCGGGCCAGATGCTGGGCGTGATCGGCCGGTCGGGTGCTGGCAAGTCCACGCTGCTGCGCATGGTGAACCGGCTGACCGACCCGTCCGAGGGCCGCATCCGCTTCGACGGAACCGACGTGACGGCCCTGCGCGGAACGGGGCTGCGCGACTGGCGCATGCGCTGCGCCATGATCTTCCAGCAGTTCAACCTGGTGCAGCGGCTCGACGTGCTGACCAATGTGCTGGTCGGGCGGCTGAACCGCCGGCCGCTGGTGACATCCCTGCTGCGGATGTTCACGGCGGAGGAACGGGCCATGGCGCTCGCAGCGCTCGACCGCTTCGACCTGGCCGAGACGGCGCTGCAGCGCGCCGACACGCTGTCGGGCGGGCAGCAGCAGCGCGTGGCGATCGCTCGCGCGCTGCTGCAGGAACCGCGCATCATCCTCGCCGACGAACCAATCGCGAGCCTCGACCCGCGCAATTCCCGCATCGTGATGGATGCGCTGCGCGGGGTGAACCGCGAGGGCATCACCGTGCTGGTCAACCTGCACGACCTGACGACGGCGCGTGACTATTGCGACCGCATCGTCGCGCTGAACGCCGGCCGGATCGTCTTCGACGGCCCGCCCGCCGCGCTGACCGCGGCGCGCATCCGCGAGGTCTATGGCGTGACCGAGGAGGAATTCGCCGAGGAGGCGGCCGCCGCCGTCGGCGCGCCGCCGCCCCGCCACGCCGTTCCCGCCTGAACCACCCCAGGGAGAGCCCCCGATGATCACCCGCCGTACGCTTGCCGGCCTCGTCGTCAGCACCGCCCTCGCCCCGGCGCTGGCCCGCGCGCAGGCCTGGAACCCGCGCCGTACCGAGACCTTCACGGAAGGCTTCCCCGCCGCCGGCCGCCGCCCCTGGGCGGCCGAAGTCCCGCAATTGCGCGTCGGCCTGCTCGGTGGGGAGAACGAGGCCGACCGCATGGGCCGCTTCGGTGCCTATCGCGAGCTGCTGGAGCGCACCTTCGGCGTGCCCACGCGGCTCTTCCCCGCCTCCGACTACGCGGGCGTGCTGCAGGCCTTCAGCGCGAAGCAGATCGAGGTCGCGGCCCTCGGCCCCTCGGGCTATGCCGGCGCCTGGCTCGACACCAATGGCGGCGTCGAGCCGCTGCTGACGGCGCAGGAAGCGGACGGCTCCATCTCCTATGTCGCGGTGATGATCGTGCGCGCCGATTCCGGTATCGCCAGCCTCGAGCAGATGCGCGGCAAGTCGCTCGCCTGGGCCGATCCGAACTCGACCTCCGGCTACCTGATCCCGCGCTTCGCGCTGCGCCGCCAGGGCATCGCCGTGGACGGCACGGGGTTCTTCTCCCGCACCGGCTTCGGCGGCGGGCATGAGCAGGCGGTCGTCGCCGTGCTGCAGCGCCAGTACGACGCGGCCGTCACCTGGGCCTCCGGCCAGGGCGACGTGAACCAGGGCTACAGCCGCGGCAACCTGCGCGCGATGGTCGACAAGGGCATGCTCGACATGCGGCAGATGCGCATCATCTGGACCAGCGAGCCGATCGTGAACGGCCCGCACACCGCGCGCACCGACCTGCCGGCGGCGTTCAAGGAGGATTGGCGGCGCTTCCACCTGACGCTGCCCAAGGCGCATCCGGACATCTACCGCCAGGTCGAGCGCGGCGCGGGCACCGGCTACCGCGAAGTGCGGCACCAGGATTACGAGCTGATCGTCGAGATCCGCCGCGAGGAAATGGCCGCGCGCCGCCGGCGTTCGTGAGCGCCGCCTACGCCACCGGCCTCCCCGCGGTCATCCGCGGGGAGGAAGCCTACCAGGCCGCGCGCCGGCAGAAGCGTCTCCAGACGCTGCTGTTCGGCGCGATCCTGCTCGGCTGCCTTCTTGTGGCGGCCTGGGTCGCGGAAGCGCATCCGGCCACGCTCTGGGCCGGCCTGCCGCGCATCGGCGAGTACTTTGCCCGCATCCTGCCCGACCTGCGCTGGGGTGCGCTTTTTGCCGATGCCGAGACCGAGGGCTCCCTCGCCTTCTGGTTCTACCGCCTGCCCGAATGGGCCTGGCTGATCCTCGAGACCGCGAACATGGCGGCGCTCGCAACCCTCATGGGATCGGCCGTCGCCCTACTGCTGGCCTTCGCGGCGTCGCGCAACATTGCCCCCGCGGGATGGATCTACCACGCGACGCGCCGCTTCCTGGAAGCGCTGCGCACGGTGCCGGAGATCGTCTACGCGCTGATCTTCGTCTGGGCCTTCGGCGTCGGCGCGCTGGCCGGCATCCTCGCCATCGCGCTGCACAGCGCGGGTGCCAACGGAAAACTCTTCGCGGAAGCGATCGAGAACGCGGACATGAAGCCGTGGGACGCGGTGCGCGCCGCGGGCGGGTCCTGGGCGCATGGCTGCCGCTTCGCCATCCTGCCGCAGGTGCTGCCGAACATCCTGTCCTACCTGCTGCTGCGCTTCGAGGTGAACATCCGCTCCGCCTCGGTCATCGGCTTCGTCGGCGCGGGTGGGATCGGGGAGGAGCTGTATAAGGTGATATCCTTCAACTACTACGAGGAGATCAGCGCCATCGTGCTGCTGATCATCCTGACCGTCGCCTGCGTCGATCTCCTCTCCGAACGCCTGCGCCACGCCGCGATCGGGCGGCTGGAGGCGGCGAGATGACCCCGCGCGCCAATGTCGCGCTGTGGCGGGACCGCATGCCCGCCGCCTTCAGCCCCGGCCCCGCCACGCGCGCACTGCGCGCCGCGGGCCTCGCGCTGTTCCTCGCCTGGCTCGCGGGCGCGCTGTGGTGGTTCGACTTTTCCCCGCAGCGGCTGTGGAACGGGCTGTCGGGCCTCGGCACCATCGTCGTGCTCATGGTCCCGCCCTCGCCGGGCGAATTGTGGGTCGAGATCCTGCAGGGCATCGCCGAAAGCGTCGCCATGGCGTTCCTCGGCACCTTCCTCGCCGCGATCGTCGCCATCCCGCTCGGCTTCCTCGGCGCGCGGAACATCGTGACGGCGACGCTGTGGCGCTTCTCGCTGCGCCGCGTGCTGGACGGGTTCCGCGGCGTGGACCAGCTGATCTGGGCGCTCGCCTATGTGCGCGCGGTGGGGCTCGGGCCGCTCGCCGGCGTGCTCGCCATCTTCACGGCCGACATCGCCGTGCTGGCGAAACTCTACGCGGAGGCGATCGAGAACGCCGAGAAGAAGCAGGCCGAAGGCGTCGTCGCGGCCGGCGGCGGCCGGCTCTCGGCCATCCGCTTCGGCATCCTGCCGCAGGTCGCCCCGGTGATGCTGGCGCAGGCGCTCTATTTCTTCGAGAGCAACACGCGCTCGGCCACCATCCTCGGCGTGGTCGGCGCGGGGGGGATCGGCCTGCAGATCGCCGAGCGCATCCGCGTCCGCCACTGGGACGAGGTCGCCTTCATCATCATCCTGATGGTCGCCACGGTCGCGGCCATCGACTGGATCTCCGGGCGCATCCGCCGGCGGCTGATCGGCGAGCGGGGCTGATCCGCGGCTAGACGCGCCGCATCGGCACCCGCCACGCCAGCACCGCCGCGATCGCCGTCAGCACGGAGGCGGTCGCGAACAGCGTGCGGAACGCCTCGGCCAGGTCGGCACGCAACGCGCCCGCCGCCTCCGGCCCCAGCGCGGCGACGAAGCCCGCCCCTTCGGCCACCAGGCGGCGGAAGGCGGCCGGCACCTCCCCGCCCGCCAGCGTCACCGCGCCGAAGACGATGGCCGCGACCAGCGCCGTGCCCGCCGCCGCGCCGATGTTGCGCGAAAAGGCGACGCCGGCCGATGCCGCGCCCAGCCTCTCCCGCCCCGCCGCCATCTGCGCCGTCACCTGCACCACGGGGAAGGAGGTGCCCGCGCCGAAGGAGGCCAGCGCCACCAGCGGCACGAAGACCATCATCGGCAGCCCGTCCGCCGTCAGCGCCAGCCCCGCCCAGATCACGCTCGACGCCGGCAGGAACAGCGCCGGCCAACGCATGGCGAAGCCGGTGCGCGCGACCATCCGCCCGGCGAAGAAGGCGCCGCTCGCGCCGCCCACCGACATCGCCAGCAGCATCAGCCCCGAGGGGCCGGGTTCCAGCCCGCGCACCGTCTGCAGCCAGACCGGCAGGAAGGAGATCATGCCCACCTGCGCGCCCACCACGCAGGCGGAAACCGCATAAGCCCGCCAGATCGAGGCTTCGGCGAACATCGCCAGCGGCAGCAGCGGGTCGCGCGCCGCGCGCTCCACCCGCAGCAGCAGCAGCCCGGCGCCGACCGCGACACCCGCCAGCATGGCCGCCGCGGGCAGCAGCGCGGGATCGAGCCTGCGCGCGCGGTCCAGC
>NZ_JACADQ010000540.1 GCF_016106015.1 Neoroseomonas rubea
CACGGGGTGCTTCGCCGCGACCGCCGATCGCGCCTCCCTGCCGCGCGCCGACGCCTGGTTCATCTGCGTGCCGACGCCGCTCGATGGCGAAGGGCGGCCGGACCTCGGCCCGGTGCGCGCCGCACTCGAGACCTGCCGCGCGGGGCTGCGGCCGGGCGCGCTGGTCTGCCTCGTCTCCACCTGCCAGCCCGGCGCGACGAATGGGCTGTGCCGGGATGTGCTGGAACGGGACGGGGCGCTGATCGGGCAGGACGTCTACCTCGCCGTCTCGCCGGAGCGGGAGGATCCGGGCCGGGCCGAGAGCCCCCGCCGCGTGCCCCGCCTGCTCGGCGCGCCCGACGCGGCGTCGCTCGCCCGCGCGCGCGGCGTCTGGGAGAGGCTCGTGGACCGGGTCGTGCCGGTCGCGACGCCCGAGATCGCCGAATGCGCGAAGCTGCTGGAGAACGCCTATCGCCTCGTCAACATCGCGCTGATGGATGAGCTGCATCGCGGCTTCGCCGCGCTCGGCGTGCCGACGCGCGCGGTGGTGGCGGCGGCGGCGACCAAGCCCTTCGGCTTCGCGCCCTTCTGGCCCGGCGCCGGGGCGGGGGGGCACTGCATCCCGGTCGATCCGGGCTACCTGCAGATGGAACTCGCGCGCGCGGGCCAGCCCTCGGCGCTGGTCGCGCTCGCCGCCGCGGCGAATGCGGCGCGGCCGCGGCGGGTGGTGGATGCGGTGGCGGCGGAATTCGACGGCAGGCTCGCGGGTCGGCGCATCCTCGTGATGGGCGTCACGTACAAGCCGGGGGTGGCGGATCTGCGCGTCGCGGCGCCGGTCGCGATCCTGAGTGGGCTTGCCGCGCGGGGCGCCGTGGCGATGTGGCACGACCCCTTGCCGGTGGAGGTCGAGGGCTTCGCGCGGGTGGAGGACCCCGCGCGCTGCCCCGATGGCCCGCCCGAGGCGGTCATCCTCGGCACGCCGCAGCCGAGCTTCGACCTCGCGGCGCTGCCGCGGCTCGCGCCGGTGGCCTTCGATCCCTTCGGCCTGCTGCCGCGCGATGCGGGGCGCGTGGTCGTGGTGTGACGATCAGCGCGGCGGCTGCGCGAGGCGCCGCGGCAGCACGACCTCGTCATCGATCGCGTAGAGCAGGCATGTGCCCACCAGCCGGTCGCGCTGCGCCATCGCCCGGCAGGCGGCGAGCGCCTGCTGCGCCGCCTCCTCCCGGCTGCGGGCGAGGTGTGCGACCGCGACGCGCCCCTGCGGATGGATCGCCATGGCCTTCGGGCCGGGCTTGTCGCCGTAGCCCATCACCTCCGGCATCTGCGGCCGGCGGCGCGCGGCGATGCCGGGCACCCGTTCCGGATCATAGGCGCCGGCATGGCGCAGGCGCGGCATGTCCCGCCGCTGCGCCATCGCCTCCGGCGCCAGCAGCGCGTCGTTCACGGCCACCAGCAGGCAGGGCGAGCCGAAGGCGATCTGGCAGCGTTCCAGCAGCGTCGTCTCCGCATCCTCGGCCGAGGCGAAGCCCTGCACGAGCATCCCCGTCCGCTGGTCGGGATTGATCGCGAGCGCACGGTTCGGCCCTGGCGCGGAGAGGTAGCCCGCGGCCGTGCTCCGCCCATGCTCGGGCGAGACATGCGGCAGCAGGCGCGCGAGGTCCCCCGCCGCGCGCGGCAGCGGTAGAGTGGCGCGGGCGGCGGCCGGCGCTGCGGCGGGCGGCGCCATGGCCGGTGGCGCACT
>NZ_JACADQ010000541.1 GCF_016106015.1 Neoroseomonas rubea
GCGGGTGCCGCTGGGGACTGAACCGCACCCCGGGCCGCCGGCGGCGGTCCGCCTCAGGGGCGGCGCGCGATGCTTCCCGGGTTGCTCGCCCCAGCGCTCGACGGGGCACGATCCATGCCCGGCCGGCCGATGTTGCCGAACAGCGCCTGCAGCAGCGATCGATCGTTGCCCGGCACCGGCGTCTCGCGCGACACCATCTGCACGTCGCGCCCATCGGCCTGGGTCAGTTCGCGCACATTCGCGACCACGCCCTGCCGGTTGAAGGAGATGGCGACGACGCGCTGCCCCTCGACCTCGAGGAAGCGCCCGGGCTGCGTCCGGGTGCGGGCGCTGATGTAATACCAGTTGTCGTCGTCGAAGGTGCCGCGGGCGGAGGGCGAGCCGAGCAGCGCCTCGACATCCGAGCGCGTCTGGACGCCGGGGGTGATCTGGCTGAGCCGGTCCGCATCGACATGGTTGCCGCGCAGGATGGGGTCGGGGCCGATCCGTTCCCCCAGCCAGGCGCAGCCGCCGAGGCCGAGCAGGATGAGCAGCGGCGCGGCGCGGAATACGTTGACCATGTGGGTTCGACGGGCCATGTCCGGCAAGCGATAGCCATGAGGCCGCCCCCGGGTCAACCGCCAAGGTCCGGGCGCGGAAGCCAGGAACGAGAATGGGACTGCTCGGGATGTTCCGTCGCCGGCCGCATGAGCGGGCCGGATTCGAACTCTACGGCGCCGCCGTGGGCGCGGCGCGCTCGCCGGCGCTGTTTGCCGCCCTCGGCATTCCGGACACGGTCGAGGGGCGTTTCGACCTGGTCAGCCTGCATGTCGGCCTGCTGATCCGCCGCCTGCGCACGGACGGGCATGCACGTGGCCCGCTGCTCGCCCAGGCGGTCTTCGACGCGATGTTCGCCGACATGGACCTGAACCTGCGCGAGATGGGCGTGGGCGACCTGTCCGTCGGCAAACGCGTACGACGCATGTGGGAGGCGTTTCACGGTCGGGCACTCGCCTATGAGGCGGCGATCGACTCCGGGGACCCCGCCGCGCTGGCCGATGCGCTCGACCGCAACGTCTGGCGTGGGGGAGCACCTGAGGGGGCGCCCGCCCGCTTGGCCGCGATCGCGCGGGCCCAGGCGGCGCATCTGGCAGGGCAGGGGATCGAGGCCATGGTCGCGGGCCGCGTCGATTTCCTGCCGGCCGAGGGGCTGCTCGATGCTGCCTGAATTCCATCGCCCGCTCGCCCTCGCGCGCATACCGCCCGAGGGGCGGGAGGAGCGGATCGAAGCGCGTGCCGAGGAATGCGCCGCGCTCGCCGCCCGCTTCGGCATTCCCGCCGTCGAGCGCCTGTCGGCCGGGATCCGGCTTCGACCGGAAGCCGGAGGCACGGTTTTCGCCGAAGGCCATCTGTCGGCCGAGGTCGTGCAGACCTGCGTCGTGACGCTCGAGCCGGTGCGGCAGGCGGTCAGCGAGGCGATCGCCCTGCGCATCCTGGCCCCCGGCGCGGAACCCTCCGACGACCCCGAGGGCCCGGACGAGATCGAGGCCGAGGACGGCACGGTCGACCTGGGCGAGGCCGTGGCCGAGCAATTGTCCCTGGCGCTGGATCCCTACCCTCGCGCGCCGGGCGCCGAACTGCCCGTGGCCGGGGAGGGCGGGGCGACGCCCAGCGGCCCCTTCGCGGCGCTCGCCGCGCTGCGCGGCCAGGCGAAGGGATCCTGACGTCCCCGGGGG
>NZ_JACADQ010000542.1 GCF_016106015.1 Neoroseomonas rubea
GGCGCGCTCACGCAGGGCGGCACGACGCGCGCGGGCGGGGCGGCGACGCTGATCGCGGGCGGCAGCGCGACGCTCGGCGGCGATCTAGGCGCCGGCGGCGAGGTGCGCGTGACCGCGGGCACCTCGATCGACGCGACCGGCACGATCACCGCCGGCGCAAGCCTGGTGCTCGAGGCGGGCGGCGCGCTGTCCCAGTCCGGCGTCGCCCAGGCGGGGCTCGGCCTGACCTTCTCGGCCGGCGGCGCCATGGCGCTGAGCGGCAGCATGACGGCGGGCACCGACGTCGCGCTCACCGCGGGCGGCCTCGCGACGCTCGTCAACGGCAAGATCGGCGCGCCCGGCACGATCTCGCTGCTGTCGGGCGGCGGGATCGTCCTGCAGTCCTTCTCGATCGACCCGGCGATCATCCGGCTCGAGACGGCCGGCGCGCTGAGCGCGAGCGACGGGACGCTCGTCTCCTCGGACAGCATCCGCCTCGCGGGCGGGGCCGTGACGCTGCGCGACATGAACATCACGACCGGCACGCTCGACGTCGAATCGGGCGGCACCATGCTGATCGACGGCGGCATCCTGACGCTCGGCCGCGCGGTGCTCTTCTCCGCGCCGGGCGGCATCTCGGCCGGCGACGTCATCGCGATCCGCCCGCGCGACGGCGGCCAGCTCCCGGTCGTCATGTTCGACACGCGCGCGGCCGGCGCGAGGCCCGACCCGCTCTCCGTCGTGCGGCCCGACATCCCCGGCCTGCCCAGCGCGCAGCAGCCGATGCAGGTCCGCCTGCCGGGCACCGAGGTGCCGGGCGTGTTCGGCCCGGCATCCTCGGCGCCCGCGGGCCCGCTCGCGATCAATGTCGATGCGGGGCGCAGCCCGATCTTCCTGCTCATCGACGGCGGCTTCGCCACCGGCACGGTGGTCTCGGCCGGGCGGCTCGGCATCCACGGGACGGGCGGCGGGGCGGAACTCACCGGCAGCCTGACCGACATCACGGGCAGCCCGGTCAGCGGCTCGGCCGCCGCGCGCTTCGCCGACAGCACCCGCCCGGCGGCCTCCGGCGCGCTGTCGCGCTACCGGCTCAATGGCTGCGTCATCTCCTCGGTGAACTGCATCGTGCCGAGCCAGGTCATCTCGATCCCGCAGGCGCCACCGCAGCGGGTCGACATCACGCTGGGCGGCGGGCGCATCACCGATCCCGACGTGCAGATCCCGAACGTCGCGGAGGAGGATTACTGAGCCGATGCCGATGCGCACGCTGCTCGCGGCCGCGGCGCTCGGGGCGCTCGCCGCCTGCTCCGCCCCGCCGCCCGACGCTTACGTCACACGTTCCGCCACCGCAACGGCAGGCGAGCCCGCGGGGACGGATGCCCGCAACGAGCCCTGCCAGGTCCAGCCCGGCCGGGGCGCGCCGGCCGACCGGCAGGTGCTGCGCACGCGCGAAGTCTATTGCGGCGGCTGGACGCAGCCGGCCGCGCGCGTGGTGGAACTCGCCGGCCCGGCCGGCCCGGCGGATCTCGACGCGATCGCCGCATCGGGCCTTTGGCGCTCCTGGCTCGACCAGCGCGTCGCCTGCGCCGCGCCCACGCGCACAACCATCGCCGGCGGCGGGGAGGCGCGGCTGCTCGCCTGCACCCGCCGTGCCGGCGGCTGGCCGCATGTCGCCATCGTCACGGCGGGCCCCTCCGGCCCCGTGGTCGCGGACGGCGTCGCCACCTCCCTA
>NZ_JACADQ010000543.1 GCF_016106015.1 Neoroseomonas rubea
CGCCGCCGCACCCGTGGCCGCCGAGCCGCCGCCCGGCGCCGGGGATGCCGAGCCGCCCGCGGCCCAGCCGCTCGACATGGCCGAGGAGCGGATCACCGGCACCCCCGATGCCGGCCTCGATCCCGAGCCCGTCGCGGCCGAGGGCGAGGATGCCGGCCTCGGCCGCGTCGAGAGCCTGCCCGCCGAGGAGGAGGCGCCCCCGCCCGAGACCATCGGCGGCGAGGACCTGCCCGCGGAGACCGAGGAGGAGCGCCGCGAGCGCCGCATCCCGCCGAAGTTCCTCCGCCACTACAAGATCCAGGAGGTGATCCGGCGCCGGCAGATCATGCTGGTGCAGGTCGTGAAGGAGGAGCGCGGCAACAAGGGCGCGGCGCTGACCACCTACATCTCGCTCGCCGGCCGCTTCTCCGTCCTGATGCCGAACAGCCCGCGCGGCGGCGGCGTCTCGCGCAAGATCACCTCGGCTGCCGACCGCAAGCGGCTGCGGGAAGTGGTGGAGGAGATGAGCCTGCCCGATGGCATGTCGCTCATCGTCCGCACCGCCGGCGCGCAGCGGCCCAAGCCCGAGATCAAGCGCGACTGCGAATACCTGCTGCGGCTGTGGGACAGCATCCGCGAACGCACGCTCGCCTCGACCGCCCCGGCGCTGATCTACGAGGAAGCCGACCTCATCAAGCGCTCGATCCGCGACGTCTATGGCCGCGACATCGACGAGGTGGTGGTCGAGGGCGACGACGCCTATGCCCAGGCGCGCGAGTTCATGCGGATGCTCATGCCCGCCAATTCCGGCCGCATCCGCATGCATCGCGACGCCGTGCCGCTGTTCGCCCGGCACAATGTCGACACCCAGCTGGACGCGATGCACTCGCCGGTCGTGCAGCTGAAGTCCGGCGGCTACGTCGTCATCAACCAGACCGAGGCGCTGGTCGCCATCGACGTGAACTCGGGCCGCGCGACGCGCGACCGGCACATCGAGGACACGGCGCTGCGCACCAACCTCGAGGCGGCGGACGAGATCGCCCGACAGCTCCGCCTGCGCGACCTTGCCGGCCTGATCGTCATCGACTTCATCGACATGGAGTCGTCCAAGCACGACGGCATGGTGGAGCGCCGCCTGAAGGAGGCGCTGAAGCACGACCGCGCCCGCATCCAGGTCGGCCGCATCAGCCATTTCGGCCTGCTGGAGATGAGCCGCCAGCGGCTGCGCCCGTCCATCGCCGAGCAGACCTTCGTCGCCTGCCCGCATTGCCAGGGGCGCGGCATCGTCCGCAGCGTGGAATCGAGCGCCCTGCAGGTGCTGCGCGCGGTCGAGGAGGAGGGCGCGAAGCGCCGCGCCGCCGAGATCATGGTGCGCGTCGCGGCCCCCGTCGCGCTGTGGCTGCTCAATCGCAAGCGCGAACGGCTGGCCGAGATCGAGGCCCGCTTCGGCATGGCCGTGCTGTTCGAGCCCGACGACACGCTGATGCCGCCCGCGCTCAAGATCGAGCGGCTGCGCGCGGCCGAGCCCGGCGCTGTTCCCGCCGCGCCCTCCGCGCTGCGCATGGACTACGCCCCCGAGCCGGTCGAGGCCGAGGAGCCCGCCGAGATCGAGGCCGAGGCGGAGGAGGGGGCCGACACCGCCCGCCAGGCCGAGGCCGGCGAGAGTGCCGAGGATGCCGAGCGTCGCCGCCGCCGCCGTCGCCGCCGTCGCGGCGGCCGCCGCGAGGATG
>NZ_JACADQ010000544.1 GCF_016106015.1 Neoroseomonas rubea
TGCCCTGCGTGGCCGCGCGCGCCGCGGCCACCAGCGCCGCCGCCTGGGCGCGCGGAAGCTCGATCGTCGCATCGGCCGCGAGCGCCAGCCTCACGCCGGCCGCCAGCGCATCCGCATGCTGCTCGATCGGCGGCGGGAAGGCGTTCAGCCAATGCGATCCGGCCAGGTGCAGGCGCAGCGCGCCGCCCGGCTGGCAATCCTCGATCCGCACGGGCACCAGGGCGAGGCCCTGCGACACCGCTGTGACGACCTCGTTGCGGACATGCACGGACGCGGCGGTGTGGCGCGACAGGACCAGCACCATCGCATGCGCTCGGCCGATCGCGGTCAGGATCGCCTCGCCCCAGTCCTCCCCCGCGCGGACGTCGCGCGGCGCCATCCAGCAGGGAATGCCGCGCGCCTCCAGCGCCACGCAGACCGCATCGGCCGCGGCACGGTCGGCGGAGGCGTAGCTCAGGAAGACGTCATGCGGCATGGGCGGCGTCCGGAACGCCGGCGTTTCTGGCACAGTCGGCGCGCGCGCGCCATCGCGCGGAAGGGCCGCGCCCGGCCGCATGGACGGGGCGGGGCAACGGCTTCTAGGATCAGCCCGATCCGCGCGGCAGAACCCATCGATGTCCGATCCGCTCGCGGAGGTCCTGGCGCTGGAGGCCGAGGGCCTCCTGCTTTCCGCCCACGACCGGGCCATGGCCGCGCTCACGGAGCGGCCGGGCGACACGGCGCTGCGCTACCGCGCCGCGCTGACCATCGCGCGCGCGGGCGCGACGGGCCGCGCGCTCGACCTGTTCCACGAGCTGCGGCTGGATGCGGAGGCGGATCCGGAGATCGCCGCGCTCGGTGCGCGGCTGATCAAGGACCGCGCCTTCGAGACGCCGGCGGCCGCGCGCGGGCCCCTGCTGGCCGAGACGGCGCGCCGCTACCACGCGCTGTGGCGCAAATGGGGGGAAGGCTGGCACGGGGTGAACGCCGCGGCGCTGCGCATGCTCGCCGGCGCGCGGGAGGAAGCTGCCGCGATCGCCGCGGAGGTGCTGCGCACGCTGCGCGACAGCGGCGACTACTGGTCCGCGGCGACCGAGGCCGAGGCGCTTCTGATCGCCGGCCGCAGCACCGAGGCCTGGCGCGCGCTGGAACGGGCGGAGGCGCGCGCCGGCGCCGACCTCTCGGCCCGCGCGACGACGCGCAGGCAGATGCGGCGCGAAGCCGCCTTCCTCGGCCTGCCGCCGGGCTTCGTCGATGCGCTGCGCATCCCGCGCGTGCTGCACTACACCGGCCACATGCCGCGCGCGGGCCAGGACGAGCCGGCCATCGAGGCGCTGCTCGCCGCCGCGCTGGACGCCGCCATCGCGACCGAGAACATCGGCATGGCCTTCGGCGGCCTCGCCGCCGGGCTCGACATCCTGGCCGCCGAGGCGCTGCTGCGTGCGGGCATCGTGCCGCGCATCGTGCTGCCCTGCGACGCCGAGACCTACGAGAAGGCGTCCGTCGCGCCCGCGGGCGATCGCTGGGTGCCGCGCTTCCGGGCCCTGCTGCCGCGCGTGCGTCTGTTCCACCTGGATGAACGCCCCTTCGCGGGCGACGACCTGCACCTCGCCATGGCGGCGCGGCGGGCGATGGGGCTTGCGCGGCTGCACGCCCGGCACCGCGATGCCGAGGCGGTCCAGGTCGCCGCCTGGGACCGCGGGCCGCAGCGCGGCGCCGCCGGCACCAGC
>NZ_JACADQ010000545.1 GCF_016106015.1 Neoroseomonas rubea
GCGCGCCGCGCTGCTCGACGCGCTGGCCGACAAGGTGCGGCTCGCGGCGACGGCGCGCGACAGCCTCGCCCAGGGCCTGGCGGGGCTGCGCGACGCGCTCGGCTGCGCGGGCACCGCCATGATCGTCCCCGCCGCCGGGGAACCCTCCACCGTCGCCGCGACCTCCGAGGTGCCCGCCGCCCTTGTGGGCGCCGTGGCCGACGGGCTTGTGGCCGGCACGGATTGGACCGGCATGCTCGACGGCGGCGGGCCGGCGGCGCTGCTGCATCATCACGGGCGGCCGCTCGCCACCTCGGTGCTTGTCGCGTGGCGCGACCGCGGCGCGCGCGACTGGGATGCGGAGGACCTCGCCGTCCTGCGCTCCATGGCCGCCATGCTCGGCGCCGTGCTGGGCTTCGGCCGCATCCAGGAAGAACTGGAACGCCAGGCAACGACCGACCCGCTGACCGGCCTCGCCAACCGTCGTGCCTTCCTGGGCGCGCTCGCAGGGACGCTCGACGCCGGCGCCCCGGCGCAGGGCGGCGCGCTGCTGTTCGCGGACCTGGACAACCTGAAGCCGCTCAACGACCGCTACGGGCACGATGCCGGCGACGCCGCGCTGCGCACCACGGCGGATCTGCTGCAGGCGGCGGCCGGGCCGAACGGGCTGGCGGCGCGATTCGGCGGCGACGAATTCGTCCTCTGGCTGCCAGGGGTCGATGTGCAGACCGCGATCGCCACCGCCGAGCAACTGCTCAGCGCGGCAGCCGCCCTGCCGCCGGACGGCAGGTCGCCGCATTTCAGCATCGGCATCGCCTGGCGTCGCCCGGGGGACGCAGAGCATGCGGCGGGGCTGGTCGCCCGCGCCGACACGGCGCTCTATGACGCCAAGCGCGCCGGCCGCGGCGGGTGGCGAATGGCGGAGCCCGCGCCATGACGGACCTGACGCGCGCCGCCCGGATCCTCGAGGAAGGCGACGTGACGGGCCGGGAAGCGCTGGCCGGCGACCCGGCCGCGCCGCCGGAAGCCCTCTACTTCCTGATGTCCGACCGTGCCGCCTCGGTGCGCGGCGCGGTGGCGCGCAACCCGTCCTCCCCCTTCCAGACCTTCGGCATGCTGGCGGCGGACCCGGATGAGGGGGTGCGCAGCGCCCTCGCGACGCGGCTTGCGCAGCTTGCGCCGAGCCTGGGCGAACCGCAGCGGGACCGCCTTGCGGAAGCGGCCTGGGGTGCGCTCGCGCGCCTGGCCGAGGATACGGCCGAAGAGATCCGCGTCGCCATCTCCGAGGCGGTGAGCAGCCTGCCCGATACGCCGCGCGCCACCATCCTCGCGCTCGCGCAGGACCGCGCGATGCGCGTCGCGGACCCCGTGATCCGTCTCTCCCCCTTGCTGACCGAGGAGGACCTGCTCTCGCTCGTCGCCGCGCCGCCGGTCGCCGAAACGCTGACCGCCGTCGCGCGCCGCCCGGCGATCAGCGAACGCGTCGCGGATGCGCTGGTGGATACGGGCAACGACACCGCGATCACGGCCCTGCTGCTGAACGACAGCGCGGCGATCCGCGAATCCACGCTCGATGCCCTGGTCGTGCAGGCGGCGGAGCGCACCCAGTGGCAGGCGCCCCTCGTGCAGCGGCCCGCGCTGCCGCCGCGCGCGGCCGTCGCGCTGTCCCGCCTGGTGGCGGAGGACCTGCTCGCGCCACTCGCCGCGCGCACCGACCTCCCGGCCGAAG
>NZ_JACADQ010000546.1 GCF_016106015.1 Neoroseomonas rubea
GGGCGCGCTCGCGGCCTTCGGCGCGCCGGCGGGGCGCGGCCGGCGCAGCCGCATCGCCGTGCCGGGCGGGGACGCGCTGCTGATCGACGATTCCTACAACGCGTCGCCGCCATCCATCCGCGCGGGGCTCGCCGTGCTCGCCGCGCAGCGGGCTGAACGCCGGCTCGCCGCCCTGGGCGACATGCGCGAACTGGGCGAGGCAGCGCCGGAGATCCACGCATCCCTCGCGCCCGACGCGGCGGCGGCCTGCGACCTGGTCTTCACCTGCGGCGAGATGATGGGGCACCTGCATCGCGCCCTGCCGGAAGGAAAGCGCGGCGCGCACCTGCCGGATTCGGCGGCACTCGCGCCGGTGCTCAAGGCCGCGCTCCGCCCCGGCGACGCAGTGCTGGTGAAGGGTTCGCTCGGGTCCCGCATGGCAGTGGTGGTCGATGAGCTGATGCGGGGGAACGCGCCGTGATCTTCAATTTCCTTGTTCCCTTCGCGGACGATTTCCAGCTGTTCAACCTGGCGCGCTACCACACCTTCCGCGCCGGCGCGGCCTGCCTGACGGCACTGGTGATCTGCCTGATGTTCGGCAACGCCATCATCCGCTGGCTGCGCTCCTTCCAGCGCGGCGGCCAGCCGATCCGCGAGGAAGGACCGGAGCGCCACCTGATCGAGAAGAAGGGCACGCCGACCATGGGCGGCGTGATGATCCTCGGCGCGCTCGTCGTCTCGACTCTCCTCTGGGCCGACCTGCGTTCCGGCATGGTCTGGGCGGTGCTGCTGGTCACGGTCGGCTACGGCGCGCTCGGCTTCGCCGATGACTGGCTGAAGGTGACCAAGCGCAACACCAAGGGCGTGTCGGGGCGGATGAAGCTCGCGGTGCAGGCGGGGCTCGGCCTCGTCGCCGCGGTCTGGATCACCTGGCTGATGCCCGGGCCGCTGTCGACCACGCTCGCCGTGCCGATCTTCAAGGAGCTGCTGATCCCCTTCGGCCTGCTGTTCCCGCTGGTCGGCATGCTCGTGATGATGGGCGCGTCCAACGCGGTGAACCTGACGGACGGGCTCGACGGGCTGGCCATCGTGCCGGTGATGATCGCGGCCGCCGTCTTCGCGCTGATCGCCTACCTGGTGGGCAACCGGCTGTTCTCCGACTACCTGCAGCTGCACTACGTGCCCGGCACGGGCGAACTCGCCGTCTTTGCCTCGGCGCTGATCGGCGCGGCCCTCGGCTTCCTATGGTTCAACGCGCCGCCGGCGGCGGTCTTCATGGGGGATACGGGCTCGCTCGCGCTGGGCGGGGCGCTGGGCGCGCTCGCGGTCGCGACCAAGCATGAGATCGTCCTGGCGATCGTCGGTGGCCTGTTCGTGGTCGAGACCATATCCGTCGTCATCCAGGTCTTCTGGTTCAAGCGCACGGGCCGGCGCGTCTTCCTGATGGCGCCGCTGCACCATCACTTCGAGAAGAAGGGCTGGGCGGAACCGACGATCGTCATCCGCTTCTGGATCATCGCCATGATCCTCGCCCTTGTCGGCCTCAGCACGCTGAAGATCCGATGACGCGGCCCGCGCCCCCCTTCACCCCCTTCCTCGGCGCGCGCATCGCGGTCGTCGGGCTCGGCCGCGCCGGCCTGCCCGCGGCGCTGCGGCTCGCCGAATGGGGGGCGGAGGTGGCGGCGTGGGACGACCGGCCGGAG
>NZ_JACADQ010000547.1 GCF_016106015.1 Neoroseomonas rubea
CCGGCGCCGGCATTGCGCGCGCGCGGCGGGCGGCGCGGGCCTTCCGGCGGCGGCTCGGCCAGCGGCGCCTGCGCCACCTCCCGCAACCGCTTCGGCGCATCGAGGCCGAGCTGGTCGCGCAGCACCTTCGCGTTCACTTCCTCGACCGCGCCGCGCGGCAGCACGCCCAGCTGGAACGGCCCATAGGCGGTGCGGATCAGCCGCGTCACCTCAAGCCCCAGATGCGCCATCACGCGACGGATCTCGCGGTTCTTGCCCTCCCGGATCGAGACCGTGAGCCAGGCATTCGTCCCCTGCCGCGCATCGAGCCCGGCCTCGATCGGGCCGTACTGCACGCCCTCGATCGTCACACCCTGCGAAAGCCGCGCGAGTGCCGCCTCCTCCACCCGCCCATGCACGCGCACGCGGTAGCGGCGCAGCCAGCCATTGCTCGGCAATTCCAGCTTGCGCGCGAGCGCGCCGTCATTGGTCAGCAGCAGCAACCCCTCGCTCGTGAGGTCGAGCCGCCCGACGCTGACCAGCCGCGGCAGGCCCGGCGGCAGCTTCTCGAACACCGTCGGCCGGCCTTCCGGGTCGCGATGCGTCGTCACCAGCCCGGCGGGCTTGTGGTAGCGGAACAGCCGCGTGCGCTCGGCCGCCGCGACGGGCTTGCCATCCACCGTCACATGGTCGCCCGGCGTGATGAAGGTCGCCGGCGTCTCCACCACCTTGCCGCCGAGCTTCACGCGCCCCTCGGCGATCATCTTCTCCGCATCGCGGCGGGATGCGACGCCGGCGCGCGCCAGCCACTTCGCGATACGCTCCCCGCGCTTCGGATCGTCAGCCTCGTCGCTCACCGGCAGGCCTCCACGAAGGCGGAAAAGATCGCCGGGTCGCGCGGATCCACCGCGTATTCCGGATGCCACTGCACGCCGAGCGCGAAGCGATGGCCGGGATGCTCCACGCCTTCCACCACGCCATCGGGTGCCACCGCGTTCACCACCGCGCCCGCGCCCGGCGTCGCCACCGCCTGGTGATGCGCGGAATTCACGCGCATCGCCTCGGTGCCGACGATGCGCGACAGCAGCGTGCCCGGCGCGATCGCCACCTCATGCCCCGGCTCGGTGCGCGGGTTCGGCTGCTCATGCGCCAGCGCGCCCGCGACCTCGTCCGGGATGTGCTGGACCAGCGTGCCGCCGAAGGCGACCGCGAGCAGCTGCTGCCCGCCGCAGATGCCGAGCACCGGCTTGTCGGCCGCGAGCGCGGCACGCACCGCCGCCATCTCGAAATCCGTCCGCCCGGGCTTGAGCGTGACCTTGGGATGCGGCGCACCCCCGCCCCACAGCGCCGGGTCGACATCGAAGGCACCGCCCGTCACGAGCAGCCCGTCGAGCTCCGCCATATAGGCCGCGGCCAGCGACGGTTCGTGCGGCAGCGCCACCGGCAGCCCGCCCGCCGCCACCACGGCCGAGAAATAATTCTGCCGCAGCGCATACCAGGGCAGCTTCGACCAGCCGCCGGCCGGTTCCGAATCCAGGGTCACGCCGATGATGGGTCGCGCACGCATGGGTTGACCTAGCCCCGCGGCGCGCGCCGCGTCCAGCACGCGGAGACCCCGCGGGGGCGCAGCCCGCCCGGATCCAGCGGCGGGCGCCTCCCGCACGGCGTGCCGCCCGGCCCGCCGGGGGG
>NZ_JACADQ010000548.1 GCF_016106015.1 Neoroseomonas rubea
CGCTGGCGGGCGCGGTGCTCGCGGCGGTGCTGGCCGGGCTGCGCGCGGCATCGGTGCCGCCCGCGCAGGGCCTGGCGGAGGGCTGAAGGATGCGTGCCGCGACTCTTGCCGTGCTGGCCCTGCTGGCGGCTCCGGCCGCCGCCCAGGCGCCCTGGCCGGAGGATTTCTCCAATCCCCGCGCTGCGGATGGCGACCTGGTGCTGCCCATGCCGTGTGGCGGCGCCATGGCCTTCCGCCCGGTCGCCACGCCCTCCGGCCCCGGCGCGCTGGATGACAGGCCGGTCACGCTCGGCACCACGGATCCTGCGGGCGGCATCGCCGAATTCGCGCGGCGGGAGGCCGTGGCGGGCCCCTTCGCCGCCGAGGGCCGCGAAGGCGCGATCTTCTGGATCGGCAAGTACGAGGTGACGCGGGACCAATACGCCGCGGTGATGGAGGAGAGCTGCCCGTCGCCGTCGGCGGCCGGCCGGCTTCCCGCCGCGACGCTGTCCTGGTTCGACGCCGTCGCTTTTTCCCAACGCTACACGACCTGGTTGATGCGCAACGCCGCGCCGCGCCTGCCGCGCGCGGACGGCACGCCCGCCTTCGTGCGCCTGCCGACCGAGGAGGAATGGGAATACGCCGCGCGCGGCGGTGCCGCCGTCAGCGAGCTGGATTTCCTTGCCCGCACCTTCCCCATGCCGGAAGGCACGGCGCGCTACGCCTGGTTCCAGGGGCCGCGATCCGCCTCGGGCCGCGCCCAGCCCGTGGGCATGCTGGAGCCCAATCCGCTCGGCCTGCACGACATGCTCGGCAATGTCGGGGAGATGGTGCTGGAACCCTTCCGCGCCGTGCGCGTAGGGCGGCTGCACGGGCAGGCTGGCGGCGTCGTGGTCAAGGGCGGCGACTACCGCACGCCCGAAGCGGCGCTGCGGTCGTCGCTGCGCATCGAAATCCCGCCCTATGACGCGACCGATGGGCAGCCGACGCGGCTCGCCTCGGTCGGCTTCCGCCTCGTCCTTGCATCCCATGTGACGACCAGCCTGCGCCGGGCCGAGGCGCTGAACCGCGCCTTCGAGGAAGAAAGCCGCGCCAGCAACACGGAGGCCGAGCAGGTGCGGCGGCAGATCGCCTCCCTCCGCGAGGGCGCCGATGCGTCGCTGCGCCAACGGCTGGATCGGCTCGAGGCCGGGCTGATGGCGACCGAGCGCGCGCGGCTTGAGCAGGAACGCGCTGGCGTGCGCGCGCAGCTGGAAGGGGCCGCCGTGCTCGGGCGGTCGGCCGTGCTGTCGCAGCGGCGGCTCGATGGCTTCCAGGCGCTGCTCGATGGCGGCGACGTGGTGCAGGCGAGCCCCGAGATGCGCGCCAACTGGGCCCGCGCGGCCGAGGGTCTGCGCGTCGAGCGTGAACTGGCACTGGATGGCTATGCGCGCATCGTCGCCGATCTCGGCCGGGGTGCGGACCGCGCGACGCTGACGACCGAAGCCGGCGTGGTGGCGCGGGAGACCGAGGCGCGCGGCGTACCCGAACTGCGGCCCTATCTGGATGTCGCGACGCGCCACGCGGCGGATTCGCGCGACCGCGGCATGCCGCCGCGCGAGCGGATGCGGGAGGAGGTCCTGGCGGCCGGGCGGGGGATGCAGCCGCCGGCGGCCCAGGCCGCGGCGCCACCGGCCGCGGCAACGC
>NZ_JACADQ010000549.1 GCF_016106015.1 Neoroseomonas rubea
CGCGCGCCACCAGCGCTTCGCGTTCCGCCCGCATGCCGGCGCCGCGCGCCTTGGCCGCCGCCAGCACCTCGGCCGGGGCCGTCGCGGGGGAGCCCGCGTCGAAGGGCGGCGCCGGCGCGTATTCGATCTGCAACTGGATCGCCTGCGCGACCTCGGGCGAGACCATCTCCGCCACCAGGCTAAGCGCGAAATCGATCCCCGCCGTCACGCCGCCGCCGGTGACGAAGCGGCCGTCGCGCACGACGCGCCCCTGCACCGGCACGGCACCGAGGGCGCTGAGGAAATCATGGCTCGCCCAATGCGTCGTCGCGCGCCGCCCCTTGAGCAGCCCCGCCGCGGCGAGCACCAGCGCGCCGGTGCAGACCGAGGTGACATGGCGCGCGGTTGCGGCCTGGGCGCGCAGGAAGGCGAGGACCTCCTCATCCTCCATCAGCGCCGCGACGCCGGGCCCGCCGGGCACGCAGATGACGTCGAGCGGGGGACAATCGGCGAAGCGCGTGTCCGGCAGCATGGACAGGCCGGTATCGGAGCGCACCGGATCGGTCGTCTTCCACACCAGATGCGTCGTCGCGCCCGGGACGCGGGAGAACACCTCGAAGGGCCCCGTCATGTCGAGCTGCGTCAGGCGCGGGAACAGCAGCAGGCCGAAGCGAAGCGGCGAGGTCATGGCGTTGGTCCTCCAGGCCGGAAAGGCTCGCACGGAGGAAGCGGCGGCGGAAGGGCGGGGCGGCCATCCCGCGCGTCGTCAACCTTCCCTGCGCCGCATCGTCCCGCGCGGCGCGAAGCGTGGCCAGGGTCCCGCCCCCCAGGGCGCGGGCAGGTTGTTGGCGGCGAAGGCGACGAGAAACAGCGTCGCGAGCCCGGGCAGCAGCGGGGAGGCCAGGAACCCCCACCCCGCGCCCTCGACGAAGACCACGACGGGGTTCGCCCCGGCCGGGGAATGGATGGTCCGCGTGACCGCCATGGCGGCGAGCGCGACGCCCACCGCCAGCGCCAGCCACAGTTCGAGCGGCCCGCCCACCGCATCGTGCAGGACGCGGAAGACCAGGCCGACGGTGGTGGAGATCAGGTGCCCGCCGATGAAGGAGCGCGGCTGCGCCATGATCCCGCGCGGCATGCCGAACAGGATCACGCAGGATCCGCCGAGGGAGGGCAGCAGCCAGGGATGCTCGGTGAACGAAAGCGCCGCATGGGCGAGCAGCAGCGCCGCCGCCGTGGCGCCGACCTGCACCAGGATCCGCGGCGGGCGCGGCGGCTTCATGGGCGGCCCCGGCGCGCGGCCAGGTCCGCCGCCGTGTCGACATCCCGCAGCACCCGCAGGAACGCCACGCGCCGACCGGCGAAGTTCCGCAGCGTGTCGGCCAGCGCGTGGTCGGTCGACCAGCGCACGCCGGCGAAAGGCCGGGCCGGGCGGCGCGGACCCATGCCCACGAGCCAGTAGCCGCCATCCTCGGCCGGCCCGAACACCGCATCGGCACGGCCGAGCGCCCGAAAGGCCGCAGCGATGTCGGCCGGGCGCAGGTCGGGGACATCGGTGCCGGCCAGCACCGCGACCGGATGCGCGCGCATCGCGCCCGCCATCCGCGCGCCGAGGTCGCCCGAAGGCTGCGCGACGCGCCGCGTGCCGCGCGGCACGAAGCGCGCCCTGAGATCGGA
>NZ_JACADQ010000055.1 GCF_016106015.1 Neoroseomonas rubea
GGCGACGAGCATGCTCGCGCGCTGCGGCGGCGCGGCCTGCGCCACCTGGGGCGCCGGCGGCTGCGGCGCGAGCGCGACGACGCCGAGCAGACCGAGGCCGGCGACTCCGACCAGTACCACCACGATCAGGACGAGGCGGATGGCCATGGTTCAGACCCCGGTGCGGATCAGGACGAAGAAGGCGCCGGCGGCGATGGCGACGCCGTAGGGCAGCGGCGCCCCGCGGCCGATGCGCCAGGCTTCGCAACGCAGGACGCGGCCGATGGCGCCGGCCGGGATCGGCGCGGGCAGACCGCGGCGACGGCGCAGCACAAGATGGGAGACGGCGAGCAGCCCGCCGGCGATCGCGGTGGCGAGCAGCAGGTGCGGCACGGCGGCAGGCGGCACGAGCACCGCCGTCGCCGCCAGCAGCTTGACGTCGCCCCCGCCAAGGACGCCGCGCCGCCACAGCATGACGGCCGCGAGCAGCACCACCGAAGCGACGATGAAGGACAGGGCCAGCATGCCCATGCCCGCCGCGGCCTGCCGCGACACGCCGAGCACGGCGATGGCGACGACAAGCGCGTTCGGGATTCGCCGGACCGCGACATCGCGGAAAGCGGCGGCCGCCAGCACGGGAACCGCCACGAGGGCGATCGCGTCGGGGATCGTCGGGGCGGGGAACGGGACCATCGCATGCACCATGCCGGGGTCCACGTGAAGGAAGTGTTTAGGGCCGCTGCCGCGCAGCCTGGCCGTGGGGCGGCGAAGCCGTGCCTCGCCGCCCCGCCGGCATCAGGTCGGCGCCACGAACTTCGCGGCGATGCCGTTCAGCATCGCGTCGAGGTTGCCGCCGAGCAGCGTCAGCCCGCCGATGATCGCCACCGCGATGAAGGCCGCGATGAGCCCGTACTCCATCGCCGTCACGCCGCGCGTATCGGCCTTGAGCGCGGACAGGCGCGCGAAAATCATCTTTGCCATGGTCTGTCTCCGAAGACGCGCGCCACCCCTTCGGGCGCGCGGGGAAATGGAGGCCAGGCATCCTGCCAGCCATCGAGCAGTCCCGGTCGGATGGCCTGCGGCGATGGATCATCGCCAGGTATCCGAAACCGTCCCTCAGCGACATTTGACGAGACTGGACTTAAAGAACGGTGAAGGCGTTCGACAATCTCATCACGGCAGTTCGACGAGGCGGTCACCGAGCAGCGAGAAGAAGGCATCGGCGTCGAGCGCATCGAGCAGCAGCGCGTTCGACGGCTGGCCGCTTCTCTCCCACCGGTCGATCACGGTGCGGCCGCGCGCCGTCCCGTGGGTCTCGACCGCGGCATGCACGCGCCGCGTGGCGAAGATCTGCGGCGCGAGCAGCCACGCCACCGCGCAGGGGTCGTGCAACGGGAATCCCCTGAACCCGAATCGCCGCGAGGCCGGCACCGATTGCAGGATGGCGAGCGCCGCGGCCAGGCAGGCGCCGCCGCCGGCGGCCTCCAGCGTCGCGAGTCGCGCCGGCGTCACCAGCGCCTGCGCCGTCAGCTCGAGCGTCGCCAGCGTCACCGGCCGCCCGCAGCCGAGCAGCACGGCGAGGGATTCGGGATCCGACCAGGCGTTGAACTCGGCGGAGGGCGTGATGTTCCCCTCCGCCCAGGCGCCGGTCATCAGCACGATCTCCTCGACGCGTGCGGCGAGCGCGGGTTCGGACGCGAGCGCAAGGGCGAGGTTCGTCGCAGGACCGATGCCGATGAGCGTGACGCGCTCCTCCGCGCGCAGCACCGCGCGGATCGAATCGGCCGCGATTCCAGGCGCGGCCGGCGCGCCTTCGGGCAGCGCCACGCCGCCGATCCCGTCCGCCCCATGCACGCGCGGCTCCGCGGTGAAGGCGCCGAGCAGCGGCCGGTCCGCGCCGGCCACGACGGGGACGGCACGTCCGCTGAGCCCGACAATGGCGCGCGCATTGGGCAGCGTCCGGTCCAGCCCCGCATTGCCGCCCGCGACGGTGACGAGGCGGACATCCAGTTCGGGACTCGCCAGCGCGAGCCACAGCGCGAGCGCGTCATCCGTGCCCGGGTCGGTGTCGATGACGCAGATGCGCGCGCTCATGCCAGTTCCTGCTCGACCAGCCCGCACCAGAAGGCCGCGCCATGCGGCAGTGCCGCGTCGTTGAAGTCGAAATGCGGGTTGTGGTGCACGCCTTCCGGATGCGCTGGGTCGCCGGTGCCGAGGAAGACGTAGGCCCCCGGCCGCTGCGCGAGGAACTCGGAAAAATCCTCCCCGGGCGTCAGCGGCGGATGATCGTCCATGGTGCGCGCTTCGCCGACTGCGGCGCGCGCCGCGCGCACCGCGACCGCCGCCTGTTCCGCGCGGTTGATGGTCGGCGAGATGCGGCGGATGTAGCGCGGCTCCGCCGCCACGCGGCAGGTCGCTGCGATGCCGTGCGCGACGGCGGTGATCCGCGCTTCCAGATGACCGCGCACCTCCTCGCTGAAGGACCGCGCCGTACCGCAGACAAAGACCTCGGCGGGGATCACGTTCGGCGCGCCGCGCGCGCCGGCCGCGATGTGGCCGACGCTGAGCACGGCGGCCTGCAGCGGGTCGATCTCCCGCGCGACAAGCATGGGCAGGGCCGCGATGAACTGCGCGGCAGCCAGCGGCGCGTCGGTGCCCAGATGCGGCCGCGCCCCGTGCACGCCCGCGCCGTGGAAGGTCACCTCCCAGGTGTCGGAGGCCGCCAGCACCGGCCCCTTGGGCACGGCGATGGTGCCGAGCGGCAGGCCGGGCAGGTTGTGCAGGCCATAGACGGCATCCACCGGAAAGCGTTCGAACAGCCCGTCCGCCACCATGCGGGCGGCGCCCCCGCGCGATTCCTCGGCCGGCTGGAACACGAAATGCACCGTGCCGCCGAAGCGGTCGCGGTTCGCCGCAAGCCAGCGCGCCGCGCCGAGCAGCATCGCCGTATGCCCGTCATGCCCGCAGGCATGCATCTGCCCGGGCGTTTCGCTGGCATAGGGCAGGCCGGTCGCCTCCGGCATGGCGAGCGCATCCATGTCCGCCCGCAGCGCGACGGCGCGGTTGCCGCCCGCCCCCCGCGTGCCGGTCAGGCTGCCGACCACGCCGGTCACGCCGATGCCTTCCGTCACCGCGATGCCCCAGCCGCGCAGCAGGCCGGCGACGATGCCCGCCGTGCGCCGTTCCTCGAAGCCGAGTTCGGGGTGGCGGTGGAAGTCGCGGCGCCAGGCCTCCATCTCGGGGATGAGTGGGGCGAGATCCTCGGGGCTGGGCATGGGGCGCTCCGTTGCTGCGCTGCGGCGAAGATGCCACGCTGCGTCCCCCGCCGCCACGGATCGCGCCATGGAGTTCTGGCAGGGCTTCGCGGCGCCCGGCGCCGAGGACGGCCCCTTCACCGACCATTACCCCGCGCCCATGCCGGACGGTTCCCGCCTGGTGCTGCCGCTGCGCGACTATGGCGACGTCGCTGTCGCGGGCTTCATCGCCAACCAGGCGGCGATCGCGGTCGCGCGGCGCATCGGCGGATGGATGGGCGATGCCGCGCGCGACCTCGGCGCCGATGTCGTGGTCGGGCTGCCGACATTGGGGCAGGTGTTTGCGCCGCTGGTCGCGGAGGCGCTCGGCCATGCGAACTGGGTCGCGCCGGGATGGTCGCGCAAGCGGTGGTACGAGGATGCGCTATCGGTAGCCGCCTCCTCCTCCACCGCGCCGGGGGAACGGCGGCTCTGGCTCGACCCGCGGCTGCTGCCGCGGCTGGCAGGGCGGCGGGCGCTGCTCGTGGACGATGTGATCTCGACCGGGAGTTCGGCGCTCGCAGGCGTGGCGTTGCTGGAACGGGCCGGCCTGCGCCCCGCGGCCCTGATGGTGGCCATGGCGCAGGGCGATCGCTGGCGCGCCGACTGGCCCGCCGACATGCCTGTGCGCGCGGCCTTCGCCACGCCCCTCTTCACCCGCGTGCCGGGCGGTTGGATGCCGCGGCCCGGCACGGCGCCGATTGACCTCTGCCCCCTGATGCACGGGAAGACCACCGCATGAAGCGCCTGCTGCCCGTCGCCCTCGCGGCGCTGATCGCCCTGCCCGCCGCCGCACAGGACCGCGCGAGCCTGCGCATCGGCGTCGAGGCCGGGCCGACCAGCCTCGACCCGCATTTCGCGAGCCTCATCACGAACATCGCCTATGCCCGGCACGTCTTCCAGCCGTTGGTCGAGCAGGACCATCGCCAGGTGCTGCGCCCCGCCATCGCCCGGTCCTGGCGCGTGGTGGACGAGACCACCTGGGAGCTCGAGATCGACCCCGACGCCCGATTCAGCGACGGGCGACCCGTCACGGCCGAGGACATCGCCTTCACCATCGCGCGCGCGGGCGACGTGCCGAACAGCCCTTCGTCCTTCCGCTACGCGACGCGGCCGGTCGCGGCGGTGGAGGCCGTGGGCCCACGCACCGTCCGGCTGCGCACCAACGGTCCCTTCCCGCTGCTGCTGAACCAGCTGGCGCTGGTGATGATCGTGCCGAAGCGGGAGGGGCTGACCACCGCCGCCTTCAACGACGGCAGCGCGATGATCGGCAGCGGGCCCTATCGCCTGGTATCCTGGCAACCCGGCCAGCCGGTGCGCTACGCGCGGAGCGAGGCCTTCGCCGGCACCGCGCCGGCGCATGCGACGGTCGAGTTCCGCCCCATCCCGAACGCCGGGGCGCGGGTCGCCGCGCTGCGGTCGGGCGATGTGGACCTGATCGAGATCGTCCCGCCCGACCAGTTCGCGCGGCTGCGGACCGATCCCGCCTTCGCGACGGCGGAAATCCCGTCCAACCGCCTGATCTTCCTGACCCTCGATTCGGGGCGGGAGGAGAGCCCGCATATCCGCGTGCCGGAGGGCGCGCCGCTGCGGAACCCGCTGCGCGACGCGCGCGTGCGCCGGGCGCTGTCCATCGCCATCAACCGGGAGGCGATCGTCGCGCGCACGCTGCAGGGCCAGGCGGTGGCGGCCGGCGACCTCGGCCCGGCGGGCTATTTCGGCACCTCCCCCGACCTGACGCCACCCGCCTTCGACCTGGACGGGGCGCGCCGCCTGCTGGCCGAGGCAGGCTTCCCCCGCGGCTTTGCCGTGCAGGTGAACGGGCCGAACGACCGCTACGTGAATGACGAGCAGGTGGTGCAGGCGATCGCGCAGATGTGGACACGGCTCGGCCTGACCGCGACGGTCGAGGTCAAGCCGCGCGGCGTCTGGCTGACCGAGGCGGCGCAGCTCCGCTATTCCGTCAACCTTGCCGGCTTCTCGCCCAATCCGGAGGTGCTGGGGATGCTGGAGACGCAGATCCACTCCTGGGACACGACGCTCGGCCTGGGGACGGCCAATCGCGGGCGGTATTCCAACCCGGAGATCGACGCGATCATCCAGCGCGCGCGCCGCAGCATGGACGACCGGGAGCGCGAGAGATTGACGCAGGAGGCGACGCGCCGGGCGCTGCGGGACGAGACGGCCCTGATCCCGCTCTATTTCCAGGTGAACACCTGGGCGATGCGGCGCGGCGTGACCTATCAGGCGCGGACGGACGAGATGACGCTCGCCGTCTCGGCCGGGCGGGCGGACTAGCGCGGAGCGACCGCGACGACGACCTCGTTGCGACGCAGCGCCGGCACGGTCCAGGGCGGGTCGTAGAAGAACGCCTCGACCTCGCCCACCGGCCGCCAGCCGCCCGTCTCGAGCGCGGCGAGCAGGGCCGCGCGGCGTTCCGCCACCGTGGCCGCGCGCGGCAGGCCGGCAAAGCGCAGCACCGCGACCGTCTCCTCCGGCACCGTCACCAGCGTGACGCGCGGATCGTTCGGGACCGGCAGGGTCTCGATCGTGAAGCGCGCGGGCATGAAGAAGCGGATGCGCGAGCCGTCGCCGGACTGGGCGACGGGCGCCGTCATGGCGATGCGCTCGCCACGCACCTGCGCCACGGGGGCGGTCATGGCGATGCGGTCGCGTCGGGCATTGCCCCCGAAGATGTAGCCGGCGAGGCGGCGGAAGCCTTCCTGCCGCGCTTCCTCCTCCGCGCCCGCGACCGCGGTCTCGGCGGCGATGCGGGCGGCGTAGCGGCGGATCTCCACCTCACCCTCCCGTGCGAGCACGGTGAAGGCCGGTTCCTCGGTGCCGGAGCGGATGCCCACGACCGAGCAGGCCCCTAGTAGGACACTGGAGAGGATCGCGGCGAGGCGAAGGGACATGCGGCGGGGGTCTCCGGCATGTATCGCATATGGCGCCGCGCTCCCCCTTTGCGAAGGGCGAGGGCCATGCGCTACTTCGGGGGAAGCGACAGCGCAGGGGACGACCAGGACATGCCGGACGACGGCGGCGCGACCGACAGGATCGCCTATTCGGCACCGATCGGCGACGAGGTGAAGACCACCACCTGCTACATGTGCGCCTGCCGCTGCGGCATCCGCGTGCACTTGAAGGATGGCCGCGTCCGCTACATCGAAGGCAACCCCGACCATCCCGTGAACAAGGGCGTGCTCTGTGGCAAGGGCAGCGCCGGGATCATGACGCAGTATTCCCCGGCCCGGCTGCAGGCGCCGCTAAAGCGCGTCGGGCCGCGCGGGTCGGGCGAATTCGCCGAGATCAGCTGGGAGGAGGCGATGGAGATCGCCACCGGCTGGCTGAAGCATGTGCGGCAGACCGATCCGCGGCGCCTTGCCTTCTTCACGGGGCGCGACCAGTCCCAGTCGCTCACTGGCTTCTGGGCGGCGCAGTTCGGCACGCCGAACTTCGCGGCGCATGGCGGCTTCTGCTCGGTCAACATGGCCGCCGGCGGGCTCTACACCATCGGCGGGTCCTTCTGGGAATTCGGCGAGCCGGACTGGGAGCACGCGAAGTACCTGATGATCTTCGGCGTCGCCGAGGACCATGATTCCAACCCGATCAAGACCGGCCTCGCCGCGCTGAAGGGCCGCGGCGCGAAGGTCGTGTCCGTGAACCCCGTGCGCACCGGCTATTCGGCAGTCGCCGACGAATGGGTCGGCATCCGGCCGGGGACGGACGGGCTGCTGATCATGGCGCTGATCCACGAGCTGATCCGCACCGACCGCGTCGATGGCGAATTCCTGGTGCGCTACACCAACGCGCCCTGGCTGGTGGTGCGCAATCCCGGCGGGGCCGATGACGGGCTCTTCGCCCGGGACGCCGATGGCAAGCCGCTCGCCTGGGACCGCACGCGCGGCGCGATCGCGGCCGATGACGTGTCGCTGAGCGCCGTGCTGGTCGGCGAGTTCACGCTGCCCGATGGACGCCGCGCACAGCCGGTCTTCCAACTGATGGCCGAACGCTACCTGGGCGAGGACTACGCGCCGGAAGCGGTGGCGGAGCGCTGCGGCATCGGCGCGGAGCGCATCCGCCGCCTCGCTGCCGAGGTCGCGGACATCGCATTCAACCAGCCGCTGACGCTCGACATCCCGTGGACGGATGTCTGGGGCCGCACGCATGAGACGATGGTAGGGCGCCCCGTCGCCTTCCATGCCATGCGCGGCATCAGCGCGCATTCCAACGGGCTGCACACCTGCCGGGCTCTGCACATCCTGCAGATGCTGCTGGGTGCGGTCGATACGCCGGGCTCATGGCGCTACAAGTCGCCCTTCCCGCGGCCCATCCCGCCCGGGCTCGGCCCGGCGGGGCGCGGGGCGAAGCCGAACACGCCGCTCGCGGGCAACATCCTGTCCTTCCCCTCCGGCCCGGACGACCTGCTGGTCGAGGATGACGGCACGCCGATCCGCATCGACCACGCCTTCTCCTGGGAAGCGCCGCTCGGCCTGCACGGGATGATGCACACCGTCATCGGCAATGCCGAGAAGGGCGATCCCTACAAGATCGACACGCTGTTCATGTTCATGGCGAACATGGCCTGGAACAGCGCCATGAACCCGCTGGAGACGATCCGCTGCCTGACGGCGCAGGATGAGGACGGCGAGTACGTCATCCCGCACGTCATCTATTCGGACGCCTATTTCAGCGAGACGGTCCCCTATGCCGACCTGATCCTGCCGGACACCACCTACCTGGAGCGCTGGGATGCGATCAGCATCCTCGACCGCCCGATCGGCTCCTCGCACGGCCCCGGCGATGCGATCCGCCAGCCCGTCATCAAGCCGGACCGCGACGTCCGCCCCTTCCAGGAGGTGCTGATCGAACTGGGGGCGCGGCTCGGCCTGCCGGCCTTCGTGAAGGAGGACGGCTCGCCGAAGTTCAAGGACTATCCGGACTACATCGTGAACCACCAGCGCATGCCGGGCGTGGGGCCGCTCGCCGGCTGGCGGGGCGAGGATGGGTCGAAGAAGGGCGTGGGCGAGCCCAACAAGGACCAGTTGCAGCGCTACATCGAGAATGGCTGCTTCTGGCGTCACAACCTCGCGCCGGAGGAATCCTACTTCAAGCACGCCAACGCCACCTACCTGGCGAACGCCAAGGCGATGGGGATGATGGGCAATTCGAACCAGATCGTGCTGCAGATCTGGTCGGAGCCCTTGCAGAAGTTCCGCCTGGCCGCGGAAGGCCATGGCGCGAAGCAGCCGCCCGAGGCGCTGCGCGAGCGTGTGCGCACATACTGCGACCCGCTGCCCTTCTGGTACGCGCCGCTCGAGCAGCAGCAGCACGACACGGATCCCTACCCGCTCTCGGCCGTCACGCAGCGGCCGATGGCGATGTACCATTCCTGGGGATCGATGAACGCGTGGCTGCGGCAGATCCACGGTTCGAACAAGCTGTACATGTCGCGCGCGCGCGCCGAGGCCGAAGGCCTCGCGCAGGATGACTGGGTCTGGGTGGAAAGCCGCAACGGGCGCGTGAAGGCGCAGCTGTCCCTGATGGAAGGCGTCAACCGCGACACCGTCTGGACCTGGAACGCCATCGGCAAGCGCGCCGGCGCATGGATGCTCTCGCCCAGCGCCGCCGAAGCGCAGCGCGGCTTCCTGCTCAACCACGTCATCAGCGAATGGCTGCCGGCGCAGACCGGGCCGCGCCTCGCGAACGCCGATCCCGTGACGGGCCAGGCCGCCTGGTACGATCTGCGCGTGAAGGTGACGAAATGCGCCCCGGGCGAGGACGGCATCACCGACCCGCTGCCGACGCTGCTGGAGACGCCGCCGAACATGCCTCAGACGCCGGACATCCTGCGCTACAACGCCGGGGGAGACCGCCCGTGACGTCCCTGCCAACGCCGGCGCCCGGTGCGAAGAAGCTCGGCCTCGTCATCGACCTCGACACCTGCGTCGGCTGCCATGCCTGCGCGACCAACTGCAAGGAATGGAACACCAGCGGCCACATGGCGCCGCTGCCCGACCGCAACGCCTATTCCGCGGGCCAGGAGGGCGTCTGGTTCAACCGCGTCCATGCCTATGAAGCCGGCGAGGGCGAGGAAGGCCGCACGGTCCACTTCCCCCGCTCCTGCCTGCATTGCGAGACGCCGGCCTGCGTCACCGTCTGCCCCACCGGCGCTTCGTACAAGCGGGCCGAGGACGGCATCGTGCTGGTCAACACCGACATCTGCATCGGCTGCCAGCTCTGCGCCTGGGCCTGCCCCTACGGCGCGCGGGAATTCGACGACGATGCGGGCGTGATGAAGAAGTGCACGCTCTGCGTGGACCGCATCTACAACGAGACGATCCCCGAGCCGCAGCGCGTGCCCGCCTGCGTGTCGACCTGCCCGGCCCATGCGCGGCATTTCGGCGACCTCGGCGATCCCGAGAGCGCGGTCTCGAAGCTGGTGGCCGAACGCGGCGGCGTCGAGCTGATGCCCGAGCTCGGCTACAAGCCCGTGAACCGCTATCTGCCGCCGCGCCGTGCGCCGAAGGCCGATGCGGGGCCGCCGAAGGAGGCCGGGCCCCTGCCGTCCCGCATCACGAACCCGCTGCTGCGCTGGGTGGACAAGGTGCTGTCGCGATGAATCCCGCGCCGTCGATCGTCTTCTTCACCGTCGCCTCCGGGGCGGGCTACGGGCTGCTCTTCTGGATGGGGCTGCTGCGGCCGCTGGGCCTTGTGCCGGGCGGAGCAGCCTTCGGCGCAGGCGCGGTGGGCCTCGCGCTGGTGCTCATCATGCTGGGGCTGCTCTCATCCACAGCGCATCTCGGCCGGCCAGAACGCGCCTGGCGGGCGCTCAGCCAGTGGCGGTCATCGTGGCTGTCGCGCGAAGGCGTGGCGGCGGTCGTGACCTTCGCGCCGGCGGGGCTGTTCTTCATCGCGGTGATCGGCGGCAAGGAATGGCTCGCCTGGTGGACCGGGCTGCTCGCCGCGGCCGGTGCCGCGGCGACTGTCTATTGCACCGGCATGATCTACGCCTCCCTCAAGCCGATCCGGCAATGGCACAACCCACTGACGACGCCGGGCTACCTGCTGTTCGGCGCCTTTTCGGGCGCCGTGCTGCTGGCGATGCTGGCGGCCTTCTGGGGGGCGGCGGCGGTGCCGGCGGCGATCGCGGCACTTCTCGGCGCCGGGTCCTTCGTCTTCAAGCGCGTCTATTGGGCCAGCATCGACGCCGCGCCGCCGGTCGCGACGATGGAAAGTGCCACGGGCCTCGGCTTCATCGGCAAGGTGCGGCCGCTCGATCCGCCGCATACCGAGACCAACTACCTGCTGCGGGAGATGGCCTTCCGCATCGGGCGCGTCCATGCGGCGCGGCTGCGCCGGATCGCGAGCCTCGTGGGCTTCGCCGCACCGGCGGTGCTGCTCGCTCTTGCCCTGCCCATGGGCGGTGTGCCGGCGGGCATCCTCGCGCTGGCGGCGGCGCTGCTGGCGCTGGTCGGGTTGCTCGCGGAACGCTGGCTCATGTTTGCCGAGGCGACGCACACGGTCGCGCTCTACTATGGGGTTGGCGAGCCGCGCTGAGCGCGCTTGCGCCGCCGGGCGCCATGGCCAAGGATCGCGCCCGGGATCAACGGGAGGATCCGGCCATGAAGCGCTCCGAATTCCTGAAGGCGGCCGCCGCGGGTGGCTTCCTCGCTGTGGCGGGCCTGCCGCGCGGCGCGCAGGCGCAGGCGGCGGGCACGCTTCGCGCTGGGCTGAAGCTCAGCCCGACATCGATGGACCCGCATTTCCGCCTGTCGGGCGAGCAGAACCTGCTCCGCGCCCTGCATGCCCGCTTCGTCGGCATGAGCGCGGACGGCAAGCCGGAGCCCGGCATCGCCGAGCGCTGGCGCCCGGTGAATGACGGCACGGCGTGGGAATTCACCCTGCGCGCCGATGCGAAGTTCAGCGATGGCACCCCCATCACGGCGGAGGACGCCGCCTATTCCATTGCCCGCGTGCCGACGATCACGGGCTCGGCCGGCGCCTATCACATCTTCGTCCGCGCCATCACGCGGACCGAGGTGAAGGATGCGCGAACCATCCTGCTGCACACCGCCCAGCCCTACCCCTTCATGGTCGAGGACATGACAGAGGTCGCGATCCTCTCGAAATCGCTCGGCCCGGAACTGCGTACCGCCGACTTCAACGCGAGGAATGTGCGCGTCTTCTCCGGCCCCTACACGCTGGTGGACCATCGCTTCGGCGAATTCGTCGAGATGCGCCGCAACCCGCATTGGTTCGGCGCCGCGCCGGACTTCGAGACGGTGAACTTCAAGGTCATCTCGTCCGACGCCAGCCGCATGGCGGCACTGCTCGCCGGCGACGTGCAGGCGATCGACGAGGTCTCGGTCGCGGATATCGCCCGCCTCCGGCGCGACGCGAACATCAACGTCACGCAGATCCCCGGCATGCGCGTGATGTACATCGCCATGGACATGGACCGGGACGTCTCGCCCTTCGTGCGCGACGCGGCGGGCCAGCCCATGACGCGCAACCCGCTCAAGGATGCCCGCGTGCGCCAGGCGCTCTCCCTCGCGCTGAACCGCCAGGCCATCGTCGAGCGCGTGATGGAGGGCGCGGCGAGCGTCGCCTCCAACCTGCTGCCGGAAGGCACGCCCGGCACATCCACGAACCTGCGCGTCGTGGCGCAGGATGTGGAGCGCGCGCGTCGGTTGCTGGCCGAAGCCGGCTATCCGAACGGCTTCCAGATCACCATCCACGCGACCAACGACCGTTATCCGAACGACGAGAAGGTGGCCCAGGCCATTGCACAGTTCTGGACCCGCATCGGCGTGCGGACGGAAGTGCAGACCATGCCAAACGCGGCCTATTTCCCGGCCGCCGCGCGGCAGACCTTCAGCGTGATGGCGGCGCAGTACGGCGCGGACAATGTTTCCTACGCCTATCGCGCGCTGGTCCACACCTTCAACCGGGATCAGGGCCTCGGCACCGCCAACCGGACGCGGCATTCGAGCCCGCGGGCCGATGCGTTGGTGGCCCAGGCGCTGGTCGAAATGGACGAGTCGAAGCGCAACGCGCTGTTCGCCCAGGCCGCCGACATCGCGATCGGGGAGGAGGCGATCATCCACATGGTCTACCACCCGGCCTATGTGTACGCGGCGCGCAAGCCGTTGTCGGTGACCCCGTACTACAACGGGGCGTTCCTGCCGCAGGCGGTGGCGCGGGGCTGACCGGCCCCGCGCCCTTCGCGATCAGATGATGGAAAAGTCGCTCGCGGTGACGCCCGCAAGGTTCGTCAATTGCGCGACGAGCGAACGCCCGCCTGCACCGTTCCCATCCGCATCGTACCAGACCGAGCCAGTGTCGGTCTCGTAGACGAAGCGCGTTGCCGCGGCGCTCGCCGCGCCGCTGTCATTCGACTCGAAGCGGTTCGCCGCGAGCGCGCCGGCGGCAAGGCCGCCGAACGCCATGCCCCACAGGACCAGCTGGTCGTCTGCGGCGCTGAAGTCGGTGACGGTGTCGGCATGCGCCGCGCCATGGCTCGAGAAGAAGAATCGATCGGCACCGGTCCCGCCCGCGAGCACATCGACGTCGATGCCGCCATGCACGAAGTCGTCGCCCGCGCCGCCGGCCACCGAGTCGTTGCCGGCCTGGCCCTGGACCGTGTCATTGCCGTCCCCGCCATCGAGCGTGTCGCGGCCGTAGTCGCCGCGCAGGCGGTCGCTGCCGGCATCCCCGTACATGAGGTCGTGGCCCCAGTAGCCATCGATCTCGTCATTGCCGAGGCCGCCCGCGAGCGTGTCGTCACCGATGCCGCCATGGAGCTTGTCGTCGCCCGCGTCGCCGGCCAGCGCATCGTTGCCCCAGCCGCCGCGCAGGTCATCCGCGCCGTCGCCGCCCGCGAGCGTGTCGTCGCCAGCCTCACCTTCGAGGCGGTCGTCATCCGCGCCGCCTTCGAGGAGGTCGCGGCCATTGCCGCCGCGCAGCCTGTCGCGCCCCGCATCGCCGTGGAGGCGGTCATCGCCCTCGAAGCCGTCGAGATCGTCGTCGCCGACCCCTCCCGCGAGCGTGTCGTTGCCGAGGCCGCCATGCAGCTTGTCGTCGCCATCGTCGCCGGAGAGGCTGTCATTGCCCCAGCCGCCGTACATGTCGTCGCGGCCGCTGCCGCCGCTCAGCCGGTCGTCGTCATATTCGCCAAGCAGCCGGTCGTCGCCGAGCCCGCCGGCAATGTCGTCGCGGCCATGGCCACCGCGCATGCGGTCATCGCCATCCTCGCCGAACATGTGATCGTTGCCGTCGCCGCCCGTCCCGTCATCGGCGCCTTGGCCGCCGCGGATCGTGTCCTCGCCGACCCCGCCATACAGGAAGTCGTTGCCGTTCCCGCCGCCGACGTCATCCGAACCACCGCCGCCGAAAACCGTGTTGTTGCGGTCGTCGCCGCTGATGCGGTTGTCGCTGTCGTCGCCGAACTGGGCGCCAGGCATGAAGGGCGTGCCGTCCGGCCGCAGATAGAACTCAGCGGTCTCGGTGTAGGTATCGCCGGATACGCGCGAGAAGACCTTCACTTCCCGATGGGTCGGGTAGAGTTCCGTCCAGATGATGCGGTTCGCCTCGATGACAAAGCTGTCGCCGCCGTCGATCGACTTCTGGCGCCACGCGCCGTTGTGCAACTCCAATACGCTGGTCACGCGGCCCGCGGACAGGATGAAGCGGTAGGTGTCATTCGCCATCGGAGGCGCTCCTCGCAGTTTTGCCGACGCCGGGCGGCGTGGCGCGGAGCGATGACTGCACTCGGCGTGCCATTCAAAGGAACGTGAACAAACCCTTGAGAATTCAGTCGCTTTTCACGCGGCCGGAGTGGTGAAGGCGGGCGCAACCCACCCAGCATTGGGCGTCAGCCCCCTTTGTCCCCGTGATGAGGGCCCACTGGCCCAATGCGCCATCGGTGCGGCGAATGGCGGGACAAGGTCGCGACGGGCGGCGGGCAACATGATCGGCGTCAGCCATGGTGGTGACGACCGAGATTTCGCGACTGCCATGATGGGAGGCGGGGGAAGATGGTCGGGCAGGCGGGATTCGAACCCACGACCCCCAGTCCCCCAGACTGATGCGCTACCAGGCTGCGCTACTGCCCGACCGAGGCGCGCCGTTTAGCATCCGGCGCGCGTGCTTGCCACCCCCTCTCAGGCAGCGAGCGCACGCAACTCCCGCGCAATGGACTCAAGCTCTGCCAGCGCCTCCCGCAGCGCGGCGGTTTCCTGCTCCTCCGCCGCCGGCGGCGGATCGCCCAGCGGCAATTCCCCCGTCACCGCGGCCTGCGGCCCCTCATCCGTGCCGTCGCGCAGCAGCCGTTGCACGCCCTTGATCGTGTAGCCCTGGGTGTAGAGCAGGTCGGAGATGCGGCGCAGCAGCGCGATGTCCTCGGGGCGGTAGTAGCGCCGCCCGCCACCGCGCTTGAGCGGCTTGAGCTGCGGGAACTTCGTCTCCCAGAAGCGCAGGACGTGCTGCGGGATGTGCAGGTCGTCCGCGACCTCGCTGATGGTGCGGAACGCCGTCGGCGCCTTGCGCGGCTTGCCGCGCGCCTCGGCGTCGGAGACCTCGTCGCTCATTCCTCGGCCCCTACGGGTTCGTTGTTGATCCGCGCCTTAAGGACCTGGGAGGGACGGAAGCTCAACACCTTTCTCGGCAGGATCGGAACCTCGACGCCGGTCTTGGGGTTGCGCCCGACGCGCTGGCCCTTCTGCCGTACGAGGAAGGTGCCGAAGGCCGAGATCTTCACGGGTTCCCCGGCCTCGAGCGCGGCGGAGATGCGCTCCAGCACGGTCTCGAGCAGCGCCGCGCTCTCATTCCGCGAAAGGCCGACATTGGCGTAGATCGCTTCCGCGAGCTGCGCGCGCGTCACCGTGTTCATCCCTTGCATGGTCTCGCAACCCGTTATGAACGCTATGAAACCCGCGCGCCGGGGGCTGCGTCAACCGCGCTTGTCAGAAGCGGGCCAGCGCCGCGCCCCAGGTCAGGCCGCCGCCGATCGCTTCCATGACGACGAGATCGCCCGGCCGGATGCGCCCATCCCCGCAGGCTTCCGCCAACGCGAGCGGGATCGAGGCTGCCGAGGTGTTGGCGTGCCGGTCCACCGTGACGACGACGCGCTCGGCCGGCAGATGCAGCTTTCGTCCCATCGCCTCGATGATGCGGAGGTTCGCCTGGTGCGGCACCAGCCAGCGCACATCGCCATGCGTCATGCCGTTGGCGACCAGTGCCTCATCCACAACGGACGCCAGCTTGGTGACCGCGTGGCGGAACACTTCCTTGCCGGCCATGCGGAGCAGGCCGGCCCCGCCGGTCGACCCCGCGCCGCCCTCGACATGCAGGATGTCGCCGAAGCGACCATCGGCATGCAGGTGGCAGGAGAGGATGCCGCGATCCTCCCGCGTGCCGCCATTCTCCTCCGCGCGCAGCAGCACCGCGCCGGCGCCGTCCCCGAACAGCACGCAGGTGCCGCGGTCGGTCCAGTCGAGGATGCGCGAATAGACTTCCGTGCCGATCACCAGCACGCAGCGCGCCTGGCCGGCGCGGATCAGGCTGTCCGCCACGCCGAGCGCGTAGACGAATCCGGTGCAGGCCGCCGCCATGTCGAAGGCGAAGCCCTTCGTCACGCCGAGCTTGGCCTGGATGCGCACCGCGGTCGCGGGGAAGGCCGAGTCGGGGGTCGAGGTCGCGACGAGGATCGCGTCCACCTCCTCGGCCGCCACGCCAGCGCGTGCCAGCGCATCGCGCGCCGCGGCCGCGCCGAGGTCGGAGGCCGTCTGGTCGGGTGCCGCCACGTGGCGGAAGCCGATGCCCGTGCGCTCGCGGATCCAGGCGTCGGAGGTCTCGAGCCCATGCAGCGCGGCGAGTTCGTCGTTCGAAAGCCGGGTTTCCGGCAGATAGCCGCCGCAGCCGGCAATCGTCGCGCGCAGGACCATGGGCAGGCTTGCCTTCAGCGGGGCTCGGCCGGCACCCGCGGGCCGGAGGTGGACAGGCGGGTCAGGCCTTCACGGATACGCTCGTTGAAGCCGTGCGTCACCATGTCCATGGCGACATCGACCGCGTGCGCGAAGCCAAGCGCATCCGTCCCGCCATGGGACTTCACGACGACGCCATTGAGGCCGATCAGGATCGCGCCGTTGTAGCGGCGCGGATCCATCCATTCGCGCAGCCGGTCGAGCGCCGGGCGCGCAAGCAGGTAGCCCAGGCGCGCGGGCACGCTGCTCGTGAAGACCTGCCGCAGCAGGTCGCGCATGAGCTTGAGCGCGCCTTCGCCGGTCTTGAGCGCGACATTCCCCGTGAAGCCGTCGGTCACGATCACGTCGGTCGTCCCGGCGGTGATGTCGTGGCCTTCCACGAAGCCGCGGAAGTTCTGGCCGATATGCGAATCGCGCAGCGTCTCGGCGGCGTGGCGGACGCGGTCGTCGCCCTTCAACTCCTCCGAGCCCACGTTCAGCAGGCCGATCGTCGGATTGGTCAGGCCGAGCACGGCGCGCGCGAAGGCGTCGCCCATCACCGCGAACTCGACGAGGTTCCGCGCGTCGCATTGCACGTTGGCGCCGAGGTCGAGCAGCACCACGTCGCCGCGCGCGGAAGGGCCGATCGCGGCGAGCGCCGGCCGGTCGATTTCGGGCATCGTCTTGATGACGATCTTGGCGAGCGCCATCAGCGCGCCGGTATTGCCGGCCGAGACCACGCCCGCGGCCTCGCCCGCCGCCACCGCGTCGATGGCGACGCGCATCGATGACCCGCGCACGCGCAGCGCGGCGGTCGGCTTCATGTCGCCGGAAATGCGGTCGGGTGCGTGGCGCAGGCTGCAGGCGCGCGCGGCCCGCTTCCGGCGGGCGAGGCCGCCGGCAACCAGCGCCTCGTCACCCACCAACAGGAAGCGCGCATCGGGATGCCGCTCGGCCGCCAGTTCCAGCCCGTCGAGCACCACCTCCGGCGCCGCGTCGCCGCCCATGGCATCGATCGCGAGCGAGAAAGCAGGCCCCTGCTGCGCCATCGTCAGCGTTCCGGGCGCGGGGTCGTCGTCACCGCGGTCAGCCGCGGATCGTCTGGCCCACGCGCTCCGCCGCCACCACTTCGCGGCCGTCATAGTGGCCGCAGTGGGAGCAGACATGGTGCGGACGCTTCAGTTCGCCGCAGTTCGAGCACTCCTGATAGGAGGGGGCGCTCAGCGCCTCATGGCTACGGCGCATGCCGCGGCGGGAGGGCGAAACCTTCTTCTTCGGAACGGCCATGGCGCCGAGCCTCTTTCATCAATACGTCAAGGATAGCGGGAGCGGCGGGCATTAGCACCCACCCCCGCGGGGCGCAAGGGACCGGTTGTGCCCGCCGGGCGCCGGGCCCGGGTCGCGCGCGGGGACGTCAGGATCCCTTCGCCTGGCCGCGCAGCGCGGCGAGCGCCGCGAAGGGGCCGCTGGGCG
The DNA here is from genome assembly GCF_016106015.1 of Neoroseomonas rubea. Classification (GTDB taxonomy): domain Bacteria; phylum Pseudomonadota; class Alphaproteobacteria; order Acetobacterales; family Acetobacteraceae; genus Neoroseomonas; species Neoroseomonas rubea. Next base: position 17,711 of record NZ_JACADQ010000055.1, read on the forward strand.
TCGCCCCGCCCTCCCCGGCCACGGGCAGTTCGGCGAGATCGGAAGAGCGGA
>NZ_JACADQ010000550.1 GCF_016106015.1 Neoroseomonas rubea
CGATGGCGCCGGAGGAGACGAGCACGACCTCCGCCCCCGATGCGCGCAGCGCCGCGACATCGGCCGCGACCGAGGCGAGCCAGGCCGCGCGCGGCGCCGCCGTATCGGCATCCACCACCAGGGCTGAGCCGATCTTGACGACGATGCGCTTCGCGCCGGCGAGGGTGGGGGCGGCTGGATCTGACATGGCGGCGGGGCTGTAGCATGCGGGCGGGGCGGCGTTGAGGGCCGCGGCGCGGCGCGAGGCGCCGGCCTGCCTTGCGCGAAGGTCCTGCGCCGCACGCCCCCGCTACACCACGCTCCGCCCCGCCAGATCCTGCATCACCCGCCGAAACACCGCGCGGTAATCCTCGGCCACAGCGAGATCGACGCCATCCTCCAGCGCATCGCGCGCCAGCCCCGGCCAGGCGCCGAAATGCCCGCCGAGCGCGCCACCGCGGCCGAAGGCCATGACCGTGCCGGCGCGGCCATGGTCCGTACCGCCGCTGCCATTGGCGCGCAGCCGGCGGCCGAATTCGCTCGCGACCAGCACGGTCCATCGGCGCGGCAGGTCCGCGAGGTCGGCATCGAGGGCGGCGAGGCCGCGCGAGAGCGTCCGCACCAGGTTCGGCAGGCGCCAGCCCTGGCCCTCATGCGTGTCCCAGCCGCCGAGGTCGACCTGCGCGGCGACCAGGCCGGGATGGATCTTTGCCGCCTGCGCGACGGCGGCGAGCGCCGCGCCGAAGCCGCCTGCGCCGGCATAGTCGGCGCTGTTGGCAGGACGATATGGCAGGACGCGCCCCTCGCCGTCGCGCGGCAGGAGCGCTTCCAGCGCGCGCAGGTCGCCGATCGCCGCGCGTGCGGCGCGGGAGACGGCGTCCTGCCCGTCCGCGTGCAGCGCCTCGATCGCCAGCGCGCCGATCCGCCCGCCGGGGAGGGCAAGCCCGCCGGCGAGCGACGGCACCGAGACGGCCCGTCCCGCGCCGGCAAGGTCCGGCGGCAGCCCGCCCTGGCCCGCCAAGGCGAAGGGGCCGGGCAGCACATCCTGCCCCAGCGCTGCCGCCCAGGCGCCGAGCCAGCCGCCGCCGCGCGCTTCCCGGGAGCGTCCGCGCCCCGTCGCCATCAGCGACTGTGCCTCGAAATGGCTGCGCGTCGGCTCGGGAAGGCCGGCCGCGGGCCAAAGGGCGAGGCGGCGGTCGCGCCAGATGCCGGCGAGACCGGCCGCCTCGCGATGCAGGCGGAAATCTACGGCGCGATGCGCGTCCAGCCGATCGCCGGCCTGCGCGCCCTCGGCCGTCGTGCGCAGCTCCGCCGCGCGCATCTCGACGAAGGCGGCATCGTCGGCGGGGGAGAGAAAATGCAGCGAGTCCATCCCCCCGCGCAGGAAGACCAGGATCAGCAGCGGCGCCGGCGGGCCGGCCTGCCCGGCGAAGGCGAGTCCGCGCAGCCCCGGCAGCATGGCGGCGCCGAGCCCGGCGCGGATCAACTCGCGGCGGCCGAGGCGGGCGATCATGTGCGCTGGAACCCCGGGGCGAGCAGCAGCAGGCCGGCGAGCAGCGCGACATCCTGCCGGTTGCGCGCATGCTCGGGCCGCCGGTCCGACGCCCACGCGCGGCCGATCGCGCCGAGCGCCGCGTCGGCGGCCGGGCCGAGCAGCGGCGCGGCGAG
>NZ_JACADQ010000551.1 GCF_016106015.1 Neoroseomonas rubea
AGCGCCAGCGCCCCCGGCAGGGCGCGCGGCAGGCCGGTGGCGCTCACGGCCGCCCCACGCCCTCGAAGCGGAGCAGCGTGATGGCGTGCGGCGGGACGCGCACCACCGTCTCCGCGCCGCTGCGGCCCAGTTCCCGCCTCTCCAGCCGGATCTCGCCTTCCCCGCCCAGGTGAAAGCGGCCGCGCGGGCCGGCGCGCGCCTGGTCCGCCCAGCGCAGGCCGGGGATTCGCAGCAACTCCGTCCCGACATGCGCGTCGGGCGCGTCGGCGGAGAGCGTCTCGGCCGTGACCGACGCGGCGCCGGATGCGCCGGCGAGGGCGATGCGCGCCTCGATCGCCGCCTCGGGGTGCTTGTTGACCAGCAGCAGCGTCAGCACGCGCCCATCGGCCGAGCGCGTGGCCAGCGCGTCGAGATAGGGCACGTCCCGCGTCGCCGCGACGAAGCCGAGGTCGCGCGTGGCGTAGCGCGCCACCTCCACCTCGGTCGCGAGCAGCCCGGGTTCCATCCCGCGGGAGATCATGCGGAACGCCGCGGCATTGGCGTTCGCAACCCAGCGCCCGCCGCGCCGGCCGATCCAGCCCATGAACATCGGCTCGTTCAGCTTGAAGAAGTTGGCGACCTCGAGCGCCGGTTCCTCGGCGAAGGCGGCGAGGATCGAGGCGACGTAGATCGCCGAGCCCATGGTCTTCACGTGGTCGATCCAGGGCGAGGCCGGATCGATGGCGAACAGCGGGCCCCATTCGGTCACGGCAAGCGCGATGCGATCGGCGCGGCCGGGCGCGAAGCGCGCGATCTCGGCGCGCGTCTCGGCCAGGTTGCGCGCGACCTGGCGCGGGAAGGCCCACATCGCCGCATAGACCGCGAGCGGGTCGGCGCCGCGCCCATCGGCCACCAGCGGCGCATAGGCGTTGTGCACGGCGAGCGCGTCGATCTCCGCCCCCGCGCGGCGCAGCACCACCTCGTTCCAGCGGTCGAAGGCGTTGAAGCGGTAGCGGCCGAAATTGCGCAGCCCGATCGCCATGATGCGGATCGATGGATCGACGGCGCGCATGGCGCGGGCGAATTCCACCACGCGTTCCGCATAACGCTCGGGCGTGGTGTGGCCGCCGGAGGCGTCGCCGTCGATGTAGAGCTCGTTGCCGATCTCCCACCATTCGACGCGCCCGTCGCGCGGCGCGCGGCCGCCCTCGCCGTTGACGTAGCGGACCCAGTCGGCGGCCATGCGGGCCGTACCGTTGCCGGCATTGACCGTGATGAGCAGCCCCGCGCCGATCTGCCGCGCGAAGGCGAGTGCTTCATCCGTGCCGAAGCCGTGGCGGTAGGTCTCGGGCGCGCCGGGATGCGTCGGCGTCGTGGCGCGCGCGGATTGCGGGCCGATGCCGTGCCGCCAGTCATAGGCATCCGACCAGACGCCACCGGGGAACCGCACGAGGGAGATGCCGAGCCCGCGCGCGATCGCCGTGATCTCGGGCTGCAGACGTGCCGCCTCGGCCTCCCACAGGCCGTTGGCGTCGCGGATCACCTCGATGTTCGTGCCGAAGATCCCGCGCGGGATCTGTCGGCGCACGGTGGCGGTGGCTATGCGGATGCGCGCCGGCAGCACGGCGGGCGCCGCCGGCGGCGGCGCGGCGGCGCGGGGCGTGGCG
>NZ_JACADQ010000552.1 GCF_016106015.1 Neoroseomonas rubea
GCCCCGTCGCGGGAGATGCCCCGCGCCGCGCCATCCGGTCGTCTCCGGCGCCTTCCGCCCGGCGCGGCGCTGCGGCGCGATCTGGCGCCGCCCCGGCGGCATGCCTTGGCGTTGCCGTCGCCGCGCGCCAGACTCGGCGCCGGGACGCGAGGAGGAACTCGGCATGATCGGACGGCGCGGCGCGATGGCGCTCGGCATGGCGGCGGCGGCGGGCGGCGCGCGAGCGCAGGGCAGCTGGCCCGAGCGGCAGATTCGCCTGGTCGTCGGCTATCCGGCGGGTGGCCCTTCCGACGTCTTCGCGCGGCTTCTCGCCACGCAGATGGGCCCGCGGCTTGGCCAGAGCCTGGTGGTGGAGAACCGCCCTGGCGGCGGCGCCGTGCTGGCGAGCGAGACCGCCGCCCGCGCGCCGGCTGACGGATACACCTGGCTGCACGTCGACAACGGGATCCTTGTCTATAACCCGGCGCTCTATGCCCGCCTGCCCTACGACCCGGACCGCGACCTTGCCGGCGTCGGCTTCATCGGGCGCTTCCCGCTCTACATCGTCTGCCGGGCCGATGCGCCGCAGCGGGACTTCGCGGCGCTGGTCGCCGCGTCCCGGACGCGGGCGCCGACCTATGGTTCGCCCGCCGTCGCCTCGCCGCATCATCTCGCGATGGAACTGGCCAAGCGCCGCTCGGGGCTTGCCGCCGAGCACGTGCCCTATCGCGGCGGGCAGGCGGCGATGCAGGACCTGCTCGCGGGCAATGTCGATCTGGTCATGATCGATACGGCGACCGGGCTACCCTTCATCCGCGACGGGCGGGTGCGCGCGCTCGTCGTGCTGAGCGAGCAGCGCACGGCGGAAGCGCCCGCGGTGCCCGCGCTGCGGGAACTCGGCCACGATGCGGTGGCCTTCGGCTGGCAGGGGATCAGCGTGCCCAAGGGAACGCCGGCGCCGATCGTCGCGCGGCTGAACGCGGAGCTGGTCCGCGCCGTGGCGTCGGAGGAGGTGCAGTCGCGGACGCGCACCCTCGGCATCCAGACCAATGCGTGGAGCGCGGGCGAGTTCGACGCCTTCGTCGCGGCCGAGAACGCGCTGTGGCGACCGCTGATCCGGGATCTTGGCATCCGCCTCGATGCTTGACGTCACATTTAGGTTTGCCCAACTTCCAGGCATGAACCGTCGCGCGATCTTCGTCGGCCTCGCCGCCGCCGCCCTCGCCATGCCGGCCCAGGCCCGGGAAGGTGCTGTCCAGCGCTCTGGCCGCGCTATCGAGCGCGCCGCCAAGCGCACCGGGGAAGGCATCGAGCGCGGCGCCCGCCGCACCGGGTCCGCGCTGGAACGCGCCGCGGGCTGGACCGGCGAACGCCTGCGCCGTGCCGGGGAATGGGCCTTCGGGTCCTGAGGTCGCGCCGCGAACGACGCGGCGGCCGGATGTTCCATGGTGCGGCGTGAGGCTGCCCCGTTGTCGCCGCACCGGCGGCGCATCATCTCCCGCATCGCTCCCGTGGAGTGACCGATGCGATTCGTCCCGAGTGCCCTTGCCCTTGCCCTGATCCTGGCCGCCGCGCCCGCCCTGGCGCAGACGGCCACCCCCTTGCCGCCGCCCGTGCCGCGCGCCGCAGACCCCGCGCCCGCAGCGCCGAACGACGCGGCGCCCGCC
>NZ_JACADQ010000553.1 GCF_016106015.1 Neoroseomonas rubea
TAGCCGGGCCAGGCATCGAGGCCGCCGCGCCCGCGCCGCCGGTCGGAACGGCCGGCCATGTCAGCGCCGCCCCGGCGCGGCGCGGCGCGTCACCGCGGCGGCTCCTCGGCGATCGCGGCGATGGTCCGCGTCAGGATCTTGATCTCGTTCCTGATGTCGTTGGTGGTCTGGGCGCGGCCGGCGGCGGTCTCCTCCAGCAGGCGGGCCAGCGTGATCTCGAGGTTGCGCAGATGGCCGCGCATCGCCTCGGCCGTGCCGGTATGGGCCTGCGCCTCGGCGATGCGGAGCATGAGCTGGTTGTTGGCGCGCATCTGCTCGGTCAGCACCGTCATGCGTTCCGTCAGCGTCGCCAGCGCCTGGGATGTCGCCGCGCGCCCTTCCTCCCCGCGCGCGAGGATGCCCTGCAGGCCCTCGAGGTTCTCGGCCGTCTGCTCCAGCAGCGCGTTGACGTAGGCCGGGATGGAGCCGTCCCCTTCCTGGCCGAGCACGCCGGAGGACAGGCGCGTCAGGCCGGCGAGCCATTCCTCCAGCTCGTTCGTGAAGCGGTTCTGCGCCTGGCCGGCGGTGAGGTCCATGAAGCCCAGCACCAGCGCGCCGGCGAGGCCGAGCATGGAGGTGGAGAAGGCCGTGCCCATCCCTTCCAGCGGCCGGCCGAGCCCGGTCTTCAACTGGTTGAACAGCGCGTTCAGGTCGCCCGAGCCCACCGACATGTTGCCGATCACGTCGGCGACGGAGGAGATGGTGAGCAGCAGGCCCCAGAAGGTGCCGAGCAGGCCGAGGAAGATCAGCAGACCGGTCATGTAGCGCGACAATTCGCGCGTCTCATCGAGCCGGGAGAGGATGCCGTCCATCACGCTGCGCATGGCGATGGCGGAAAGCGAGACGCGCTCCGTCCGCCGCGCGGACAGCATCGACGCCATGGGGGCGAGCAGCCGCGGCTGGACCAGCGCCTCCCCGTTGCCGCGGACGGAGCGGAAGCCCTCCAGCCACGCCACCTCATGCCGCAGGGCCAGCACCTGGCGCAGGTTCCACACGATGCCGATCAGCAGCACGCCGAGGATCACGCTGTTGAGGACGGGGTTCGCCTCGAAGGCGACGCGCAGCTGCGCCCAGAGCATCGCCGTGACGATCAGCACGGCGACGAGGAACGCCACCATCCGCCACAGATAGACCATCGGCTGCGTCATCGGCCCCGGCTCTCCGCTGTCGGGCTTGCCATGCCGGGCGGCAGCACGTCCACCCGGTCCGCGCCCGCGCCCACCCGGCCCAACGGGCGCAGATCGATCCGAGTCGCGTCCAGCCCGCCGGCGACGAGGGCGGCCTTGACCGCCTGCGCGCGGGCGAGGGAGGCGCGGCGGGCGAGGGAGGCGTCGTTCGCCGGCCCGGAGACCTGGGCTTCGACCATGATGCGCCCGGCCGGCAGGGTGGCGAGCCGGCTGCCGAGCGCGGCGATCGCCTCCGCCACCTCCGGCGCCAGCCGGTTGGTCGCCAACGCGATACGCACCCCGCCGCCGGGGAAGGTTTCCATGCCCGCGGGCAGGGGCGGGCCGGCGGGGGCGGGGGTGGGCTGGCTGGGCGCCCCGGCCGGCGCGAGGCTGGGTG
>NZ_JACADQ010000554.1 GCF_016106015.1 Neoroseomonas rubea
TCAGGCTGCTCCATCGTCAATGTCCCGACAGAACGAGGGTCTTGAACGGCATCAGCGCCGCCTGGATCCGCAGCAGGATGGCATGCACCATCCCCACCGCGTCGACGCCGTGCAGCGCGAAGCGCCGCAGCGTGCCCAGCCCGGGCTGGGCCAGCGCCTCGTGGTTCGAGGTATAGGCGTTGGCGATGCAGCTGCTGCCCGGCAGCACCCCGTCGAGCCCGTTCCCGTAGAGCGGCTCGAGCGTCACCAGCACCGTGCCCGGACGGCTGAACTGCTGGATGTCGAGCAACTGGTCGCTGCTGCGCACCTGCCCGCCGGCGATGAAGCCCTGCACCTGCGTGACCACCATCGGGATCACGACCCAGGGGTTCGTGGCGCACACCGCTTCCGCAACCATCCCCGGCCGCAGCACCTGCGCCTCGATCTGCCCGAACCCCGCGACCAGCCGCGCACCACTCATGCCGAGATTGTCCGGCACCAGCACGCCCGCGGGGCGCATGAACGGGTTCACCACGTCGCCGACCTGGAGCAGGAACTGCTCGACCCGCCCGCCGACGCCCGCGCGCACGACGGTCTTGTCGAGTTCCGCCTGCGCCTGGGCCAGGGCGGCCACGGCGCTCGCGCGCTGCGCGGGCAGCTGGTCCGAGATGCGCGCCGCGATGCCCTGCTGCGCGGCCATCGCCGCCGCCACGCCCGCGCGCCGCGTCTCCACCAGCACCTGCAGGCGCTCGATCTCGCGCTGCGCCACCACCAGGTTCGGCGCGTTGCGGTTCAGCCGCACCTTGGTGTCGAGCTCGTCCTCCGCCTGGTCGAGCGCGCCCTGCGCCTCAAGCACCCGCGCCTGGGATCCGAGCAGGTCCGCCTGGGCCATCACGGTCGCCGCATCGACCTCGGTGATGGCGCGCCGCGCGGTCTCGAGCGCAGTGCGCTGCGTGTCGTCGATCAGCCGGAACAGCGGCGTCCCGGCCTCCACGCGCTCGCTGCCGCGTACGTAGATCTCGGCCACGCGCCCGTTGATCTGCGGCACGATCGGCACGGAACGGAACACCGCGTTCACATAGGTCGTGCTCGGGTGGAAGTAGAAGACGGCGGTGATCAGGCTGATCGTCAGCAGCACGCAGGTGACAAGGCCCCAGCGCAGCTCGAACCACACCGAATACAGCGTGATCTCCCGCCCGATCCGCTTGCCCTGCGCATAGCGGCGGAACAGGTAGTCCGGCAGCAGCGTCAGCATCGAACAGATCATGAGCTCGAGCATGGCTCAGTGCTCCCGCTCGGCATGGCCGGTTCGTCCGGCGCGGGCGTCCTCGTCATCCCCGGGCGGCAGGCCCGCCATCTTCTCGTTCGCCCCGGCAATCCGCCGCAGCGGCCCGGTAAAGTCCGGGATGTCGATCAGGGCCAGCAGCAGCCCGATCACCCAGAACAGGTGGACATGCGTGAACAACGCCAGCAGGCCGAGCACCGCGACGATCTCGAACTGCATCTTCTTGCTGCCATGGGCCATGCGTTCCGGCAGCGTGTGCAGCCGCAGGAACAGGATGCCGAAGCAGATCACGGCAACAACCAGGAAGATGCCGGTGCCCACCAGCAGCGG
>NZ_JACADQ010000555.1 GCF_016106015.1 Neoroseomonas rubea
GCGCTTTCCGGCACCGCTCGCGCGGGCAAAGACGGCCCGCGGCGCGCAGGCCCGCTTCGTGCCGCGGACCGGCAGTGCCGCGACCGGTGCGCGCGCATCGCGCATGCGCCCGGCATCGCCGCTGGCGCTCGTCGTCCCCGCCATGGCGCGCGCGTCTGGCATTACATGCCCTGCGGCGCGCGCCCCCACGGAATGAACGGTGCTTGGCGCGGCCGATCCGTCCGCGCCGGGCCGCGCCTTATCGCCGCGCCGCGCGCAACAGCAGCGCGACGCCGAGCAGCCCGAGCCCCGCACCGATGACGACCGCCGCGCGGTGCCCGCCCACGGCCTCGGCCAGGAGGGCGAAGGCGGGCGGCGCGGCCAGCAGCGCGATGCCGCGCCCGGTATAGCCGACGCCGATCACCGTGCCCGCCGCGCGCCGGCCGAACACATCCGCCGCGAAGGCCGGCAGCAGCGCGATCACCCCGCCATAGGCCGCGCCGAACAGCGTGGCGAAGACCATCAGCGCCAGGCGCCCCTCCGCCGCCGCCCAGAGCATGGTCGACAGCGCGGCGAGCGCCGAGGTGGCGATGAACACGCGCTCCCGCCCCGCCAGGTCCGCGACGGCGCCGATCAGGAACCGCCCGGCGATCGAGCCGATGCCGATGGCGCCGAGCAGGGCGAGCGCGTCGCCCGCCGGGATGCCGAGGTCGCGCGCGCTGCCGACGAGATGCGCGAAGGGCAGTGCCAGCGGCACCGACAGCAGCAGCGTCCCCACGTAGAAGGCACGGAAGCCGGCGGTGCCGAGCACCCGCTCGCCCACCTCCCCCGAGGGAAGCGCAGCACGGGCGGCGCCATCCGGCCTCAGGCCCGCCGCCTCAGGGCTCGGCCGCAGGAGCAGCGCGCCCGTGATGCCGACGACCGCGGCCGCCGCGCCCGAGACCATGAAGGCCAGGCGCCAGTCGCCCAGCTCGCGCAACAGCGCCGCCATGGGCGGCACGAGCGCGGTGCCGAACCCCACGCCGGCGGCTGCGATGCCGGAGGCGAGGCCGCGCGCCGCGACGAACCATCGCTGCACCGCGGCCATCGCGGGCACATAGGCGAAGCCGGTGCCCAGGCCGATCAGCACGCCGTAGCACAGCAGGACCTCGGCCATGCTCTGCGCGTTGGCGGCGGTGACGAGGCCGAGTGCGACCGTCGCCATGCCGGCCACGGCGAGCGCCCGCGGCCCGACCCGATCGGCGAGCGGCCCGGTCAGGCCGCTGACCAGGAAGCAGGAGGCGCCGGACAGCGCGAGGATCAGGCTCGCCGAGGTGCGGGAGGCGCCGAAGCTCGCGGCGAGATCCTCGGCGAAGGCGGCGCAGGAATAGATGGCGCCGAAGCCCACCATGCAGACGAGGAAGGCGCCCGCGACGACGCGCCAGCCGGGGAAGAGGGCGTCGCGCTCCGAGAGCGCGCGGGGCGTGTCGCGCTCCGAGAGCGCGCGAGGCGTGTCGCGCTCCGAGAGCGCGCGGGAGATGTCGCGCTCCTCGAGCGCGCGGGAGGCCGGGTGCTGGCCCGGGGCGTGCGGCGTGTCGCCCAGGTGGCGCGCGCGCGCGGCGCCGCGCG
>NZ_JACADQ010000556.1 GCF_016106015.1 Neoroseomonas rubea
CGCGCCGCGGGCCGAAACCTGCAGCACCGCCTCCGGCGCGGTACACGCGCCCCGCACCCAGGCGCCGCGCAGCGGCTCGGGCACGCCCTGCGCGCGCGCGGGAAGGGCGGCAACCGCCAGCAGCAGGATCAAAAGACGCATCATCGCAGCACCACCTCGACCCCGGCGCAAAGATCCGCCCCCGGCAGGCGGAGTTCCCGCCCGTCGCGGAACACGGCGGTCAGGTCGGCGCGGCATTCGATCCCCTCGGGCGGGGCGAAGTCGAGTGTCTCCCCCACCCCGAGGACGGTCCGGCCGAGCCGGTCGGCGCCGCGCGGCGACCCGGGTGGGTCGGCGTAGAGCTCGGCGACAGGCACCTCCGCCGCGTTGCGCAGGCGCACGCTGCCGGGGCGCGGGCCGGTCTCCGGCGCCTCTCCCTCGTCGAGGCGGTCGGCGAGCGTCCAGCCGGGGCGCAGCACGATGACCGAAATCTCGCAGAGGTTGATCGCGGCGCGTTCCTCCGCCGCGCGGCGCTCCTCGAAGACGATGCGCAGATCGGCCTCGCAGTCGCGCAGCCGGGCGCCGATCTCGATGCGCCGGCCGCGCGGCAGCACCTCCTCGCCCAGCCGGTCGGGCCCCCAATCCTCCTCGGCACTGCCGGAGAGGTAGACTTCCTGGATCGTGGCGCCGTGGCGGTTGACGAGGGTGACGCGGCGTTCAGGCGGGCGGGGCGCGCCCGATCCGTCGAAGGCGACTTCGCGCACGGCGCAGAGGTCGACGCCGCGCTTCACTTCCTCCGCATCGTCCTCGTAGACCGCGCGGATGTCCCACAGGCAGGACGCGCCACGCAGGCGGAGCGTGACGCTCGCGCCCTGCTCCAGCATGTCGTTGCCGAGCCGGTCCGGCCCCCAGGCCCCGGGTGCGCGGGTCGAGGCGTAGAGCTCGCGGATCGTCCGGTCGGCCGCGTTCAGCACGCGCGCTTCCCGCCGCGGCGCGTTCGGGTCGCCGAAGGTCACGCGGGGTTCGCGGCAGAGGTTCAGCGCTTCGCGCACCTCCTCCTCCCCGTCCTCGAACACCGCCGTCACGTCGAACACGCAGTCCCGCGTGCGGCCCATGCGGATGCGGAATTCCCGCCCCGCCGGCACCACGTTTTCCCCCAGCCGGTCGGGGCCGCGGCCGGCGGCGCCGGGCGGGGCGGCGAAGACCTGCAGCAGGATCATGTCGGTCTCGTTGCGGATCGTCGCCTCCCGCAGCGGGATGGACGGGTCGCCGAACTGCACGCGGCGGTTCTCGCAGATGTTCTGCCGGCGTCGTTCCTCGGTGCCGTCCTGGTAGATGGCGCGGAATTCCAGGGTGCAGGTGGCGGATGCGATGCGGGCGCGGAAGTTGCCGCGGTCCGGCACGGTGTCCGCGCCCAGCAGATCAGGGCCGAAACCCTCTGCGCCCGGCGGCGCGGCATAGAGTTCGCGCAGCGTCTGGCCCGACTGGTTGACGACGGTGACCTCGCGCTCCCGCGGCGCGGGCTGCTGCGGGGCGGGCTGGGCGGCGCGCGGCGGCGCGGCCTGCTGCGCGATGGCGGCGAGGGGATCCAGCGCGAGGCCG
>NZ_JACADQ010000557.1 GCF_016106015.1 Neoroseomonas rubea
TTCCGATGTCGGCCCGCGGTCCGGCGCGCCTTCAACCGCGGCGGGGGCGCGCTGCTGGTCGGCGCGGGGCTCGCCGCGGCGGCGATGCGGCGCGCCTGACACCGGCGCGTATGGACAAGACCCCGCCCGTGGCGCTTCAGTGAGGCTACGGGGAGTGGCAAAGGCCATGGCCAGGAAGGACGAGTTCAGCGCGACCACGCGCGGCATCCGCGTTTCGGTGCGCGCCTTCTATCTTGCCGACCAGTCCGAACCCGAGCGCGGCCAGTATGTCTGGGCCTATCGCGTCGAGATCGCGAATACGGGGCGGGAGACGGTGCAACTGCTGCGCCGCACCTGGGAGATCACCGACGCGCTCGGCCGCACCCAGACGGTGCATGGCGCGGGCGTGATCGGCGAGCAGCCGGTGCTCGAGCCGGGCGGGCGCTTCGAATACACCTCCGGCACGCCGCTGCAGACGGCCTCGGGCTTCATGCGGGGCGCGTATCACATGGTGGTGCCGGACAGCGGGGAAGCCTTCGACGTGGCGATCCCCGCCTTCAGCCTGGACAGCCCGCACCAGCCTTCCGGACGGGTGCATTGAAGGACCGGGTTGCGCCCCCGGCGCATGCCCCCATCTCAGCCGCGACCAGGAAGGCCGGCCGCCGCGAACGGCACCACCAGCCTGGCATCGCGCTGCCGGAAAGACCCTTGCCCGTGAACATCCACATCCCCGCCGCCCGCCCCGAGGACGAAAAGGCCTCCTCCCTGCAACGGCCGACGCAGGAGCAGGCGGAGGATGCGATCCGCACCCTGCTGCTCTGGGCCGGGGACGATCCGAACCGGGAAGGGCTGCTCGACACGCCCAAGCGCGTGGCGAAGGCCTATCGCGAATGGTTCTGCGGCTATGAAGAGGATCCGGTCGAACTGCTCGCCCGATCCTTCGAGGAAGTCGAGGGCTATGACGAGATGGTGCTGCTGCGCGACATCCGCGTGGAGAGCATGTGCGAGCACCACATGTGCCCGATCATCGGCAAGGCGCACATCGCCTACCTGCCGAACGGTCGCGTCGTGGGCATCAGCAAGCTCGCCCGCGTGGTCGAGGCCTTCGGCAAGCGACTGCAGATCCAGGAGAAGCTGACCGCGCAGGTCGCCAACGTCATCAACGACGTGCTCAAGCCCAAGGGCGTGGCCGTGGTGTTCGAGGCAGTGCACCAGTGCATGACAACGCGCGGCGTGCACAAGACGGGCGTGTCCATGGTGACGTCCCGCATGCTCGGCGCCTTCCGCGACGATGCCTCCACGCGGCGGGAGTTCCTGTCGATGATCCAGGGGAGCCGGGGCGCGGGCGGGGAAGGCTGAGCCCGATCGCGCGAAGGCGGACCCTTCGCGCGCGACCGCCCTCCAGGCGCTGCGCACAGAGGCGCAAGTCCTTGCGCCCATCACCGCGACAGGAAGGGGTCCGGCTCCGCCGGGCCCCTTTTTCTTGACCTTGGAACGTAAAGTGTCTAGTTGACACTTGTGATTGCCACCCTGCCACCGCCCGAGGCCGCCCGCCCCGACGCCCCGCTGGGCGCGCGGCTCCGCGCCGCGCGGCTCGCCCG
>NZ_JACADQ010000558.1 GCF_016106015.1 Neoroseomonas rubea
AAGGCATCGGCCAGCGCCGTGCCGATGTCGGTCACCTCGGCGGGGCCGCGGATCGCGGGCGCGGGCGGCGGGGCGCCGTCGCCGCGCAGGGCCTCGGCGATCGCCAGCGTGTGCCGTTCGAGCGCGCGCGCCGGTTCGCGCACCGAGGTCAGCGTGCGGCGATAGGCGAGGGCGGCGATGCCGAGGGCGAGCAGGACCAGGGTGGCCGCCAGCGGGATCTGCGCGCCGAGCGTCCCGAAGACCGCGGCCTCCGGCTCCCACACTACCACCCGCCAGTCCGGCGCGGCGGACAGGTGCATCACGGCGTAGTGGATCGTCCGGCCGGCGGCGTCGCGTCCTGTCAGCGCGCTGCCGCGCGGGGAGGAGGACAGGGTGGGCCAGTCCGGCAGTTCGGGCGGGACGGTGCGCTGCGTGGCGATGATGCGCCCGCGTCCGTCGAGCAGCACGGCCCTGGCCGCGCCAAGCGAGCTCCGCAGGCGGTCGGTCGAGAGCCCCGCGCTCACCACGCCGATCGCGCGGCCGTCGCGCATGACGGGCAGCATGAGGGCCGGCGGGAGAGTCGCGCCGCCAGGCAGCGGCAGGACATCGCTGACCCGCGGCCGCCCCGTCTCGACCGCCCAGATCGCCGCCGCCACGGCAGGGCTCGACCCGAGCGGCGTGCCGAAGGGATGGTCCGTATCGACAAGCAGGCCGAGCCCGCGGTCCAGGATAGCGACGCCGGTGCCGAGCGACAGCGCGAGCCGGCGCGCCGCATCGTCCAGCGCGGCAAGATCGGTGTCCTCCGGCGCGCTCGTGAATGTCGCGGCGAAACCGGCGAGCGCGACGAGGCGGCCTTCGATCTCGGAATCCGCGGCCTGGGCCGTCGTGCGGACGGCGCCTGTGAGGCGGTTCGCGAAGTCCTCGGCGCCGCTGCGCAACAGCGTCGCCGCAAGCAGGCCGATGGTCACGAGCAGAGGAAGCAGGCAGGCGAGCACCAAGCCGCGCAACCGACCCGCGAGTGCGGGCGTCCGGCCGGTGTTGCGCTCCGCCGCTGCCGACATCCCCTGCGAACCTGATCCCTGAGGCAGCACCCATGCGCGCCGCAACGCGTTAAGGATCAACTAAAGGGCGTTTTGATGCAAGGTTCACGCACGGTTCGGCGACTTGGGACCGGAATGATGGGTCATTCAGGTGTGATCGATATCGCGCCATCCATCGCCGGTTTGGGCCGGCAGCGGCGGGTCCAGCCCGCCGCACGCTGTCGCACCTTGGGCATAAGTCTTTCTAGAATAGATGTTTTCTTGCGCGCCACATCCGCTCAGGCGATTTGACCCGATCGAATATCGCGCTACGGTCCGGTCATGCCGCGATTCGCCTCAGGTTTCGTCCTGGCTGCGGTCCTTCTCGCGCTTGGCGCCTGCGCGCCCGAGCCGCCGCCGGAGGAGCCGTTGCCGCTCCCGCCGCCGCCGCCACCGCGGCTGGCCACGGCGCGGCAGCCCGTGCCACCCGTGCGGCCCGACACGAACGGCGCTGCCGAGACTGGCACGGAGGGCGCGCCGGGGGCCGCGGGCGAGGCCAGC
>NZ_JACADQ010000559.1 GCF_016106015.1 Neoroseomonas rubea
GACCTGGCCGGCGCCGACCGCCACGCGGCCCGCGCCGCGCCATTCGCCCACCGTCAGCCCGCAGGCGATGAAGGCCGAGCCAACCGCCGCCACCATCACGATCGCATGCCCTGCCATTGCGCCGGCCGGCCCGAACAGGCTGGCCAGCCCATCGACGACAAGGCCGGAGACGAGCGGCCCCGCGACGCCGCCCGCCCCCGCCGCGACGGGAAGCTCGGGTGGCACCGGCACGAGGGAGAGCGCCGCGGCGCCGAGCGGCAGCGCCGCCAGGAGCCCGATCAGCCGCGCGGGGAAGCTGCCGAGGCCGCGATGCGTCGCCAACCGGAAGGCCCAGGCGAGCAGCGCGAGGGATGGCAGCACGGCGGCGAAGCCGAAGGATTGCAGCAGGACGTCCGAGACGATCGCCCCCACCGGCCCCGCGAGATTCCGTGTCGGCCCGTCCGTCGCCGTGTTCAGGGATGGATCGGCCGGGTCATGGCTGCCGAGCGCGATCAGCAGGCCGACGCCCGCCAGCGCGACAAGCACGCCGCCCAGTTCCATCATCCGCCGCCGCAGCACCGCGCGCACCGCGGCGGAGGCGAAGCGGCCGGGCGCGCCGGCGTCGGTAGCGCGGGACTCGTTGGTCAGGGCAGCACGGGGCATGTCGGGCGTCGAGTTCAGGTTGCGGATGAACCATACCGCAAACCCCATTGTCGGCGCAGCGTTTACCTGCGGCGCCAGACCCTTCGCCCGGGCGCTGTGGTCAGCCGGTCACGCCTTGTGGCCCTATTCGCCGGCCAGCCGCTCGATCAGGGCGCGCAGCATCCCCGCACCTTCGGCCAGCGCCTCGATCGCGACCGGCCGGCCTTCGCCACCGCCGGTCGCCGGCGGCCAGGCGGTGCGGTCGCGCGCGAGTTCGGCGGCTGACACCCGCCCGTCGCCATCGAAATCGAGGCTTTCGACCAGCAGCCGTGCCGCCGCGGCGGCCGCGACGCCGCCGACCCCGGCCGCCACCGCAAGCCCTTCCGGCGGGCTGTCCTGCTGCGCGGCGAGCGCCCAGGCGGCGCCACGCAGCAGCCGCGCGATCTCGGCCACGCCAAGCAGCCGGTCGCCCGAGACATCCCCCTCCGCGATCAGCGCGGCGATGCAGGCCTCGATCCCCGCGCCCTGGCAGGCGGCTTCGAGCCTTTCGAGCGTGGCCAGGAAGGCGAGCCCTTCCCCGTGCAGCAGGAGCAGCGCGGCCGGCGGCGTTTCGCAGCGCGTCCAGCGCAGCACTTCCGTCTCGCCGGGCAGCCTGTCGTCGCGCAGCTTGGCGTCGGGTTCGGCGGATTCCAGCGCGTCGCCGGCGGCGCGCAGCATGATGCGCGGCGCTTCCGCGCCGCCGCCCGTGCCGATCGTCCAGCCGTCCTGCGCGCGCAGGGTTCGGAATCGGAGCAGCCGCGCGGCGCCCTCGACCGGCAGCCGCAGCGCGCCGCGGGCCGAAACCTGCAGCACCGCCTCCGGCGCGGTACACGCGCCCCGCACCCAGGCGGGATCGGGAGAGGACACGGCCGAACTCCTGTCACAGCTGAAGCTGGGA
>NZ_JACADQ010000056.1 GCF_016106015.1 Neoroseomonas rubea
ACCTCGACCGCCAGCCGCTGGAACCGGCGGAGCTAGCGGGCTTCGCCGCCGTGGTGCTGGACCCGCCGCATGGCGGCGCGCCGGCGCAGGTGCCGCTGCTCGCGCGCAGCGCGGTGCCGCTCGTCGTCTATGTCTCCTGCAACCCGGCCGCGCTGTCGCGCGACGGGCGCGCCTTCGCGCAGGCGGGCTGGCGCGTCGCGGCGGCGACGCCGATCGACCAGTTCGTCCATTCCGCGCAGATGGAAGCGGTGGTCGCCTTCGCGCGGTGACGCGCCGCTACAGGGGGCGGCGCGCGAGCACCACCTCGCTGTGCGGCAGGTCGGGCAGGTCGGCCATCGCGACCGGCACGCGGCCGGCGCCCTCGATCCGCCAGGCGTGGGCCAGGCCCAGCCCTTCGAGCCAGGCGGCGAAGGCCGCGACATCGGCGCGCGCGCGCATCATCGGCACCGACCATTCCATCACCACGACCAGGTCGGGGGACCGGCGGATCAGCGCCTCCGCCCCGCGCAGCGCGAGCGGTTCCGCCCCTTCGCAATCCAGGCGCATCAGCCGCGCCGGGCCGAAGCCCTCGCCCACCGCGTCGTCGATGCGCACCGTCTCGATCTCGTGCCGCTGGGTGTAGCCGGGCCCGACGGCTGCGACTTCGAGATGCCCGCTGCCGGCGTGTTCCGGGTGGACGAGCAGCGCGACGCGCCCCGCCGCATCCGACGCCGCCCTGGGATGCACCGTCACGCGGTCGCCGAAGCCGTTCAGCGCGACCGAGGCCGCCAGCAGGGGAACGAGCCGCGGGTTGGGCTCGAAGGCGTGCAGCCGGCCCGAAGCACCGATCGTCGTCGCCATCGCCAGCGTGTGGTAGCCGATATTGGCGCCGACCTCGACCACCGCAGCGCCGGGGACAAGCAGCGAGAGCACCGCCTCCTCCACCGCCCGCTCCCACTCCCCGCGCAGGGCGAGATGCGGCGTCATGCCGATATCGGTCGCGTCCAGCATCAGCTGGTGCCCCCGATGCGTCAGCGTCACGGCCCGGCCATTGCCGAGATAGGCGTAGCTTTCGCGCTGCGCCGGCGCGGCGCGCGAAAGGGCGGCCGGCGGCGCGAACCAGGCGCCGAGCCGGCGCAGCAAGGGGGGAAGGCCGTCCATCAGCGTGGTTCCACCATCGAGAGATAGAGCGTCGCGACGCGCCGCGTTGCGAGCAGCTCCGCCGCCGTGCAGGCCTTGGCGCGGGAATCCCCGTCGATGAAGCGCAGCGGCCAGCGCGCGCCGAGGGCGGCCAGCAGCGCCGCCGGGTCCTCGGTCCGCCCCGCGTCGAAGTCGAGCAGGATGCGGATGCCCGGGTTGCGGATGGCCAGCGCCTCGCAGCCCGCGACGAGGTCGATCGCGCGCGGGGTGAAGCCGATGCGCAGCAGGTCCAGCGGGCCGCCGGCCGCGTCGGGCAGCGAGGTGGACGACGCGGTGAAGACCGTGCGCCCCTCCTCCTCCGCGAAACGGTCCGCGAAGGCGCCATCCGCCGGGCCGGTCATCAGCGCCGGCAGCGTGACGCCGTCCTGCCCGCCGGCGCCGACCGCGAGCCGGCGTGCCACGACACGGGCGCCGAGCCCGTTGAGGGTGATGTTGCGCGACAGCAGCCAGTGCAGCCAGGGATTGGGCTCGAGCGCCACGATGCGCCCCTCTGGCCCCACCAGGTCGGCCAGCAGCAGGCTGTAGTAGCCGTAGATCGCGCCGGCATCGCAGGCGGTCTCCCCGCGCGCGACGTTGCGGCAGAGGAATTCCGTCACCCAGTATTCCCAATAGCCGTCGAGCAGCAGGTGCGGCGCGATGCCCCCATCGGTCGCGTCCACGAACAGCTTGAACCGGCCCAGCACGCGGCAGAGCACGCTGCCATCCGGCAGCGGCACGGTCTGGGTGCGGTCGCGGATCAGCGCCTCGACCTGGCGGCGGTTGCCGGCGCGGAGCAGTTCCTCGAGCGTCGCGATGTCGCGGCGGCCGACCTCGGCGTGCATCGCCTCGACCTCGGCGCGCAGCACCGAAAGTTCGCCGCGGATGCGGAAGAGTTCCTCCTGCATCGCCGCGGCATGGTCGGCGTCGGCGCGGCCCGTGCCGAGCAGCCAGCCGAGGAAGCGCGAGGCACTCCCCGGCCGCGCCGGCGCCCGCAGGCTGGGCGATAGATGCGTGTCGTCCTTCGGCACGAATGGTCCCTGCTCGCACGGAAGCGATCGGGTCGCTTCCGGAACATCATTCCCATCCGCGGGCGCAACTGGCAACCCGGACCGCACGGGGGCTTGATCCGCGCCGGATGCGCCCCACCCTCAGGGTTCCGGAATTCCGAGGACGTCCTACCGCATGACCGACCGCCGCACCGCACTGGCCCTGGCCGGGGCCAGCCTCATGGCTGTTCCCGCGCTTATGCGCGCCCGTCCTGCCCTCGCCCAGGCTGCCGCCACGCCCGCCCAGGCGCCCGGCTTCTACCGCTTCCGCGTCGGCGGCTTCACCGTGACGACGGTGCATGACGGGTTCTTCGCCCGGCCGCTGGAAGGCTTCGTGCGCAACGCACCGATCGCCGAGGTGCAGGCCGCGGCGCGCGACGCCTTCCTGCCCACCGACCGCACCGTGATTCCCTTCACCATCACCTTCGTGCACCGCGGCGACACGCTCGCGGTGTTCGACGCCGGCAACGGCGTGACGCCGGCCGGCGCGACGGCGGGGCGCATGATCGCGAACATGGCGGCTGCCGGCATCGACCCGGCGCGCGTGACGCATGTGATCCACAGCCATTTCCACGGCGACCACATCAACGGCCTGCTGAACGGGGAAGGCGGCGCCGCCTTCCCGAACGCCTCGGTGCACGTGCCCGAGGCCGAATGGGCCTGGTGGACGGGCGAGGGCAACCAGACGCGCACGCCGGAAGGCCAGCGCCCGACCTTCGCCAATGTCGCGCGGCGCTTCGCGCCGTATCGCGAGAAGGTCCGCTCCTTCGCGGCGGCGGCCGAGGTGCTGCCCGGCATCACCGCCGTCGCCGCACCGGGCCACACGCCCGGGCACACCGTGTTCCGCATCGCCGACGGCGCGGAGCAGATGATGTTCCTGGCCGACCTGACCAACCGGCCGGAGATCATGATGGCGCGGCCGGACTGGCAGATCGTGTTCGACATGGATGGCGACGCGGCGGCGGCCACGCGCCGGCGCGTTCTCGACATGGTGGCGACCGACCGCATCCGCGTCACCGGCTACCACTACCCGTTCCCGGCGAACGGCTTCGTCGCGCGCGCCGGCGAGAGCTTCCGCTTCGTCCCGGCGGATTGGTCGAGCGCCGTGTGACCTTGTCGCTTGCGCGACGCCGGGGCGGCGGATGTCCTGCCGCCCCGAAAGAAGATGCCAGGGAGGCCATGAGATGCAGATGAACCGCCGCGCCGTGCTGGGCGCCACCACGCTTCTTGCCGTGCCTGGGCTTGTCGGCGCGCGCGACGCCGCCGCGCAGGCCGCGCCGCCCGTCGTCGGGCCCGCCGTCCACCGTTTCCAGGTCGGCGCGCTGCGCGTGACCGTCGTGACCGACGGCACCAATGTCCGCCAGGATGTGCGCCAGGGCCTGGTGGTGAACGCCAGCGCCGAGCAGGTGAGCGGCGCGCTGCAGGCCGCCGGCATCCAGGGCGTTGCCATGCGCAACCCGTTCAACGTGACCTTCGTGGAAGGCCCGGGCGGCCTCGTCGCGATCGATGTCGGCACGGGCGGGATCGGCGGGCCGCAGACCGGCGCGATGCACGCCAACATGCGGGAGGCGGGGCTCGACCCCGCGCGCGTGACGCGGATCGTGCACACGCATTTCCACGGCGACCATATCGGCGGCCTGACCAATGCCGAAGGGGCCGCGATCTACCCCAACGCGACCATCGCCGTGCCGGAGCGCGAATGGGCCTTCTGGATGGATGCGGGCGAGGAATCGCGGGCGAGCGAGGCGCGCCGCCCGGCCTTCGCCAATGCGCGCCGCCGCTTCGGTCCCTATGCGCAGAAGGTGGAGCGCTTCGCCCCGGACGCGCAGGTCGCTCCCGGCATCCGCGCGGTGGCAACCAACGGCCACAGCCCGGGCCATACCTCCTTCCTGATCCATGACGGCAACGAGCAGGCGCTGGTGATCGGCGACGCCATCACGACGCCCGCCTTCTTCATGGCAAACCCCGAATGGTACCCGGTGTTCGACATGGACCCGACCATGGCGGTGGAGACGCGCAAGCGCCTGCTCGACCGCGCGGCGACCGAGCGTATGCAGGTGATCGGTTATCACTTCGACATGCCGGCCACGGGCCGCGTGGAACGCGCCGGGACGGGCTATCGGCTGGTGCCCGCCACGGCCTGATGACCTGGCAGGTCATCGCGCGGCGCCGCTGCCGGGGCCAGTCTGGCTCCGGACAGCAGCGGGAGCCGTGCGATGGCCGTCACCTACCTGATCGAGTTCCAGGCGAGGCCTGAGCGGCGCGAGGCGTTCCTCGAACGTCTCAATGCCGTGCTGGACGCGATGCGGCACGAAGCGGGCTTCGTCTCCGCCACGCTGCACGCGGACCCCCAGGACCCGCATCACTTCCTGCTGCACGAGACCTGGCGGGACCATGGCGAGGTGGTCGAGGTGGAGCTTCACCGCCCCTACCGCGACGCCTGGCACGCCGCATTGCCCGGGCTGCTCGCGGCGCCGCGGAGGATCGGCGTCTGGACGCCGCTGCGGTCGGACCGGCGCTCCTGATCAGACGTGGAAGGATTCGCCGCAGCCGCAGCGGCCCTTCTCGTTCGGGTTTGTGAAGGTGAAGCCGGCCGTCATCGCCTTCACCTCGTAGTCCATCACCGTGCCGATCAGGAACAGCGTGGCCTTGCGGTCGATCAGCACGGTCACGCCGCGGTCGGTGATGACCTCGTCCGAGGGCGCGGCCGCATCGGTCCAGGACAGGTCGTAGGACAGGCCCGAGCAGCCCTTGGTCTTGACCCCGATGCGCAGCAGCTTGCCGTGTTCCCCCTTCGCGTAGAGCGCGCGCAGGCGTTCGGCCGCGCCCTCGGTCAGCGACATCAGCGGCGGCAGGGCACGGGCCGTGCGCGGGGCTTCGGTGGTGGTGCTCATCTTCGCCCCCTTCAGAACATGTTCAAGGCGAGGCGCGCATCCTCGCTCATCCGCGTCTGGTCCCAGGGCGGGTCCCAGACCACTTCCACGAGCACGTCGGTCACGCCATCGACGGCGCGCACCGCGTCCTCCACCTGGCTCGGCAGTTCCTGCGCCGAGGGGCAGGCGGGGGTGGTGAGCGTCATCTCGACCTTCACCTTGCCGTCATCCTCGATCTCGACCGCGTAGATCAGGCCGAGCTGGTAGATGTCGACCGGGATCTCCGGGTCGTAGACCGTGGAGATGGCGGCGATGACGGCGTCCTCGCTCACCTTCGGCGCGGGCGGCTTCACCTCGCCCTCCGGCGTCCAGGCAGCGCGGGTCTCGGTCACGTCCTCACTCACTGCTCGCCTCCTTCGTCCCGTCGAGCGCGGCATTCAGCGTGTGCCAGGCGAGCGTCGCGCACTTCACGCGGGATGGAAATTCATGCACGCCGGAGAGCGGCGCGAGACGTTCCATGTCGTCGGCCAGTGCCGCGTCGCAATCGGGGCAGGCGCCGGTCATGGCGAGCTCGCGGAAGGTCGCGCCAAGCGCCCTGGCCGCAGCATCGTCCTTGCCTTTGACGACTTCCGTCATGATCGAGGCCGAGGCGGTCGAGATGGCACAGCCACGCCCCTGGAAGGCGACATCGGCGATGGTGCCGTCCGGCGCGTGCTTCACGAACAGCTCGATGCGGTCGCCGCACATCGGGTTGTCCCCGCGCGCGGTCGCGTCCGCATCCTCGAGCCGGCGGAAGTTCCGCGGCTTGCGGCCGTGATCGAGGATGACTTCCTGGTAGAGGTCGCGGAGGTCGTCGAACAACCCGCTCATTTGAAGAACTCCCGCGCCTCGGTGAGCGCCTGCGCCAGCAGGTCCACCTCCTCCTTCGTCGTATACAGGCCGAAGGAGGCGCGCGTCGTGCCGTTCTCCATCCCGAAGCGGGCGTGCAGCGGCTCCGCGCAATGCCGCCCGGCGCGCACGCAGATGCCCGCGCGATCGAGCAGCGTGGCCAGGTCGTGCGGATGCGCGGCATCGAGGGCGAAGGCGAAGACCCCGCCGCGGTCCTGCGCGCGGCCGAGCAGCGTCAGGCCGGGGACCTCGGACAGCGCGCCCATGGCGTGGTCCACCAGCGCGCGCTCATGCGCCTCGATCGCGCCCATGCCGATGGCCGTCACGTAGTCGATGGCGGCGTGCAGGCCGACGGCCTCGATGATGGGCGGCGTGCCGGCCTCGAACTTCGCCGGCGGCGGCGCCCATTCTGACTTCTCGAAGGTGACGAGGCTGATCATGTCCCCGCCGCCGAGGAAGGGCGGCATGCGGTCGAGATGCTCGAGCCGCGCCCAGAGCACGCCGATCCCGGTCGGCCCGTACAGCTTGTGCCCCGTGAAGCAGTAGAAGTCGCAGCCGATCGCCTGCACATCCACGCGCCGGTGCACCGCGGCCTGCGATCCATCGAGCAGCACCTTCGCCCCCGCCGCATGCGCCATGGCGACGATGCGCTCGACCGGTGCGACGGTGCCGAGCACGTTCGACATATGCGCCATGGCGACGAGCCCGACCTTCCCGTCAGCGAGCTTCGCCGCGAGATCCTCCATGTCGATCTCGCCCGTCTCCGTCACGCGGCAGACGCGAAGCTCGTTGCCGCGATCGTCGCGCAGCATCTGCCAGGGGACGATGTTGGCGTGGTGCTCGAGTTCGGAGATCAGCACCGCCTGGCCGGGCTTCAGCACGCCGCGGCCCCAGCCATGGGCGACGAGGTTCATCGCCTCGGTGCTGTTCTTGGTGAAGACGATCTCCCGCGCATCGGCCGCGTTGATGAAGCGGGCGGTCGCCGCGCGCGCGGCCTCGTAGGCGTCGGTCGCGAGTTCCGACAGCCGGTAGGCGCCGCGATGGACATTGGCGTAGGCCGTTTCCATGCAGCGGACCATGGCGTCGATCACGGCGCGCGGCTTCTGCGCGGATGCTCCGGAATCGAGGAAGACGAGCGGCCGGCCGCGTGCCTGCGGCTGCGACAGGATCGGGAAATCCTGCCGGATGCGCTGGACGTCGAAGCCCGTCGCCGTCGTCCCGTCCATCACGCGGCTGCCTCCTGGCGCGCCCACCAGGCATCGAGCGCGCGGGTCAGCGCGCCCTTCAGCGTCTCGTCCGTCACGGTCTCCACCGCCTCGTGCAGGAAGGCCTCGACGAGCATCGCCTTGGCCTGCGCCTCGGGGATGCCGCGAGAGCGGAGGTAGAACAGGCTGTCCGCGTCGAGCGCGCCGACCGTCGCGCCGTGGCTGCACTTCACGTCGTCCGCGTAGATCTCCAGCTGCGGCTTGCTGTCGATCTCGGCCTCCTCGCTCAGCAGCAGCGCCTGGTTCATCTGGTAGCCATCGGTGCGCTGGGCGACGCGATGGACATGGATGCGCCCCTGGAACACGCCGCGCGACCGGCCGGCCAGCACCGTCTTGTAGGTCTGGCGGCTGGCGCAGTCCGGCGCCGCGTGGTCGAGCGCCGTGGTCGTGTCCACATGCTGCCCGTCGGCGGCCATCTGCGCCCCGTTCATGTGGCAGGCGGCCTTGGGGCCCACCAGCGCCGCATGGATCTCGTTGCGCGTCAGCCGCGGGCCGGCGGCGACGGTGAAGTTGTCATAGGTGCCCTCCGCCGCGACGCGGGCATAGATGGTCGAGAGATGGAAGACCGTCGCCGCTTCCTGGAGCATGCGGCCATGGGTGAGCGACGCGCCCTCCGCCACCTCGATCTCGAAGACCGGGTTGTGCAGGCAGTGGCCGCCGCCGGTCGCGGTCTCGATCAGCGTCAGCCGCGCGCGCGCGCCAAGGCGGACCAGGTGCCGCGGATGGAAGGCGAAGGGCCGCCCCGGATCGACCGCGACGGAGACGAGTTCGAGCAGCCCGCCATCGACGCCATCGGGCACGTCGAGGAACAGCCCGTCCTCGAACAGCATGGTGTTGAGCGCGGCGAGAGGCTCGCTTTCCGGCTTGGCGAGCGCCCCGAGATGGGGCTCGGCCTCCGCGAGGTCGTGCGCGAGGCCGAGGGCGCGGAAGGGCAGGCCGTCGAGCGAGGAGAGGTCGGGGCGGAAGCGCCCATCGACGAAGACCGCGCGATGGGGCGCGAGCGGCGCCGGCAGGTGGACCTGGCCGTCGACCGAGGTCAGCGGCTCGGCGAAGGCGGCCTGCGCGACGGGGGCGAGGTCGGTGTACTTCCACTGCTCCACGCGGCGCGTGGGGAAGCCGCGCGCGGCGAAATGCACCGCGGCGTCCGCGCGCAGCTGGTTGAGCCAGGGCTTGCGCGCGCCGGGCAGGTGGTCCTTCAGCCCTTCGTAGCGCGCGAGAAAGCCGGTCGCGCCGGTCTGCGCCGCCGTCATGCCGCGGCCTGGACGGCGCCGTAGCCCTGCGCCTCCAGCTCCTTCGCGAGTTCCGGCCCGCCGGACTTCACGATGCGCCCGGCCATCAGCACATGCACGCGGTCCGGCACGATGTAGTCGAGCAGCCGCTGGTAGTGGGTGATGACCAGGGCGGAGAAATCCGGCCCGCGCATCGCGTTCACGCCATCGGCCACGATCCGGAGCGCATCGATGTCGAGGCCGGAATCGGTCTCGTCCAGGATGGCGATGCTCGGCTTGAGCAGCGCCATCTGCAGGATCTCGTTGCGCTTCTTCTCGCCGCCCGAGAAGCCGACATTCACGCCGCGCTTGAGCATGTCGTCGGACATGGACAGCGCCTTCATCCGCTCGCGCGCGAGCTTGAGGAACTGCATGGCGTCCAGTTCCGCCTCGCCCCTCGCCTTGCGCTGCGCGTTCAGCGCGGTGCGCAGGAAGGTCGCGTTGCCCACGCCGGGCAGTTCCACCGGGTACTGGAAGGCAAGGAACAGGCCGGCCGCGGCGCGTTCCTCCGGCTCCATGGCCAGGATGTCGTGGCCGTTGAAGGTCGCGCTGCCGCCCGTGACCTCGTAGCCTTCGCGCCCCGACAGCACGTAGGACAGCGTGCTCTTGCCCGAGCCGTTCGGGCCCATGATGGCGTGCACCTCGCCCTTCGGCACTTCCAGGTCGATCCCCTTGAGGATCGCCTTGCCATCGACTTCGGCGGTCAGCCCTTCGATCTTGAGCATGGTCAGCCAACACTTCCTTCGAGAGAAATCTGCAGCAGCTTCTGCGCTTCCACCGCGAACTCCATCGGCAGCTCCTTCAGGACCTCGCGGCAGAAGCCGTTGACGATCAGGCCGACCGCTTCTTCCTGCGTCAGCCCGCGCTGGCGGCAGTAGAAAAGCTGGTCCTCGGCGATGCGGCTCGTCGTCGCCTCGTGCTCCACCTTGGCGGAGACGCAGCGGTTCTCGATGTAGGGCACGGTGTGCGCGCCACACAGATCGCCGATCAGCAGGCTGTCGCACTGGGTGAAGTTGCGCGCGCCATGCGCCTTGGCGCC
Source organism: Neoroseomonas rubea (assembly GCF_016106015.1). Lineage (GTDB taxonomy): Bacteria > Pseudomonadota > Alphaproteobacteria > Acetobacterales > Acetobacteraceae > Neoroseomonas > Neoroseomonas rubea. The sequence goes on from NZ_JACADQ010000056.1 coordinate 9,538, forward strand.
GATCCGCACCAGGCCGCGATAGGTGTTCTGCCCATGCCCGGCGCTGATGCCCTTCGACACGATGGTCGAGCGCGTCCGCGGGCCGATGTGGAACATCTTCGTCCCCGTATCGGCCTGCTGGTAGTTGTTGGTGATGGCGACGGAGTAGAACTCGCCCACCGAATCCTCGCCCTGCAGGATGCAGGAGGGATACTTCCAGGTGATGGCGGACCCCGTCTCCACCTGCGTCCAGCTGATCTTGCTGCGCGCCCCGCGGCAGGCGCCGCGCTTGGTGACGAAGTTGTAGATGCCGCCCTTGCCCTCGGCATCGCCGGGGTACCAGTTCTGCACCGTGGAATACTTGATGGTCGCGTCATCGAGCGCCACCAGCTCGACCACCGCCGCGTGCAGCTGGTTCTCGTCGCGCATCGGCGCGGTGCAGCCTTCCAGGTAGGAGACGTGCGAGCCTTCGTCGGCGATGATCAGCGTGCGCTCGAACTGCCCGGTGCTCTTCGCATTGATGCGGAAATAGGTGGACAGCTCCATCGGGCAGCGCACGCCCTTGGGGATGTAGACGAAGCTGCCATCGGTGAAGACCGCGCTGTTCAGCGCGGCGAAGAAATTGTCGCCCTGCGGCACGACGGTGCCGAGATACTTCCGCACCAGCTCGGGATGCGTCTGCACCGCCTCGCTGATCGCGCAGAAGATGATGCCTTCCTTGCCCAGCCTCTCCTTGTAGGAGGTCGCGACGGAGACGCTGTCGAACACCGCGTCGACCGCGATCGGCATGCGCCCCTCGGCCGGGACGGACCCCGCGCCCTCGACGCCGGCCAGGATCTCCTGCTCCCGCAGCGGGATGCCGAGCTTGGCGTAGGTCTTGAGAAGTTCGGGATCGACCTCGTCCAGCGACTTCGGCCCCACCTTCTGCTTCGGCGCGGCGTAGTAGTAGCTGTCCTGGTAGTCGATCGGCGGGTACTTCACCGCGGCCCAGCGCGGCTCCTCCATCGTCTTCCAGGCGGCGAAGGCGCGCAGGCGCCATTCCAGCAGCCAGGCGGGCTCGTTCTTCTTCGCGCTGATGAAGCGGACGATGTCCTCGTTCAGCCCCTTGGGGGCGAACTCCATCTCGATGTCCGTCTCGAAGCCCCATTTGTAGCCGGACTCGGTGGCCTGCTGGACGGTCTCGATGGTTTCGGTGACGGCAGGCATCTTCTCTACTCCGCGGCGGCGACCTCGGGGTGCGGCACGATGGCCGGCACGCGCGCGAGATCGGCGATGGAAATGCCGGACAGGGCCCGGCGGATGGCGTCGTTCACGGGGTCCCAGCGGCCACGCACGGGACAGGTGGCCTCGGCGTCGCAGAAGCCGGCGGCGTTGTCCACGCAGGCGGTCAGCGCGATCGGGCCGTCTATCGCCGTGATGACATCGGTCAATGGCATGGCCTCGAGCGGCCGGGTCAGGCGGTAGCCGCCCGCAGCACCGCGCCGGCCTTCGACCAGGCCCGCATGGGACAGGATTTTCAGCACCTTCGACACCGTCGGCTCGCCAAGGCCGGTGGCGGCGGCGAGGCCGGGCGCTGTCAGCACCCCGCCTTCCTCCGCTTCCTCCAGCCTGGTGAGCACCACCACGGCGTAGTCGGTCAGCTTGGACAGCCGCAGCAAATCCGCCTGCCTCCGGCAATCAGGACCCGATTGGTCCGGATTGCAGATGCGCCCGCCCCCGGCCTCTGTCAAGGCGCCTGGACCGACCCTTCGCGCGCGGCCATCCTGCGCCCGCTCCAGGAAAGGGAATGCGCGTATGCCGACGATCAGGACCGATGACGGCGTGGACCTGCACTATGAGGAAGCCGGCAGCGGCATCCCGATGGTCTTCGTGCACGAATTCGCCGGCGATCATCGCTCCTGGGAGCCGCAGATGCGGTTCTTCTCCCGCCGCTACCGCTGCATCGCCTATGCGGCGCGGGGCTATCCGCCCTCGGCCGTGCCCTCGGACCCCAAGGCCTATTCGCAGGACCGCGCGACGGACGACATCGCCGCCGTCATCAAGGGGCTCGGCCTGGGCAAGGCGCATGTGGTGGGGCTCTCGATGGGCGCCTTCGCGACGCTGCATCTCGGCCTGCGCCATCCGGCGCTGGCGCGCAGCCTGACCGCGGCGGGCGTCGGCTACGGCGCCGCCCCCGGCAAGCGGGAACAGTTCCGCGGCGAGGTGGAAGCCACCGCGACCCGCATCCGCGCGGAAGGCATGCAGACCATGGGCGCCGTCTATGCCCGCGGCCCGACGCGGCTGGTGTTCGAGGAGAAGGACCCGCGCGGCTACGCCGAGTTCCGCGCGCAGCTGATGGAACACTCCGCCGAGGGTTCGGCCAACACCATGATGGGCGTGCAACGCGAGCGTCCCGCCCTCGGAGACCTGGAGGCGCAGTTCCGCCAGCTGACCCTGCCCACCTTCGTCATCGCCGGCGACGAGGACGACCCGACGCTCGAACCGTCCCTCTTCCTCAAGCGCACCATCCCGACCAGCGCGCTGCTGGTGATGCCGAAATGCGGGCACACGATGAACCTCGAGGATCCGGACGCCTTCAACCGCGCGGTGCTCGACTTCGTCACGCAGGTCGATGCCGGCGCCTGGCGCACCCGCATCCCCGAGAGCCTGACGGGCGCCATCATCGCCGCGAAGGGTAGCTAGAGGCCCAGCTTCATGCCTTCGTGGCTCGCCTTGAAGCCGAGGGATTCGTAGAAGCGCCGTGCATCGGGGCGCGCCTTGTCCGTCGTCAGCTGGACAAGGCCGCAGCCGCGCGCGCGGCACTCGCCGATGGCCCACGCGAACATGCGGCGCCCAAGGCCGGCGCCGCGATGGCTCGCCGCGATGCGCACGCTCTCGATCTGGCCGCGCCACATGCCCAGCCGCGACAGGCCGGGGATGAAGGAGAGCTGCAGGCAGCCGACGATGCGCCCATCCTCCTCCGCCACGGCCAGATACTGGTTGGGATCGGCGTCGATGGCCGCGAAGGCGGCTTCGTAGGCCGGATCGCCGGGCTTCTCGCGCCCCGCGCCCAGCATGTCGTCGGCCAGCAGCGCGACGATGGCGCCGAGGTCCGCGGCCGTCGCGCGACGCATCATCGCGCGTAGAGATCCGCCCGCGTCAGCGGCAGGCCGGACGCACCCCGCGCGCGCTTGGTCGCCAGCGTCTGGAAGATGCCGACCGTGCCGCGCTCGAAGGCGAGCGCGCAGCCGGCCATGTAGGTGATCCAGATGTCGGTCTTGGCCGCGCCCACTTCGGCCACCGCCGCGTCGCGGTTGGCGAACAGCCGTTCCGTCCAGGCGCGGCAGGTGCGGGCGTAATGCTCGCGCAGCGCCTCGACATCGTGGATCTCGAAGCCGTTGCGCTCCAGCGCGTCATGCTCGGCGCCGAGATGATCCAGTTCCCCGCCCGGGAAGATGTAGCGCGTCAGCGCCTCGAATTCCGGGCGCTTCTTGCGGAAGGTCTTCTCGTCCCGCTTCATTGGCCGCGCGATGGCGTGGTGCAGATAGGCCCCACGCGGGCGGAGCAATTCGCGGATGCGCGCGAAATAGCCCTCGCGGTTGTCGAGCCCGACGGCCTCGTACATGCCGACGCTGGCCACCTTGTCGAAGGGCTCGGCCTTCAGCGTGCGGAAGTCGGTCAGCTCGATGGTGACGCGATCCTCGAGGCCGAGGCGCTTCACCTTCTCGACCGCATAGGCGTATTGCTCCTCGGCCAGCGTCACGCCATGCGCCTTCACGCCATAGTGCCGCGCGGCGTGGCAGACGAGCCCGCCCCAGCCGCAGCCGATGTCAAGGAAGCGTTCGCCCGGCTGCAGCCGCAGCTTGCGGCAGACGATGTCGAGCTTGGCGACCTGCGCCTGCTCCAGCGTCGTCTCCGGCGTCGGGTAGTAGGCGCAGGTGTAGACCATCTCCGGGCAGAGAAAGAGCGCATAGAAGGCGTTCGACAGGTCGTAGTGAAAGTGCATCAGGGCCTTGTCGTCGCGCCCTTCGCCATACTTCGCGGCATCGCCGGGGCCGGAGAAGGCGTGCGAGCCCTGCGTCTTGCCCGCGCCGAAGGCGAAGGGCAGCAGCGCGCGTGCCAGTTCCATCTTGTCGAGCCGCTTGAGCAGCCCGCGCCGGCCATGTTCCGCGCGCTCCGCCAGGTCGAGCAGCGTGCCGCCCTCGATCGCGACGTCGCCCGCGGCCATGGCCTCGATCAGCGTGGTCAGGCGCGGCCGGCGCACCAGGCGCGTGAGTGCCGCCGGGTCGCGGATGGCGACCGCGACATCGCCGCGCGGCGCGGGCCCGAGCGGCACCTCCGACCCGTCCCAGAGGCGGAGGGTGAGGTCCGCCTTCAGATGCTCCGCGACATGCGCCGCGAGGCGGCGGACACGCTCGGCGCCCTTGTCCGCCGCCATGCCGGTCAGATCCTGACGCGGTCCGGCGCGACCCAGCGCAGCGGCTCGGCCCAGATCACGTCGTTCGTCGTCACCGGACGGTCGAGCCGGTTCATCCCGCGCAGCTGGTCGATCGCGAGCTGGATGTTGCCGACGCTGTCGGGCGTCAGGTTCATCTTGTACTCGACCTTGGTCATCAGCTCGGCCATCAGGCCGCGGTCCTGGCGCAGGAAGCGCGCCACCTGCTGCGCCGCCTGGTCGCGGTTGCCGGCGATGAACTCCTGCGCCTGGATCAGGGAGCGCATCAGCCGCTCGGTCGTCGGGCGGTTCTGCTCGGCCCAGGCCTTGTTCATGTAGACGAAGTTGCGGACGATCTGGATCTGCTCGTTGTTCACGAGGATATGGGTGTTGGGGATGGCGCGCTGGGCGCGGGTCGGCCAGGGCTCCCACACCGCGAAGGCGTCGATGTTGCCGCGTTCGAGGGCGGCGACCATCTCCGGCGCCTCGACATTCACGATGGTGTAGTCGGCCGGGTTGAGGTTGAGCTTGGCGACGACCGAGAGCCAGAAGGTCTCGCTGCCCGTGCCGCGCGCGACGCCGACGCGCTTGCCCTTGAGCTCGTCCATCGTGCGGATGTTGCGCCCCAGCACGCTGATCCAGCGCAGCAGCGCCGTGCCCTCGGCGACCGCCACCACGTTCGGGTCGCGCACATGGGCCGACACGCCGGCCTGTTCCGCGCCATAGGCGGAATTGATCTGGTTGCCGATCAGGAAGGCGATCATGGCCGAGCCGGAGGGGCCGGTGTTGACCGTCACGTCGAGCCCGTTGCGCTCGAAGAAGCCGCCTTCCTTGGCGACGTAATAGGGCGCGAAGGACGGGTCGACGCCGGTCGCGATGGTCACGCGCGTGGGCGACTGGCCCGCGGCGGGCAGCACATAGGCGCCGGCCGCGGCGGCGGGCAGCGCGAGGATGGAACGACGGTTCATCGTGATGGTCTCCCTGTTCAGACCGTTGCGTGACGCCGGAGGCGTGCTCACACCGTGGCGTTGAATCGACCCGCGAAGGCGCGGATGAGGAAGCGGAAGGTCCGGTCGGTCGCGAAGCCGAGCATCCCGAGGGCGACGAGGGCGACGAAGATGTCCTCGATCTGCATGAAAAGCCGCGCATCCCACAGCATCTTGCCCAGCCCGTCATTGGAGGCGACGAGTTCCGCCGCCACGATGGTGACGAAGGCGTTGGACATGGCAAGCCGCATGCCGGTCAGGATGTAGGGCACCGTCGCCGGCAGGGCGACGAGCCGGAACACCTGCAGCCGCGTCGCGCCCAGGCATTGCGCCGCCCGGATCTTGTCGCGCCCCACCGCGCCGACACCGGCCGCCGTGCTGATGATGACGACGAAGACCGTGGTGTAGGCGATGAGGAAGACCTTGCTCTCCTCCCCGATGCCGAACCAGATGACGGCGACGGTGATCATCGCGACGGCCGGGATGAAGCGGAAGAATTCCGTCCAGGGCTCCAGCATCCAGCGCACCGGCTTGAAGGAGCCGATCGCCAGGCCGACCGGGATGCCGATCGCCGAGCCCAGCAGGAAGCCCTGGCCGATGCGCTTGAGGGACGCGATCACCTGCTCCTGGAGGATGCCGTCCTCGATCAGCACCCAGGCGCGTTCCAGCACCGGCCCGGGCGGCGGGAACAGGGTGGAGCGCACCAGCGTCGTCGCCGCCAGGTGCCAGATGAGGAACAGCAGGCCGAAGCCGGCGAGGTAGCCCGCGACGGTGACGAGGCGTTCAGTGCGCACCGTGGATCTCATCGTGAATGAGGGCGTGCACGTCGCGGAACACCGACATGAAGGCGTCGGATGTGCGTTCGCGCGGGAAGGGCAGGTCGACGGGGATGACCGCCTTCAGCGTCCCGCCCGGGCCGCGCTTCATCACGCCGACCCGCGTCGCGAGCGCGCAGGCCTCCTCGATGTCGTGGGTGATGAACAGCACCGTCTTGCGTGTCTCCGCCCAGATGCGGCTGAGCTCGCCCTGCAGCACGGCGCGCGTCATGGCATCCAGCGCGCCGAAGGGCTCGTCCATCAGCAGGATGCGCGGGTCGTTGGCGAGCGCGCGCGCGATCTGGATGCGCTGCTTCATCCCGCCGGAGAGTTCGGACGGGTGCTTCGCGCCCTGCCCCGTCAGCCCGACCATCTTCAGGTAGTGCTCGGCCTTCGCGCGGCGCTCGCCGCGGCCCATGCCGCGCAGGCGCAGCCCGAACCCGATGTTGTCGAGCGCGGTCAGCCAGTCATAGAGGCTGTCATGGCCCTGGAAGACGACGCCGCGATCGGCACCCGGCCGGTCCACCGGGCGGCCGTCGAGCAGGATGCGCCCCGCCGTCGGCTGCTCGAAGCCCGCGACCATGTTGAGCACCGTCGTCTTGCCGCAGCCCGAGGTGCCGAGCAGGCAGAAGAACTCGCCCTCGGCGAGGTCGAGGGTGAAGTCGCGCACCGCCTCCCACGCCCCCGTGCGGCCGCGATAGGTCTTGCCCACGCCGTCCAGCGTCACCAGCGCCACGTTGAAGCCCCGTTCGTATCCCCGGACGTTCATTAGGCGCGCGGCCCCGGGCGGGCAACCCGGCTTCACGGCCCGCGGGGCCGGGTCTAGAACCCTTCCAGGCTTAAAACCGAGGAGGGAACGCCGCATGCCCAACATGCTCGAGGGTAAGGTCGCCATCGTGACGGGGGCCGGGAACGGCATCGGGCGGGAGATCGCCATCATGATGGCCGGCCAGGGTGCCAAGGTCATCATCAACGATGTCGGCGCCTCCGTCTCCGGCGAGGGCCAGGACGCGACGCCGGCGCAGCAGACCAAGGCGATCATCGCGCAGAATGGCGGCGTGTCCGAGATCTCGTCCGACAGCGTCGCGACCTGGGCCAGCGCGCAGAAGATCGTGCAGGCGGCGATGGACCATTTCGGCCGCATCGACATCGTCGTGAACAATGCCGGCATCCTGCGCGACCAGATCTTCCACCGCATGACGCCGGAGGAATGGGACTCCGTCATCGCGGTGCATCTCTCCGGGTCGTTCTACGTCTCCCGCGCCGCCGCGACGCATTTCCGCGCGCAGCAATCCGGCGCCTTCGTGCACATGTCCTCGACCTCCGGCCTGATCGGCAATTTCGGCCAGGCGAACTATTCGGCGGCCAAGATCGGCATCGTGGGGCTGTCCAAGTCCATCGCGCTCGACATGGCGCGCTTCAACGTGCGGTCGAACTGCATCGCGCCCTTCGCCTGGTCCCGCATGACCGGCACCATCCCGGCGGAGACGCCCGAGCAGAAGCGCCGCGTCGAGCGCATCATGCAGATGACGCCGGACAAGAACGCGCCGCTCGCGGTCTTCCTCGCCTCGGACGCGGCGAAGGACGTGACGGGTCAGATCTTCTCCCCGCGCATGAACGAGCTGTTCGTCTACAGCCAGATCCGGCCGATCAAGTCGGTGCACCGCCAGGATGGCTGGACGCCGGAGGCGATCGCCGAATACGCGCTGCCGTCGCTCGCGCAGGGCTTCTCGAAGCTCGAGCGGTCCGGCGACGTCTTCTGCTGGGATCCGATCTGAGGACGGGCATGCGGCGGGCACTCGTCCTGGCGTTCTGCGCCATCGCGTTGCCCGCCGCGCTCCTGCCCGGAGCGACATCCGCCGCCGCGCCGCGGGAGGTGCTGGACGCCGTCCAGCGCCTGCCGCCCGCCGCGGCGCTCGATCCTGCGCTGCGCGCCGCGCCCTGCGCCTTCGCGCCCGCCGCG
>NZ_JACADQ010000560.1 GCF_016106015.1 Neoroseomonas rubea
CCCGCGCGCCCGGCCGCATCGCGCCCCGCGCAGCGGACCGTCGCCCGCGCCGCGCCGCGGATCGAGCAGGGCAGCCGCGGGACTCTGCCGGCCCCGGTGCCCCGCCAGACGACGACTCAGCGGCGCTAGAGCAATATCCGATCGGCCGGAAAGGGCTGATCGGATTTCTTGCTCCAGAAGACATCTCCAGCGCGAAATCCGATCGCACTGATTCAGTTTGATCGGATCGTACTGAGGGGCGCCATCCGTCCTCTCGGACGGATGTCCTGCTGCATGAAGGGTCGGAGCGATCGGATGCCGCTGTCGGCGCAGCGCCGCCAGCCCTGGCACCGGCATGGCGCTTGCGAAGCCAGCGCGACGGGACCCGCGCGGGCCCGCCGCCACGTCCGGCCTGCCCGGCGATGCGGCATCCTGCCCGGCGACCTGCCATCTGAAAGGGCAGTCCATGCTGCGTCGTCGCCTTCTCCTCGCCACCCCCGCGCTGCTCGCCGCGCCCGCCCTCCACGCCCAGGGCGCCTGGCCCAACCGGCCGGTGCGCATCATCAACCCCTACGCGCCCGGGGGCACCTCCGATATCGTGATGCGCTATCTGGCGGCGGGGATGGAGCGCGCCTTCGGACAGCCCTTCGTGGTCGAGAACCGGCCCGGTGCCGGCGGCGCGGTGGGCACCGCGGCCGCCGCCGCGGCGGCGCCGGACGGCTACACGCTGCTCGTGACCAACACCGGCCCGCTCGCCGTCTCGATCAGCATGACGCCGCCGCCGGCCTACAATGCCGAACGCTCCTTCTCCTACATCACCATGTTCGGCGGGGCGCCGATCCTGTGCGCGGTCAAGGGCGACGGGCCGATCCGCACCATGGCGGAGTATCGCGCCGCCGCGGCCGCGCGCGCCGATGCCGTGTCCTTCGGCTCCTCCGGCGTCGGCTCGGTCGGGCACCTCGCGGGCATGCTCTGGGCGCGCGAAGCGGGGGTCGAGATGCTGCACGTCCCCTTCCGCGGCGCGTCGGATGCCGAGCAGTCGATCATCGGCGGCAATACCACCTCGCTGTGGAACACGGTCGGCGCACATACCGGCGGCGTGCAGGGCGGCTCCATCCGCGGCCTTGCCGTGACGAGCGAACAGCGCATCGGATCGGTGCCGAACGTGCCGACCATCGTCGAGGCCGGCTTCCCGGGCTCCGTCGCGTCCAACTGGTTCCTGCTGGCCGGGCCGGCGGGTCTCTCGGCCGAGATCGTGGGCCGGTTGCGCACGCATCTCGCCGCCGCCATGGCGGAACCCGCGGCGCGGGAACGCTGGGCTGCGATCGGCATGGTTTCGCTGGGCGACCCGAGCCCCGCCGAGATCACCACCTTCGTCATGCGCGAAGCCACGCGCTGGGCGCCGGTGGTCCGCGCCGCGCAGGGCTGACGAAGCGCCGCGGGGAGGCTGGCGGGGTCGCGAGGGAGGCCGCCGGCCGGGCCGGGACCGAGATCCGCACCCTGCATGTCCGCCGCTACGACGTGGACCTGGTGGCGTCACCGGACCTGATGCTCGAGAAGACCGGAAG
>NZ_JACADQ010000561.1 GCF_016106015.1 Neoroseomonas rubea
GCTCGCGGCGGCGGTGACCTTCACCATCGCGGGCGCGCGGCCGGGCGAGGCGGCGGTGGTGGAGCGCGCTCGCGACCACACCGCGGTCCGCGGCGGCCCCGGGCTGGCGGCGGCGAACCACTGGGCATCAGTGGACCTGCCGGGCGCGCCGCGCTGGATCGAGAGCGCGCCGCGCATGACCCGCATGGCGGAGATCGTCGCCGGCGGCGCCGTGCCAGACGACTTCGACTGGCTCGCGCCGCCCTTGCTGAACCACGGCACGCGGCTGGCGGCGGTGATGCGCCCGACGGAGGGGCGGATCGAGCTGGTGGCGCATGAGGGGGAGCGCCGCGTCAGCGCAATCCTGTCGCTACCGTAGCAGGGCCGCGAGGCCGAGCCCGACCAGCCCCATCCCGCAGATGAACCCGAGCCCCAGCCGTCCCGGCAGGTCGATCGCCCGGTCCGGCGCCCTGGGGTCGTAGAGGATCGTCACCGGGCCATCGCCCTCACGTCGCGCCAGCAGGCGCAGGTCGCGCGTGACGAAGCTGACGGCGCGCCCGTCCGGCAGGGCAAAGTCGATGCGCCAGGACGGCCCCGGCTCGAAGCGGATGGTCGCTGCCGCGCGGTGCCAGGCGAAGCGCCGCACCAGCGCGCGCGCATCGCGCCGCATCAGCAGCGCGCCCAGCAGACACAGGATCAGCCCGGCCGCCGCGCCATCCACTACAGCATCCCGGCGAAGGGCAGCACCGCCACGGCATCGCCCGGCGTGACCGCCGTCACGTCCTCCGGCAATTCGGCGAAGGCGTCCGACTGCGTCAGGGAGGACAGCAGCCCCGCCCCTTCCCGCGCGAACTTCTCCGCGCGCAGCGTCGCTCCGTCGCGCCGCAGCGCGACGCGCACATACTCCCGCCGCCCCGCCTTCTTGCGATAGGTGAAGTCCGCGATGGCCGGGTAGCGCGGCAGCGGCGCGGCCTCGGCGCCGGCAAGGCGCAGCAGCAGCGGCCGCGCGAGGTGCAGGAAGCACACCACCGCCGCCACCGGGTTGCCCGGCAGGCCGACCACCGGCGTGCCGCCCGCGGCGAAATCCCGCCCCGCCTTCGGCAGGACGCCCATCGCCGCCGGCCGACCCGGCTTCACCGCCAGGCGCCAGAACACCAGCGAGCCGCCCGTCTCGATCGCGGCGCGGACATGGTCCTCCTCGCCGGTCGAAACGCCGCCGCTCGTCAGCAGCAGGTCATGGTCGCGCGCCGCGTCCGCCAGCGCCGCAGCCGTGCGATCCGCATCGTCGGGAAGGATGCCTAGGTCGCGCGCCTCACAGGGCAAGCCGGCGAGCAGCGCGAGCAGGGTGAAGCGGTTGCTGTCATGGGTCTGCGCCGGGGCGAGCGCATGGCCCGGCTCGGCGAGTTCATCGCCCGTCGAGAAGACGCCGATGCGCGGCAGCGGCCGCACCGCCAGCCCCGCCTGGCCGAGCGCCGCGGCGAGCCCGATCTCGGCCGGCCCCAGCAGGCGCCCCGCCTGCAGCGCCAGGCTGCCGCGCGCCACATCCTCGCC
>NZ_JACADQ010000562.1 GCF_016106015.1 Neoroseomonas rubea
GGACGCGGCCGCGCGGCTGGCGCGCCAGGGGCCGAACCTGCTGCCCGCGCCGGCGCGCCCGGGGCTGGCCGCGCGCTTCGCCCGCCAGTTCCAGGACCTTCTGATCCGCCTGCTGCTCGTCGCCGCGGCGCTGACGGCCGTCCTCGGCGAATGGGCGGATACCGTCGTGATCCTGGTCGTGGTCGTGGCCAATGCGACGATCGGCCTGCTGCAGGAAGGCCGGGCGGAGCGCGCGCTGGAGGCGATCGGCACGCTGCTGTCCCCGCGCGCCGCCGTGCTGCGCGACGGGGTGCGGGCGAGCCTGCCGGCCGAGGCGCTGGTCCCCGGCGATGTCGTGCTGCTCGAGGCCGGGGACCGCGTGCCCGCCGACCTGCGCCTGATCGAGGCCGCCGCGCTGCGCATCGAGGAAGCGGCGCTGACCGGCGAATCCGTCCCTGCCGAGAAGGATGCCGAGCCGGTCGCCGCCGCCGCGCCGCTGGCCGACCGGCGCGGCATGGCCTTCCTCGGCACGCTGGTGGTCGCGGGCCAGGCGCGCGGCCTGGTCGTCGCGACCGGCGCGGGGACGGAGATCGGCCGGCTCGGCGCCATGCTGGCGGGGCTCGAGGCCGCCGAGACGCCGCTGCTGCGGCAGATGAAGAGGCTGGCGCGGCACTTGACGGTGCTCGTGCTCGGCGTCGCCGCGGTCGTCTTCGCCGTCGCGGTGCTGGTGCACGCGATGCCGCTGGCGGAGGCGGTGCTGGTGGTGGTCAGCCTCGCGGTCTCCGCAATTCCGGAAGGGCTGCCGGCGGTGCTGTCCGTCACGCTTGCCTTGGGTGTGCGGCGGATGGCGGCGCGCAACGCCATCATCCGCCGCCTGCCGGCGGTGGAGACGCTCGGCGCCGTCGGCGTGATCTGCACCGACAAGACCGGCACGCTGACGCGCAACGAGATGGCCGTGCGCAGCCTGGCCTGGCCGGGCGGCGCGGCGCGCGTGGCGGGGGAGGGCTACGCGCCCTTCGGCACGATCGAGGGCGACGCGGTGCCCGAACGCCTCGCCGCCGTCGCCGCGCTCTGCAACGACGCGGCGTTGCGGGAAGGGCCGGAGGGGTGGCTCGTCGCCGGCGACCCGATGGAAGGCGCGCTGCTCGCCTTCGCCGCGCGGGCGGGGATCGAGGCCGATGCGCTGGCCGTCGCGCATCCGCGGCTGGCGACGCTCCCCTTCGACGCGTCCATCCGGCTGATGGCGACGCTGCATGGGCGGGAGGGCGGCGTACTGCTGGCGGTGAAGGGCGCACCGGAGGCAGTGCTGCCGCGCTGCGTCGGCATCGATGCCGCGGATTGGCTTGCGCGCGCCGAGGCGATGGCCGCGCGCGGGGAACGTGTGCTGGCGCTCGCGATGCGCGAGGATGACGCGGCACCCGCGGCGATGGCGCCGCCCGAGGGGCTGGCGCTGCTCGGCCTGGTGGGCCTCGCGGACCCGCCGCGGCCGGAGGCGCGCGCGGCGGTCGCGGGAGAGGACGGAAGAGCAGGCGGCTGAAGTCCAGGCAG
>NZ_JACADQ010000563.1 GCF_016106015.1 Neoroseomonas rubea
AGTGTGCTCTTCCGATTTCCCTCGGACCCCCTCCCTTTTCTGTCTTTTGGGACCTGACACCCGAGGTCAGTCCCCAGCAGGCAAAGAAGGTTGAGGGGGGGCAAGGGGGGGAGAAGTTCCCTTCTCCCCTCCTTCCTCACCCCGCCATCAGGCACAGCACATTCCCTTCCGGATCCGCCGCGTGCAGAGCCGCCCCGCCGCCATCCTGCGCCGTCGGCGGTTCCAGCACCGCGACCTGCGCCATCAGCAGCCGCCGGTGCCAGCGTTCCAGCTCATCCTGCGATTCCAGCCGGAAGCCGAGCATCACGCCCGGATCGCCCTCGCGGGGGAACAGCGCATCCCCGCGCGCGCGCAGCATCAGGCTGAGATGCCCGAGTTCGAACCGCACGAGCCCGGCGCGCGCTTCCGCCGGCGGGCGCTGCAGGATGCGTTCGTAGAAGCCGCGCTGCCGGACCAGGTCGCGGCAGGGAATGACGATCGAGACCAGGTGCGGCGCAGGTGTCACGCGCCGGCCCAGCGCGCGGCCGCCGCCTCGTCCTCGGCGCGCGCCTCGACCCAGCGATGGGTGCCGCCGGCGAATTCCTCGCGCTTCCAGAAGGGCGCCCTGGTCTTGAGCCAGTCGATCAGGAAGGCGCAGGCTTCCAGCGCCGCGGCGCGATGGGCCGAGGCGGTGAGCACGAGCACGATCGGCTCCCCGGGCAGGATGCGACCGACGCGGTGGATCACGGTGCAGCCTGTCAGCGGCCAGCGCGCCTCGGCCTGTTCGGCGATGCGCGCGATCGCGCGTTCGGTCATCCCGGGATAATGCTCGAGCACCATGGCCGCGAGGCCATCATCGCCACGGCAGACGCCGAGGAAGGAGGCGACGCCGCCGACATCCGTGCGCCCGGCGGTCAGCGCCGCGGTCTCGGCGCCCATGTCGAAGGCCGCTTCCTGCACCAGCACGCGCGCCATCTCATCCCCCCGTGACGGGCGGGAAGAAGGCCACCTCGTCATTCGCCGCGACGGGGTGGTCGGGGGTCGCGAAATCCTGGTTCACCGCGGCGCGCACCTGGCGGGGGTCGGCGAAGGCGGCGGCATGGGCGGGGGATCGCGCGGCGAGCCAGCGAATGAGGCCGCCGACGTCGCGCACATCCGCGGGCGGCGCCACCTCCTCCTCGGCGGTGCCGACCTTCTGGCGCAGCCAGGCGAAGTACAGGACGCGCATGGCGGGCCTCAGCGCGGCGTCGGGATGGTCGTCACGCGACCGCCCGGCTGGATGATGGTGGTGGTGCCGCCCTCCTGGACGGCAACGCCCCCGGCCGGGTTGCCAGGCTGGGTGAAGGTGGACACGCGTCCGGTGCTGTTGGTCACGACGCCGGAAGGCTGGCCGGGGATGGTCAGGACGGTCCCTTCGCGGAGCCGATCGCCGTCCCGCTCGCGCGGGTCGGGCGTGGGCGCGGGTGCGGCGGCGCGTGGCATGGGCGCGGGCGGCGGCGCCGTGACCACGGGTGGCGGGGTGGAACTGCCGCGGCGCGGCGG
>NZ_JACADQ010000564.1 GCF_016106015.1 Neoroseomonas rubea
GTGCCTGAAGTTCGGACGTGTGCTCTCCCGATCTTCCGCCCCCGCCGCGGCCCAGGACATCGCCGCGGCGCTGGCGGCCTGGCGCGCGCGCCTCGCCCGGCTCGACGCCTTCGCGCGCAGCGCGCTCGGCGCGATTCCCGCGCCGCAGAGGATGCTCGTCACCGCGCATGACGCCTTCGCCTATTTCGGCGCGCGCTACGGGCTGGAGGTCGCGAGCATCCAGGGCCTGTCCACCGAGGCCGAGGCGAATCTCGCGCGCATCGAGGCGCTGGTGGCGACGCTGGTCGCGCGCCGCATCCCGGCGGTCTTCGCCGAAAGCTCCGTGCCCGACCGCGCGGTGCGCGCGCTGATCGAAGGCGCGGGGGCGCGCGGCCAGCGCGTCGCGCTCGGCGGCAACCTGTTCTCCGATGCCATGGGCCGGCCGGGCACCTATGAAGGGACCTATGAAGGCATGCTCGACCACAACGTCACGACCATCGCCCGGGCGCTGGGCGGCACAGTGCCGCCGCGCGGCCTGAACGGGCGGCTGGCCGCGTGAGCGCCACCCCGCCCCCGCCGCTCGAGATCCGCGGCCTGACCGTCGCCTATGGAGAACGGCCCGTGCTGTGGGACGTGACCTGGGCGGCGCCGCAGGGGCTGACGGCGATCGTCGGGCCGAACGGCGCGGGCAAGTCCACGCTGATCAAGGCGGCGCTCGGCCTGATCCCGGCCCTGTCGGGGGAAGCGCGGTTCTTCGGCCGCCCGCTGGATGAAGCGCGCATGCGCGTGGGCTACCTGCCGCAGCGCGCCTCGGTGGACTGGGACTTCCCGGCGACCGCGCTCGATGTCGTGTGCATGGCGCGCTACCCGCGCATGAACTGGTGGGGCCGCGTGCCGCGGCGGGAGCGCGACGCGGCGGCGGCGGCCCTGGCCGAGGTCGGGCTGTCGGACCTGGCGGAGCGGCAGATCGGCCGGCTGTCCGGCGGGCAGCAGCAGCGCGTCTTCCTCGCCCGCGCACTCGCGCAGGATGCCGACCTCTACCTGATGGACGAGCCCTTCGCCGCGGTGGATGCCGCGACGGAGCAGGCGATCGTCGCCGTGCTGCGCCGCATCGCCGCGGCGGGGCGCAACGTCGTCGCCGTGCATCACGACCTGTCCACCGTGCCGGACTACTTCGCGCATGTCCTGCTGCTGAACGGCCGCGCCATCGCGGCCGGGCCGGTGGCGGAGGCCTTCACGCCCACCAACATCGCGGCGGCCTATGGCGGGCGGCTCAACCTGCTCGAGACCGCCTCGGTCGCGCCGGCATGACGCTCGGCTACAACACCCTCGTCGTGCTGGCCGGCTGCGCGATGCTGGGGCTTGCGGCCGGTACGGTCGGCGCCTTCGCGCTGCTGCGCGGGCGGGCGTTGCTCGCCGATGCGGTGGGCCATGCGGCGCTGCCGGGCGTGGTGCTCGCCGCGCTGATCGTCGCCGCCTTCGGGCAGGATCCGCGCGCGCTGCCGCCGCTGCTCGCCGGCGCGGCGGTGGCGG
>NZ_JACADQ010000565.1 GCF_016106015.1 Neoroseomonas rubea
CGAGCAGCGCCGTCGCCCCGCCCGCCAGCGCCGCGCCGGCCAGGATGGGCCGCGCGCGGGGGGAGGGCACGAGCCAGGAGGCGACCGTCGCAACCGCCAGCGCCGCCGTCGCGGCCTCGACCCCCGCGAGTTTCGCGCCGAGGCAGGCCGTGGACAGCGTGAGGGAGATCGCCAGGCGTGGTGCCGGGCGCATCGGGGTCAGGCCGTCCGATTCTTCTCGATATGCGCGGCGAGCGCGCGCAGCGAGGCGAAGATGCGGTGGTTCCGCTCATCGTCCGACCGCAGCTGGAACCCGTAGCGCTTCGAGACGGCGAGCGCGATCTCCAGCGCATCGATGGAATCGAGGCCGAGCCCTTCGCCGAACAGCGGCGCCTCCGGGTCGATCTCCTCCGGCGCCGCCTCCAGGTGCAGCGCCTCCACGATCAGCCGCGCCAGCTCCGCTTCCAAGGAGAGGGTGGTGCTCAAACTCGGTCTCCCGCAGCGCTCCGTCGTCCAGTGCCCGGGGTCGCCTGCGTCGGGCCGGGTCCTCCGGCCTTGACGTCGGGCGCCCGACTGGCGACCTCAGCCGCAATGTCGCCCGCCCCCGGATCACGAGCCTATCAACGCCCAAGCGGCGGAACAAGCGCGGCGGCCCGCGCGGCGCGGCGCTTCGCACCGCTGCCGGGCCTGTTCACCTTCACCGTGGATGTCGAGCCGCATGGCGGCGACGGCGCGGGGGCGGAAACACGCCGGCTGCTCGCCCTGCTGGCCGAGGCCCAGGCCCGCGGCACCTTCTTCGTGCTGGACGAGGTGGTGCGCAGCGACCCGGCCCTGGTGCTGGAGATCGCGCGCGCGGGCCACGAGATCGCCTCCCACGGCCATGCCCACCGGCACCTGGCGGAGGAAGGCCCGGCGCGCTTCCGCGCTGGCATGGCGGCGGCCCGGGACCGGCTCGGGATGCTGACCGGGGCGGCGCCGGCCGGCTTCCGCGCGCCCTATTTCTCCCTCACGCCCGCCGCCGCCTGGGCGCCGGAGGTGCTGGCCGAGCTCGGCTTCAGCTATTCCAGCTCGGTCCTGCCGGCCTGGAATCCGCTCGCCGGCTGGCCCGGCGCGCCGCGCCACCCCTTCCGCTGGCCCTGCGGGCTGCTGGAACTGCCGGTGCCGGTGGCGCGCTTCGGGCCGTGGCTGGTGCCCTTCCTGGGCGGGATGTACCTGCGTTGGCTGCCGCCCTGGCGGCTGCGGTCGCTGGTGCGCCGCTGGGCGGCGGAACAGGGCGGGGCCGAGGGCGCGCTCTGGTCCTATTGCCACCCCTATGACCTGGACGAGGCAGGAGCCTTGGAACGGCGCGTGGGGACGGGGCGGCTGGCCAGCCTGATGCTGTGGCTGAACCGAGGGCCGACGCTGCCGCGGCTGTCGGGCCTGCTGGCCGGGCGCCGGTCCGAGAGTTTCGCCGCGCGGCTGCCCGTGCTGGCGGCGGCCGCGCCGGTCTTCGCGCCGGCCCTTGGCCGGGGCTTCGGCGCGGCCCACGCG
>NZ_JACADQ010000566.1 GCF_016106015.1 Neoroseomonas rubea
TGTCGGCGGCTTCAAGGTCCCGCCGATGGTCGTCACCAATGCCGAGCTCGCCGCCTGCGATGTCGTCGTCGAAGCCGCCCCCGCCGCGGCCTTCGAGGAGATCGCGACGGCGGCGATCGAGGCCGGGTCGGGGCCGGCCGGCAGGGGCGGGGGCATCGCCTCCGCCTCCCGCCGCGCGGCGTCGAGGGCGGCGATCAGCACCGTCGGCGTGAATGCGCCGGCCAGCGCGTCGGGCGCGATGCGGGTGAAGCCGTCGGCCATCTCAGTAGACCATCTCGTCTTCGCGCCCGTCCTGCATCTGGATCTGGCCCTGGGCGGCGAGGTCCTTGGCCATCAGCACGATGGCGGATTGCGCCTCGTCCACCTCGCGCAGCTTGACCGGGCCCATGTTGGCCAGGTCTTCCTTCAGCATCTTCGCCGCGCGCTCGCCCATGTTCTTGATGAAGAGGTCGCGCAGCGCCTCGGACGCGCCCTTCAGCGCCAGGGTCAGCTGGTCCTTCGGCACCGCCCGCATCAGGATCTGCACGCCCTGGCTGTCGAGGCGCGAGAGGTCGTCGAAGGTGAACATCAGGCCGCGGATGCGCTCGGCCGCGTCGCGGTTGCGTTCCTCGAGTGCCGCGAGGATGCGCGTTTCCGACTGGCGGTCGAGGTTGTTGAAGATCTCGGCCATCATCTCGTGCGCGTCGCGGCGCTGCGCGCGCGCCAGGTTCGACATGAACTCGGCCTTCAGCGTCTTCTCGACGCCGTCGAGCGCTTCCTTCTGCACGGTCTCCATGCGCAGCATCCGCATCACGACCTCCATCGCGAAGCCTTCGGGCAGCAGCGACAGGACGCGCGCGGCGTGGTCGGGCTTCACCTTGGTCAGCACGACGGCGACGGTCTGCGGGTATTCGTTCTTGAGGTAGTTCGCGAGCACGGCCTCGTTCACGTTGCCGAGCTTGTCCCACATGGTGCGGCCCGCCGGGCCGCGGATTTCCTCCATGATCTGGGCGACGCGCTCGCGCGGCAGCGTCTTCATCAGCATCCGCTCGGTGGTCTCCCACGAACCCACGAGGTTGCCCGTCTGGCCCAGATTGTCGCCGAACTCCTTGCATAGATCCTCGACCGTCGTCGCGGGAATGGTCCCGAGGTTTGCCATGGCGGTGGAGATGTCGCGGATCTCGTCCTCATGCATCTTGGCGAAGAGCCGCGCGGCGTGCTCCTCCCCGATCGCCAGCATGAAGGTCGCGGCCTTCTGGTGGCCCTTCAGATTGCTCATGTTCACGCTCCCTCCGGCGCCAACCAGCGACGGACCACCGTCAGGGCCTCATCCGGATGGCGGTCGACGAGTTCCTGCAGCTTCGCGATCGAGGAGGCCTTCATCTGCCCTTCGACCATCGCGATCGAGACCATCGCGTCATTGCCGTCCCCGCCCGCGGCGAGCGCGCCCGCCGCACCCGCCTGGCCGGGCAGGGCAGGCGTGCCGTCGGCGTTGAGCGCACCGGCCGCGCCGCCCGCGAGC
>NZ_JACADQ010000567.1 GCF_016106015.1 Neoroseomonas rubea
GGGACTCAAGCGTGGCCGGACCTCAGACGTGCGCTCCTCCGACCTGGCCCGGCGCGCCTGGCACGCGGCCGCGCTGCGGGATGTGCTGGCGCGCAAGCGGGCCGCTCAGCCGCATCACCCGGCGGCGGGCCCCGCGGCCGGGCAGGGGATGCACGCCAAGCCGAGCGCCAAGCGCAAGGTGCGGACCGACCCGCGCGAGATCGGCCGCGTGTCCCAGTTCGTGAAGGCGGCGCAGGCGCGGCGGGATCGGTAGGGCGACGACCGATCAGCCGGGAACGGCCGATCGGATGCCTTGCCCTTCGGATCGTTGATTCAGCAGCACGACATCCCATCACGCGGATCCAGGGTGATGGGATGGTGCCGCAGGCCCTTCATCTGGCCTTGCGGGGCGCGGCGCGATATCTCGGCACGTCCATGACCGGGAGTGACAACGCCATGACCACCCGCCGCACCCTTCTGGCCGCCGGCGCCGGCCTGCTCGCCGCGCCCGCGGTCCAGGCCCAGGGCGAATGGCCGAACCGCACCGTGCGCATCATCGTCCCCTGGCCGCCGGGCGGGTCGACCGACGTGCTCGTGCGCATCTACGCGGAACTGCTGCAGCCGATCCTCGGCCAGACCTTCATCATCGAGAACCGCCCCGGCGCGGGCGGCAACATCGGCATCGACGCCACCGCCAAGGCGGCGCCGGACGGCTACACGATCGGCATCGCCTCGGTCGGGCACCTGGTCATCAACAGCTTCCTGTACTCCCGCCTGCCCTACGACCCGGCGCGGGACCTGGTGCCGGTCGGCATCGCCTGGGACCTGCCCAACGTCGTCGTCGTCAGCAGCCAGCACAACCCGTCGCGCAGCCTGGCCGACTTCACCGCCTGGTGCCGGGCGAAGCGCGGCGGCTTCTCCTACGGCTCGCCCGGAGTGGGCACGACGGGGCACCTGACCGGCGCGCTCTTTGCCAACCGCATCGGCGTCGAGGGCACGCATGTGCCCTTCCGCGGCGCGGCGCAGATCATCCCGGCGATGCTCTCGGGCGACCTCGACAGCGCGCTCGACAACCTCGCCTCCTACGTGCCGGTCATCACGGAAGGGCGGATGCGGGCGCTGGCCGTCACCTCCGCCACGCGCTGGCCGACCATGCAGGACGTGCCGACGATGGCCGAGGCAGGTGTGCCGAACTTCGTCGTCTCCTCCTGGCAGGGCTTCGTCTTCCCGGCGAATTCGCCGCGCGCGGCGATCGAGCGGCTCAGCGGCGCGCTGCGGCGCATCGTCTCCGACCAGGCGGTGAAGGACCGCTTCCTGCGCGTCGGCGCCGAGGCGGTGTGGTCCTCGCCCGAGGACATGCTGGCGCGCGCGCAGCGGGAACGGCCGCTGTGGCAGGAAGCGGTGCGCGTGTCCGGCGCGCGGCTCGAATAGAAGAACGGGGGGAGAAGGGAACTTCTCCCCCCGAACCCCCCTCAACCTTCTTTGAATTCGAAGAAGGGAGGGGGTTCGGGGGAGG
>NZ_JACADQ010000568.1 GCF_016106015.1 Neoroseomonas rubea
ACGATCCGCCGCCGCGCCCTGCTCGCCGCCCCGCCCGCCGCTTCCCTCGCCGCCGCTCCGCGCGCCGCCCGCGCCCAGGCCCCCTGGCCGGACCGGCCGATCCGCCTCGTTGTCCCCACCGCGGGCGGGGCAGGGACCGCCGACACCCTCTCCCGCATCATGGCGCAGGAATTCGAGGCACGGCTCGGCCAGCGCGTGGTGGTCGAGAATCGCGCCGGCGCCAATGGCAATGTCGGCGCCGCCCATGTCGCGCGCAGCGCGCCGGACGGGGCGACCTTCCTCTGGGGCTGGGCGGGCACGCTCGCGACCAACCCGTCGCTCTACGCCAGCCTGCCCTTCGACCCGGTGGCGGATTTCGACCCGGTCGCGCTGGTGGGCAACGTGCCGAACATCCTGGTGGTCAACCGCGACCTCGGCCCGCGCACGCTGGCGGAGTTCACCGCCTTCGCGCGCGCCCATCCCGGGCGGATCAACTTCGGCTCGACCGGCAACGGGTCGTCCATGCATCTCGCGGGCGAGCTCTATCGCCAGATGACGAACACCGAGATGCAGCACGTGCCCTATTCCGGGCCGGCGGCGGCGGTGACGGACCTGCTCTCGGGCCGCATCCAGGCGATGTTCAACCTGCTGACCGGCGCGCTGCCGCAGGTGCAGTCGGCCGGCGTGGTACCGGTCGCGGTGCTGGCCGACCAGCGCGTGCCGCAGTTGCCCGATGTCCCGACCGCGGCCGAGGCCGGCCTGCCGGGCCTGTCCTTCGGCACCTGGTTCATGGTGCTGGCGCCCAAGGGCACGCCCGCGCCGATCCTCGATCGGATGAACGCGCTGGCGAACGAGATCATCGCCGCGCCGGAACCTCGCGCGCGCCTGCAGGCGGCGGGCATGTCGCCGCTCGGTGGCACGCGGGAGGACGCGGCCCGCTTCCTCGCCGCCGAGATCGAGCTGCACCGGCGGATCGTGCGGGCGAGCGGGGCGAGGATCGATTGAAGCTGGACTCGTCTGCGACCTCGATCGCCGGCGCCGACTCTTTGCTTGCCTCAGGCGCCGGCGCCGCCATCCGGCGGCTTGGCTTGCGCGCCATGCACGGGCGCGCGGGGCGCTGCTGATGGTCTGGGCGCGGTCGCGCTTCGCGCTCGCGGATCGAGGCGCGGCCTCGATCCGTTGTCGATGCTGTCGGCGCGGAGTCCGTGTGTGCCTCAGGCGCCGGCGCCGCCATCCGGCGGCTTGGCTTGCGCGCCATGCACGGGCGCGCGTGGCGCGGCTGATGGTCTGGGCGCGGTCGCGCTTCGCGCTCGCGGATCGAGGCTGAGCCTCGATCCGTTTTCTTTGCTGCCGGCGCGAGGTTATCTCGACCCTTATGCCCCCGGCGCGGCCACCGCGTCGCGCGTCCGGTCCCGCCGCAGTGCCCGCAACAGCGCGGCCGCCGCCACCGCCACGCCGCCCAGCGTGCCGATCACGCCCGCCGCGTTGAGCGCCACCGTCCCGCCCAGCG
>NZ_JACADQ010000569.1 GCF_016106015.1 Neoroseomonas rubea
GCATCGGCGGCGCTCGGCGCGGCCGTCGCGCTGGGGGACGTGCCCGCGGCGCGCGCGACGGGGGCGGCGCTGCTCGCCGACCTGTCGCTGCACTCCGGCCGCGTCGCGGTCTCCGCCGGGATCGAGGTGCCCTGCGACGAGGTCATCATCCTGGGCGAGGCGGAAGGCTGGGCGCCCGGCCTCCGCCTCGGCGTCCGCAGCATGGCGGATGTGCTCGACATCGGCGCGGCGCAGGACCTGGTCGCCACGCTCGGCGGACCCGGGCGGCTGCGCGCCGTCTTCGCCAAGGGCGAGCCCGACGCGACGGGGCGCATCCGCGGCCAGCGCCACACCATGCTGGGCGACACCGACATCGACGCGCAGCGCCATCTGCGCGCGGCCCTCGGCGCCATCATCGCGGCCGCGGCGGGCGATGGGCGCGTCTTCGTCTCGGGTGGCGCGGAACACCAGGGCCCGCCGGGCGGCGGCCTGGTCGCGGCGATCGCCGGGCCATGAGGATCGGCATCATCGGCACCGGCGTCGCCGGCAGCGTCCTGGCCGAGATGCTGGCCGGACGGCCCGGCATCGCGGTCGAGGCCTTCGACCGCATGACGGAGAGTGATGCGGAGGAGGCCGGCACCGGCCTCAATGTCGGCCCCAATGCGATGAAGGCGCTGCGGCTGCACCTGCCCGCGCGGCATGATGCGGTGCGCGCGGCCTCCCTGCCCTGGCGGCGATGGTTCATCGACACGGCGGCGGGGGAACGGCTGTTCGACATCGACCTGCTCGACGTCGCGGAGGAGCCGGGAATCCGCCTGCGCTGGTCCGACCTGTACCGCGTGCTGCGCGCCCCCGTTGCGGCGACGACGCGACGCGGCCTTGCCCTGGCGGCGCTGGAGGAGGATGCGGCGGGGCGCCTTGTTCCCGTGCTGGCCGATGCGGCGGGCGGGCTGCATCGCTTCGGCGGCTTCGACCTGCTGGTCGCCGGCGACGGCCGCTATTCGCGCCTGCGCGAATTGGCGGCAGAGGCGCCGTTGCCCGCCTTCCACGGCGTCGCCATGTCGCGCATGCTCGTGCCCGATGCCCGCGACTGTCCCTATGACGATTACGGCCAGTGGTTCGAAGGCCGGGCGCGGCTGCTGTCCTATCGGCTGCCGGGCGGCGCGGTCTACATCGCCGGCGCGGTGCCGCTTTCGACGCCCGATGCCCCGATCGACGACGAGATACGCAGCGCGGCGTTCCAGGCGCGGCGCTATCTGCCGACGGATGGGGCGCCCTGCCCCGCCGTCGCCTGGATGAGCGCGCGGCTCGCCGAACATGCGGAATCGCTGCACTGGGCGCGGCTGCAATCCTCGCCCCTGCGCCGCGTCGCGGCCGGCGGGCGCGTGCTGCTGCTGGGCGACGCGGCGCATGCGATGGTGCCGACGCTCGGCCAGGGCGCGACCCAGGCGATCGAGGACGGCGTGCTCGCCGGCGCGGTGCTGCGGGCGGGCGGCG
>NZ_JACADQ010000057.1 GCF_016106015.1 Neoroseomonas rubea
CGGGCACGCCTGCGGCCAACAGCCGCGCACGCCAGGCCGCGCCCCGCGCGAGCAGGTCCGGTCGCGCGGCGAGCGGCGGGAGCGCGCGCAGCCATTCCCCGCGCGTCGCGACGTCCGCCACAGCCGCGACAGTCCCGCCGCTGGCCAGCACCTTTGCTGCCACAGCGTAGAGCAAGGGCCCCGCACCCGCGACGACAACGCGCCGCCCGGGCAGCATGCCCTGCGCCTTCAGCAGGATCGTCGCGGCGGCAAGGCCGATCACGCGCGGCAGCGTCCAGCCCGGAAACGGGATGATCCGCTCATGCGTACCGCAGCAGAGGATGAGGGCCCTCGCCCGCACGTCGAAGGGCACACCATCGGCGCCGAGCGCCGAGAGCGTGAATGGCAGCGGCTCGCTGCCCGCCGGAACAAGCGGACCGCCGCCCAGCCCCCAGACTCGGCAGCCTGTCCGGGTCTCGACATTGCTCGCCGCCAATGCCGCGCGCAGCGCATCGCCGTCGCGGCGGTCGCGGTCCGGCTTCGCGACAAAGCCCGGCGGCGGCGCGCGGTACACCTGCCCGCCCGGCAGCGGCGATTCCTCGAGCAGCACGGTGCGTGCGCCACGGGATGCCGCTTCCGTAGCCGCGGCCATGCCCGCAGGCCCAGCGCCCAGGACGGCCACGTCGAAGATCATGCGGGCGTCACCACCTGGCCTGCCGCGACCGGCGTCAGGCAAGCCTGCACCAGGCGCCCGTCGACGCGCAGCAGGCATTGCTGGCAGACGCCCATCATGCAGAAGGTCGTGCGCGGCCGCGCGGGGTCCTCGCCCTCACCGAGGCGCCAATGGCCCGCAGCGATCAACGCCGCGGCGATGCTCTCCCCCGGATGCGCCGGGATGTCGCGCCCGAACGCGGCGATGGTCACAGACGGCGGGCGCGCGATCCCTGCGATGCGGAGGTCCATGGGCGAAGGATAGAGGCGGCGGCGTCCACTGCAACTCCCGCGCGGGCTTGACGCGGGCGCCATCCGGCCATGACCATGTGTGGCGCACACAAACACCGGGGCATCGCGCTTGGCTTTCCTGTCCATCCAGGGACTGACGGTCTCCTACGGCGGCAAGGCCGACGTGCTGCGCGACGTCTCCCTCGATGTGGAACGGGGCGAGGTGATCGGCCTGATCGGTCCCTCCGGGTCGGGCAAGTCCACCATCCTGCGCACGCTGGTCGGCCTGCTGAAGCCGCGCGCGGGAACCGTGGCGGTCGACGGGGCCAAGGTGGACTACGGCAGCCGCGGCAGCCTGCGCGCAGCGCGCGACCGCTTCGCAATCGTCTTCCAGCAGTACAACCTGTTCCAGAACATGACGGCGCTGCGCAACGTCGCCATCGCGCCGACGCTGGTGAAGAAGCGCAACCGGGCGGAGGTGGAGCGGGAGGCCCGCGACCTGCTCGCCCGCGTTGGGCTTGCCGAGAAGGTTGACGCCTATCCGGACGAACTGTCGGGCGGGCAGCAACAGCGCGTCGCGATTGCGCGTGCCCTCGCGCTGAAGCCGGACATCCTCCTGCTGGACGAGGTGACGGCCGCACTCGACCCCGAACTGGTCGGCGAGGTGCTGGACACGATCCGGTCCCTGCAGCGGGACGGCATGACGATGCTCATCGTCAGCCATGAGATGGCCTTCATCCGGGAAGTCGCGAGCCGCGTCGCCTTCCTCGACCAGGGCGCGGTCGTCGAGACGGGTCCGCCGGCGGAGATGTTCGACCGCCCGCAAAGCCCGCGCCTGAAGGAGTTCACGTCGAGAATCCTGCGCCACTGACGGCGCGGGACGCTGGGAAGGAGAAGAAGCATGACCGACCGTCGGGCCCTGTTCGCAGGCGGCGCCGCGGCAGCTGCCGCCGCCGCCACGCTGCTGACGCCGAAGGAGGCCTCGGCGAGACCGCTCGAGGACGTGCTGCGCGCCGGGGAACTCCGGGTCGGCGTCAACCCCACCCTCCCCCCGCGCGCGCTGTTCAACGAGCGCAACCAGATCGACGGCTTCGAGCCGGAGGTCGCCGCGGCCATCGCGCAAAAGCTCGGCGTGCGGCTCGTTCTCCAGGCGGTGGGGTCGCCGGAACGCATCCCGATGGTCGCCTCCGGCCGGATCGACTTCGTCATGGGGGCGATGTCGCGTACCAGCGAACGCGCCAAAGTCATCGACTACACGGTGCCGGTGCATTCCGAGAACTATGGCATCGTCGCCATCGAGGGCCGTGGGCACACGTCGATAGAGGCGCTGAACAAACCGGAGGTCACGCTGGCTCAGGTGCGCGGCACGACCGCCATCCCCTACATCCAGCGCGCCATCCCGAATGCGCAGGTGTTGCTGCTCGACAACTATCCCGACCGCAATCGCGCGATCGCGCAGGGGCGGGCGCAGGCCTCCTTCGACGGTATCGATTCCGTGCGCTTCGCGCTCCGACCCTTCCGCCAGGTGCAGTGGGAGGTGACGGCCGTGCCGGCCTTCGGCGTGACCTATTCGGGCCTTGGCGTGGCGAAGAACAACCACTCGCTGCGCAACTGGCTCAACGTCGCGCTGTACGAGTTGCACACGGACGGCACCATCGAGCGCGCATGGGAGAAGTGGTTCGACGGCCCGATGTTCACCAAGGTGCCCGTGAGTCCGTTCTTCTGAAGGGCACGTGAACTACAGCCTCATCTATTCGCAGGTCACCGGTCACATCCCGTACCTGCTAGGCGGCGCGGTGCTGACGCTGCAGCTCGCAATGATCTCCTTCCTCGCGGGCTGGGCGATCGGGCTGCTGAATGCCTCCATCCTGCATTTCGGGCCGCGGGCGGCGCGGCTCGCGGTGCAGGCCTACGTCACCTTCTTCATCAACACGCCGCTGCTGGTTCAGATCTTCTTCATCTTCTTTGTGCTGCCGGATGCGGGAATCCTGCTGTCCCCCTATGCGGCGGTCGCGATCGGCATGTCGCTCAACGCAGGCGCCTACCTGACGGAAATTCAGCGCGCCGGCTTCCAGTCGCTACGGCGGGAGGAGCTGGACGCGGCCAGCGCCATGGGCTTCAGCGTGCCGCAGATGGTCTGGTACGTGATCGTCCCGCATATTGCCAAGGCGCTGTATCCGCCGTTGTCGAACCAGTTCATCATCCAGGTTATGACGACATCGATCGCCGCGATCTTCGCGGTCGAGGAACTGACCGGTCGCGCCTACAACGTCAATTCCCTGACCTTCCGTTCGCTTGAGGTCTTCTCCATCGTCGCGGTGATCTACGTGGCATTGACGCTGGTCTGCTCGGTCGCGCTCGCGCTGATCGGGCGCTGGCTGTTCCGTGTGCGCGCGAGGATCCTGTAGCCGATGTGGGAGCAGCTGGTCGAAGACGCGCCGCGGTTCTTCTCCTCCTGGAACCTGCTGTTCCTGGGGGAGGCGCTGCTCAACACGCTGCTGCTCTCCTATGTCGGCGCGGCGCTCGGCTTCGCTATCGGCTTCGGCCTGGCGATCGGGCGGCACCCTCGCCTGTACGGCTTCGGGCCGGTGCGGGTGGCCGCGACCGGCTATGTCGAGACGTTCCGACGCATACCCTTCCTCGTGAAGCTGATGTGCGTCTTCTTCGCCTTCCAGCTTTCGGGCGCGCAGGCGTCCCTCTTCACCATCGCGCTGGTGACGGTGGTGCTCTCTGCGGCGGCCTTCGCTGCGGAGATCGCGCGCGCCGGGATCGAATCCGTCCCTGCGCCGCAATGGGACGCGGCGGAGGCGATGAACTTCTCCCGCTGGCGGGTGCTGACGCGGATCGTCGCGCCGCAATCCTGGCGCGTCGTCCTGCCGCCGCTGTTCGGCTACGCTGTGGGATTCATCAAGTCGACCTCCATCGCCAGCCAGATCGGCGTGATGGAGATGACCTATGCGGCCAAGATCCTGAACACGCGCGGATTCTCCGCGCTGCTCTGCTTCGGCACCATCCTGATCGTGTATTTCCTGATCTGCTGGCCCACGAAGCGCTTCGGCGAAAGGCTTGAAGCGCGGCTTGGGCGGCGCGCCAAGGCCTGAGGAACACCGCCATGCCCTTCATCCCGCCCGGCACGCACCTGCTCAAGGGTGCGATCGACTGCCACGTGCACTGCGCGCCGCATCTCTCCGGCCGATCCGTCAACGTCTTCGACGCAGTGCGCCAGGCCGCAGCCGCGGGCATGCGCGCGATCGGCATCATGTGCAACTTCCAGAACAGCTCGGGCCTCGCCGCGCTGGCCAATGACGAGCTCGGCCATCTCGGCGTCGAGGCCTTCGGTGGCCTCATCATGCAGCCGACCGCGGGGGGCGTGACGCTGGAAGCCGCGCGCACCGCGATCGGCTATGGCTACGGGCCTGGAACCGGCGCGCGCTTCGTCAGCCTGCCGACGCATCACACCTACCACGTTGCGAAGCGGGAGGGGCGCGGGCCGGCATTTCTCGAAACCACCTTCCGCGTGCCGGAGAACGGCGTGGTGCCCGACCCGGTCCCGGCGATCATGGACCTCTGCGCTGCGAAGGATGTGGTCTTCGACTGCGGCCATGTCGCGGGGCGCGAGGCCGTGGCGCTCGCCGAGGAAGCGAAGCGCCGCGGCGTTTCGCGCGTGCGCACCCATTGCACGCGCTACGCGGAGGACGAGATCCGCGCCATCGTCGGCACCGGCGCCTATGCCGAGTTCTCCTTCTTCGTGCTCACGCATGCGACCCAGGTGGGCCTGACCCATGTCGACGAGGAGAAGCACAAGATCGCCGCCAACAGCGTCATCCAGGAGTTCTCGCCACGCATCCGCGCGGCCGGCGACTGCGCGATCCTCTCCACCGATGCCGGCGTCTATCTTCTACCGCCTCCCGTCGAGGCCTTCCGCGAATACCTGATGTTGGTCGAAAGCGAGGGCTTTAGCGAAGCCGAGATCCGCCGCATGATCCGCGACAACCCCGCAGCGCTGTTCCGGATCGGCCTGGCGCCCGAAGGCTGAGCTCCGCCCCCCTCCTGGCGTGCTCCCTGACTGGGCCGACGCCCTCGCCTGATGGCAGCCGCAGCCGGCGAGGCCCTACTGCTGGCGCAGCAGGGGGCCGCCTGCTTGCCGTGAGGAAGACGTGGCACTGCGGTCCCCCGCGAAGGCCATGCGGATAGGTCCGCGTGCCGGCACGGGGCGCCATCGCGCGCCCCATGCCGGCGCCGCTTCAGAGCAGAACGATCTCCACGCGACGGTTCTGCGGCTCGCGCGTGTTGTCTGGGGTGGGAACGAGCAACTGCCCCTCGCCGACGCCGCGCGCGGTGATGTCGCCACGCGGCACGCCCAGGCGCACGAGCTCGGCGGCGACCGCGTTCGCCCGGCGCACCGACAGGCCCTGATTGTACTGCGGCGAGCCCGAGGTGTCGGTATGGCCCGTCACCTCGATGCGCGTCACCTGCTGGCGCCCGCGCGCCTGCGCCGCCTCGGCGATGATCTGCCGCGTCCGCGCCGTCAGGTCCGCGCGGTTCCAGTCGAAGAAGACAAGGAAGGTGCGCGCCGGCGCGGGTGCGGCGGCCGCGACCGGCCCGGCCACCGGAGCCGATCGGCCGAAATTATACCGCACGCCGAGCAGGAGCGAATGATTGAAGGCATCGACCTCCACATTCGTCCGCCGCGTGACGCCGATCGCGTTGGTCGCCGTCGCGGCGAATTCGGGAGAGAGCATGCCGAAGAAGCGGTACTCGGCCGTGAGAGCGAGGCCGGGCACCGAGCTGATCGGCAGGCCGAGCCCGAGGATCGCCTGGTAGGCGAAGCGACCGTCGGAATCGTCGATGCGGAACTGCGGCACCGTCGTGCCCGCGGTGGTCCGGCCGCGCAGCGAGACATTGTCATAGTCATGCACCGCATAGCCGGCGCCGAGGCCGACATAGGGCTGCACGACCCAGCGCGAGGTGGCCCCGAAATCGTACAGCACATTGGCCATCACGCCGTAGGTCCGGGCCGTGCCGCCCGAACTGCCGCTGAAGCCGGTCGCAGCCACTTGGTCGACCTCGTTCTGCCGGTAGTTGCCTTCGAGTTCGAGCCGCAGCCCATTGCCGAAACCGTAGCCGACCGAGATCACCCCCACGAAGCCGACGCTGAAGGACGCGTTGAAGCCCCCGCTCGGCGTCAGCCCCAGGTTGTTCGGATTGACGTTGGTGCTGTCGATAAAGCTCTGCAGGTTGCCACCGTCGGAGTCCGTCAACCAGTTCACGCCGGCGCCGCCGCCTACGTACAGACCGGTGACCGGCTGCGCCATGGCGGCGGCGGGCATCGCCATCACCGTGGCAAGGAGTAGGGCCTTCTTCGAGTTCATGGCTGTCGTCCTGCTGCTGGGATCGCGGCCGATCGCCGCATCGGGGTAACTTTCGCCGAACCGGGGCGTTGCGCCCGGTTGCGCGCGCAAGCGCGCTCCACCTCGCATATGTGGCCTGCGTGCAACAGGCGCGGTGCCAGACCGGGCGACCCGCGCGTCACTCCGCGCCGGGCTTCTCGTCCGCTTCGCTCACCGCATCCTCGTGATCGCGCCGTGCCTTCTCCCCCTGGTGGACCTCCTTGACGTAGTCCGGCCCGCCCTCCTTGCACTCGTCCGGGCGCCGCCGCGGGTCGGGCCGATCCGGTGGCGGGGCATCGGGACCGTGCCGTGGGAGGCGCTGACGACGAGGAGCATTCTTTGGGCTTCTCCTTCTCGGTCGAGGCGAAGGCGCGATGCGATGCGATGCGATGCAAGGTTGCGCGGACGCGCCGGCGCGGCCTCGCGCAACAACGGCCACCGGTTGACAAACACCGTCGACGGTCTGCGGCGATGCGCGGTGCCGGGTGGGTCCAGGGCGCGCGCCTCCGCTACATCATCATTCCCATCACCAGACTGTCGGCTGCCTGCCGCTGCTGCTCAGTCAGCACGGCGTAGAGCGGCGTGAGGGCGGTCCTCAACCGGCGTAGGGCCTCGGCCTGGACCGTCAACATGCGCTCATGCTGATCGAGGCGCTGCGGCAGGGTGAGCGGCGGCGTGTTCGGCGCGGGCTGCTGCGCGGCCTGCGGCATGCGGCCTTGCAGTTCAGTCATGGCCCGGCCATTGGCGCGGAGCGCCTCGGCGAAGGCATTCCACTGCGCGGTCTGTGCCTCGGTGATGCCAATCTCCGCCTTGAGAAAGGCGATGCGGCCCTCGACATGCTGTCCCATCATGCCGGGGCCCATCATGCCCGCGCCCATCGGCATGCTGCCCCGCATCATGGGCATCGCCATGCCGGGCCCCATGGCGGGTCCGGGCGCCATCCGGCCCGCGCCCGCTGGTGGCGAAGCCTGAACCGTGGGCGAGGCGGGCGCCGCGGTCTGCGCCCATGCGGCGCCGCTCAGGCCGAGCAGCAGCGTCGCGACACCCAGCGCTGATGTCCTTGAGACCTGCATGATGTTCCTCCGATCAACTCGCAAGAGGGCCTGGTTCGTGGTTGGCCGGACTGCGGCGGCCGGGCCGTCGCGGAACGGCCGCAGTGCCGGACCCGGATCACGATCGAGGAACGCGCGGCGGCGCGGCGGGTTGCGTGGCGTGGTCGGCGGCGCCGCGGAAGGCTGCCCGCCCGCGTTTCCTGCTGGCCCGGCGGCAGGGCCACATGGGCGACCGCGACCAGCGCGCGGGATGGAACCCGATTCCTGCCACGGCGTTACGTGGCTGCGGCGTGATGGCGCGGAAGGCACCCCATGTTCAAGCTCGCAGTTCTCGCATTCATGCCCACCACCGCGGTCGTCTTCGGCGCGCTGGTGGTCGCAATCATGAGCTTTCCCTCGGCGACGACAGACTTCTCGCAGGGCGCGTGGCTGCTCTACGGCACGGCCGCGCTGAGCATCGTGATCTCCGCGCCGATCGCCTGGCTCGTGGCGCGCCGCATGTTGACCCGGCGTGAGCGCCGCCGCCTGCATGCCGGCGGGAAAGGGGGCGTGTCAGGCCTCTGATGCCGCCGGCGGGGTAGCAGCATCGTCCTTGCGACGAAGGTTCAGGCGCCTGACCCGTGACCGGCGGGTGTTTCGCGTGGGACGCGAGAGTGCGGCCGCGGTGCAGATCGAAGGAGGATTGGAGAGGGCCGGATCAGCCGGAAGCCCTGGTGTGCCCGCGGGGATTCGAACCCCGGACCCCATGATTAAAAGTCACGTGCTCTACCGGCTGAGCTACGGGCACGCCGGATACGGCGCCGGGATCGCCCGGCGCCGGTCACATAGCCTCAGGCGGCGTCGGCCGCCACCTTCATGCTCTTGATACGGTCCGGTTCCGGCACCATGCCGGACATGCCGGCACCGCGCTTGATCTTGTCGATCGCGTCCATGCCGGAGGTGACCTGGCCCCAAATCGTGTACTGGCCATCGAGGCTGGGCGCCGGGGCGAACATGATGAAGAACTGGCTGTTCGCGCTGTTCGGGTCGGAGGTACGCGCCATGCCGCAGGTACCGCGCAGGAAGCGGGCCGTCTGCGGGCTGCTGAACTCGGCCTCGATATCCGGCAGTTCCGAGCCGCCGCGCCCGGTGCCCGTCGGGTCGCCGCCCTGGGCCATGAAGCCTTCGATCACGCGATGGAACGGCACGTTGTCGTAAAAGCCCTGCCGCGCCAGCGTCTTGATCTGATCGACATGCTTCGGCGCCAGGTCGGGGCGCAGCGCGATGGTGACGGTGCCATGCTCGATCTCGAGGATCAGCGTGTTCTCGGGGTCGGCGGCGTTGGTCTCGGTCATCTTTGTATCCTTGTCACGATACAGCGTGGTGGTTCGAGCTCGAAAGGACGTTCATCTTGTCAAAACAACTTCGGTGGTCTGGCCAGTCCGCGTCATAGCACGGCTAACAACATCTCCCCCCTGCCGAACTGTGCGGTAAGATGAGACCGGCACACCCCACACAACGGTCGCCTGTACTATCCAATCACCTGGCGGCAAATCACGAAAAGAAAACGATCCGTCTGCGCCACAGATAGTATGGCGCACGTACTGATGAATTCGTTGATCAATATTCGTAATTTGACTGTAGAGTCCAGCCTGAGAGGCAGTTGCCAGCTCTATGGTATAGTTTGTCGCTGGAATTAAATTCACCCGTAGTCCAGCGCACGTTCGCACTTCGCCACCAACCGTCCGCAAGAACGCTTGCCCTCGCAATACCGCTGTACCAGATCTCATCGCCTGGGAGTGTTCCTCCGCGTCAAACGACTGCCTCATAACGTAGCGAGGCGCCTCACAGGCGCTCAGTAAAAAACAAGATACCGCCACAAGGACTATTCTCATGTTTTCCTGAGCCCTGTACGAATTTTCATTCTTTCCTATGAGTCGCTAGCAATTCGCGCAACACGTAACCGGTCAGGGTTCTCTACAGATCCATTGCGTCGCTGATCGCCCCGCTTTAGACGATCCACAGCTTCCATTCCTGCCACGACGCGCCCCCAGATCGTGTAATCTTCGTCGAGGCTTGGGTACGTCGTAAACATAATAAAAAATTGGCAATTAGCGGTATTTGGCCCCGCTCCACGTGCCATACCGCAAGTACCCCGCACAAAACGAGCGCGTGACCGCGGACTAAACTCCGCAGGCAAGTCGGGCAGCCGCGTTTCGCGCTGCCCGCCCGTGCCGGTCCCCGTCGGGTCGCCGCCCTGCGCCATGAAGCCCTCGATCACGCGATGGAAGGGCGTGTTGTCGTAGAAGCCTCGGCGTACCAGCGTCTTGACGCGCTCGACATGACGCGGCGCGAGGTCAGGGAGCAGCTGGATCGTCACGCGACCAGCGGGCAGTTCCAGGATCAGCGTGTTCTCAGGGTCGAGCGCCGGCTGCTGCGCCAGCGCCGGCGTGGCGGCGGCGGCGGCGAATGCGGCGCCAAGCAGCGTCCTGCGGTCCATGTCCCTTGTTCCCTTCATTCCTTCGTCGCGCGCAGCTTGGCGATAGTGCGCTCGAGCGTAGCCTTCGGCACGAAGCCTGAGATGTCGCCCCCCAGCCGCGCAATTTCCTTCACGAGGCGGGAAGCGATGAACTGGTTGGTCTCCGAGGCCATCAGGAACACCGTCTCGATCTCCTGATCGAGGCGGCGGTTCATGCCGACCATCTGGAACTCGTAGTCGAAATCGGCGACCGCGCGGAGGCCGCGCACGATCATTCGCGCGCCGACCTCCCGCGCGTAGTGCACGAGCAGCCCTTCAAAAGGGCGCACCTCGATGATCGTGCCGTTCCGCGCGGCGATCGCCGCCGTCTCGGCGCGCACGAGTTCCACCCGTTCCTCGAGATCGAAGAGCGGCCCCTTGCCGATATTGATTGCGACACCGACGACGAGACGATCCACCAACCGCGCGGCGCGGCCGATGATGTCGAGATGCCCGTTAGTGACGGGGTCGAAGGTGCCCGGGTAAAGGGCGACGCGCTCAATCATCGGTTACGGCCGTATCCTCGTCGTCGCCCTCATCGGCCACGGGGAAGCAGGAGATCACCCGCTCCCCATCCGACAGGCGCATCAGCATGACGCCCATGGCCTGGCGGCCGGTCAGGCGGACATCGTCAGCCTCGATGCGGATGAGCTGCCCGCCATCGGTCACCAGCATCAGGTGGTCTCCGGCACGGACCGGGAAGGTCGCGACCACCTCCCGCCCCGTGCGGGCGGAGAAGGAGATGCCCGCGATCCCCTGCCCGCCACGGCCCGTCACGCGATACTCGTGGGCGGAGGTCCGCTTGCCGAAGCCGCCATCCGTGACGGCGAGCAGCAGTTCCTCGGCCTCCGCCAATTCGTTGAAGCGCTCGGGGGAGAGCGAGATCTCGGCCGTCGCCTCCTCCGCTTCCTCGGGGGCGGCGGGGACGGTTGCCTCGGCCTCGTCCTCCGGCGCACGGCGGCGCGCGGCGGCGGCCTTCAGATAGGCGGCGCGCTCCTCCGCACTCGCCTCCACGTGGCGCAGCACGGAAAGTGCGATGACGCTGTCGCCATCCGCCAGCCGGATGCCGCGCACACCGGAGGATTCGCGGCCGGCGAACAGCCGCAGCGTGTCCGGCTCCGCCTGGAAGCGGATGCATTTGCCCGCGCGCGTCGCGAGCAGCACGTCGTCACCTTCCCGGCAGGTCGCGACCCCCACAAGGCTATCGCCCTCGTCCAGCTTCATCGCGATCAGGCCGGCGGAGCGGACGTTGCGGAAATCCGACAGGCGGTTGCGTCGCACATTGCCCTGCACAGTGGCGAAAACGAGATGCAGCCCGTCCCACAACGTCTCATCGAGCGGCAAGGGCAGCACGGCGGTCACCGTCTCCCCTTCCTGCAGCGCGAGCACCTGCCGCAGCGAGCGCCCGCGGCCCGTCGCGCCGCCTTCAGGCAGCTGCCAGACCTTCTCGCGGAAGGCGATGCCGCGGCTGGTGAAGAACAGGACGTGCTGGTGCGTGTGCGCGACGAAGGACCGGATGACGACATCGTCGTCGCGCGTGCCGGCGCCGGTGCGCCCCTTCCCGCCGCGGCCCTGCGCGCGGAAGGTGTCGAGCGGCGTCCGCTTGACGTAGCCGTCGCGCGTCAGCGTCACCACCATGGTGCCGGGCTCGATGAGGCTCTCATCGTCGACATCGGCAAGCCCGTCGACGATCTGCGTCATGCGCGGGCTCGCGATCTTCGCCCGCACCGCCAGCAGCTCGGCCGACATGACCTCCATGCGGCGGATGCGGCTGCCCAGGATGTCGAGCAGGTCGCGGATCTTCTCCCCGACCTCGCCGAGTTCCCCGGTGATCTTCTCCCGCTCCAGCCCCGTCAGGCGCTGGAGGCGCAGATCCAGGATGCCGCGGGCCTGCTCCTCGGTCAGGCGCACCGTGCCTTCCGGGGTGATGACGTTGCGGTGGTCGTCGACCAGTTCCAGCAGCACGCCGACATCGCCCGCGGGCCAGTCGCGTTCCATCAGCGCGACGCGCGCCGTCGCGGCGTCCGGGCTCGCGCGGATCACGCGGATGACCTCGTCGATGTTCGCGACCGCGATGGCGAGGCCGATCAGCAGGTGCCCGCGTTCGCGCGCCTTCGCCAGCCGATGGCGCGAGCGGCGGAGGATCACGTCCTCGCGGAACCCGATGAAGGCCGTCAGCGCGTCGCGCAGGCCCATCTGCTGCGGGCGACCATTATGCAGCGCGAGGAAGTTGACCGCGAAGGAGGTCTGCAGCTGCGTCATGCGATACAGCTGGTTGAGCACGACTTCGGCCGTCGCATCGCGCTTCAGCTCGATGACGATGCGCATGCCAGAGCGGTCGCTCTCGTCCCGCAGGTCGGAGATGCCCTCGATCGCCTTGGCGCGCACCAGTTCCGCGATCTTCTCCAGGAGGCTCGACTTGTTGACCTGATAGGGGATCTCGCTGACCGCGATCGCCTGGCGGCCGCCCTTCATCTCCTCGATCTCGGCCCGCGCGCGCAGCGGGATCGAGCCACGGCCCGTCTCGAAGGCTGCGCGGATGCCGGAGCGGCCCAGGATCAGCCCTGCGGTCGGG
This sequence comes from Neoroseomonas rubea, assembly GCF_016106015.1. Lineage (GTDB taxonomy): Bacteria > Pseudomonadota > Alphaproteobacteria > Acetobacterales > Acetobacteraceae > Neoroseomonas > Neoroseomonas rubea. The sequence goes on from NZ_JACADQ010000057.1 coordinate 12,436, forward strand.
AAGTCCGGCCCTGGGATGATCTTCATGAGCTCTTCGAGCGTGGTGTCCGGCTCGGCGATCAGCTTCAGCGTCGCGTCGATCACCTCGCCCGGATTGTGCGTGGGGATGTTCGTCGCCATGCCGACGGCGATGCCGCCCGCGCCGTTCACCAGCAGGTTCGGGAAGGCGGCGGGCAGGACGCGCGGCTCCTCCGCGCTCTCGTCGTAGTTGGGCTGGAAGTCGACCGTGTCCTCGTCGATTCCTTCCAGCAGCGCCATGGCGGATTGCGCGAGCCGCGCTTCCGTGTAGCGCATCGCCGCCGGCGGGTCGCCGTCCACGCTGCCGAAATTGCCCTGGCCGTCGATCAGCGGCACGCGCATCGAGAAGGGCTGCGCCATGCGTACCATGGCGTCGTAGATCGCGGCGTCGCCATGGGGGTGGTACTTGCCCATCACGTCGCCGGTGACGCGCGCCGACTTGCGGTACGGCTTATCCGGCGTGAAGCCGCTTTCGTACATCGAGAACAGGATGCGGCGATGCACGGGCTTCAGCCCGTCCCGCGCATCCGGCAGGGCGCGCGAGACAATCACGCTCATGGCGTAGTCGAGGTAGGAGCGGCGCATCTCCTCCTCGAGCGCGACGGGCGTCGTGTCCTGGGGCGTCTCGCCGGGGCTGGTCGGATCGGTCACGCGGTGTGCTCGGAATGGTGGGTCACGCGGCGCGGCTGCGCTGGCGCCATAGGCCCCGCATGGCGCGCCGCGTCAACCGCGCGGCCTCAGAACGGGATCTCGTCGTCGAGGTCGGTCTTCTTCGAATCCCAGCCGCCGCCGCCGCGGGACGCGCCGCCGCCCGAACGGGGCCCCCCGCCGCCACCTCCTCCGCCAGCCCCGCCCCCGTAACCGCTGCCGGAGGCCGGGCGCTCGGCATAGCCGCCGCCCTCATCGGCACCGGCCCCACCGCCGCCACGCCCGCCCACCATCTGCAGTTCGCCGCGGTACTGGCGCAACACGATCTCGGTTGTGTAGCGGTCCTGGCCGTCCTTGTCCTGCCACTTGCGCGTCTCGAGCTGGCCCTCGATGTAGACTTCGCTGCCCTTGCGCAGGTACTTCTCGGCGACCTCGCCGAGGCGGTCGTTGAAGATCGCGACGGAGTGCCATTCCGTCCGCTCCTGCTGGTTTCCCTCGCGATCCTTGTATCGCTCGCTCGTGGCGAGCCGCAGGTTCACGACCTTCCCGCCATTCTGGAAGTTCCGCACCTCAGGGTCGCGGCCGAGCCGCCCCAGGATGATGACCTTGTTCACACCCGCCATGCCGATGAATCCTGTCGTTTCGGCCTGGAAGACTACCCCGCCACCGTTGCGCGGCGCCAGACCGGGGGCATATATGGCGAGAACATCACCGGAACACCAGCGGTCGTCCTGGCCGCGCCGCCCGCGGAGCCCCCTGCCCCCATGACCGGCCATATCCGAATCCGTGGCGCGCGCCAGCACAACCTCAAGGACATCGACCTCGACATCCCGCGCGACACGCTGACGGTCGTCACGGGGCTCTCGGGGTCGGGCAAATCCTCGCTCGCCTTCGACACGATCTACGCCGAAGGCCAGCGCCGCTATGTCGAGTCGCTCTCGGCTTATGCCCGCCAGTTCCTACAGCTGATGCAGAAGCCCGATGTCGATTCGATCGAGGGGCTCTCCCCCGCCATCTCGATCGAGCAGAAGACCACTAGCCACAATCCGCGCTCGACCGTCGGCACCGTCACCGAGATCAACGACTACATGCGCCTGCTCTGGGCGCGCGCCGGCGTGCCCTATTCGCCGGCGACCGGTCTGCCGATCGAGGCGCAGACCGTCTCCCAGATGGTCGACCGTGTCATGGCGATGCCGGAAGGCACCCGCCTGCTGCTGCTGGCCCCCGTCGTGCGCGGCAAGAAGGGCGAGTACCGCAAGGAACTCGCCGAATGGCAGCGCCGCGGCTTCGAGCGCGTGAAGGTCAACGGCACCCTGGTGCAGATCGGGGAAGCCCCGAAGCTCGACAAGAAGCTGAAGCACGACATCGAGGTGGTGGTGGACCGCATCGTGGTGCGGGAGGGCATCGCGCAGCGCCTGGCGGATTCCTTCGAGACAGCGCTGGGGCTCGCCGACGGCATCGCCTATGCCGACAACGCCGATACGAATGATCGCACGGTGTTCAGCGCGAAATTCGCCTGCCCCGTCTCCGGCTTCACGATCGAGGAAATCGAGCCGCGCCTCTTTTCCTTCAACTCTCCGCACGGCGCCTGCCCGGCCTGCGACGGGCTCGGGACGGAGTCCTTCTTCGACCCGCAGCTGGTCGTGCCGCAGGACGACGTCTCGCTGAAGGATGGCGCGATCGTGCCGTGGACCGGCGCACAATCGCCCTACTACGACCAGACGATCGAAAGCCTGGCGCGGCATTTCAAGCTGCCGCTGACCACCGCCTGGCAGGACATCCCCGCCGCGATCCGCAAGCAGATCCTGTTCGGCACGGGCGATGACGTGGTCACGCTCCGCTACAAGGACGGTCTGCGCGCCTATGAGGTGAAGAAGCCCTTCGAGGGCGTGATCCCGAACCTCGAGCGCCGCTTCAAGGAAACGGACAACCCTTGGGTGCGGGAGGATCTGTCCCGCTACCAGGCGGAGAAGCCCTGCGCCGCTTGTTCCGGCCATCGGCTCAAGCCGCAGGCGCTGTCCGTCAAAGTGGCGGGCAAGCATATCGGGGAGGTCTCGGACCTCTCGATCCGCCGCGCGCGCGAATGGTTCGGCACGGTGATGGAGACTCTGACGCCGCAGCGGCAGGAGATCGCGCGCCGCATCCTGCGCGAGATTGAGGAGCGGCTGCAGTTCCTGGTGGATGTGGGCCTCGACTACCTCTCCCTCGGCCGTTCCTCAGCCACGCTCTCGGGCGGGGAGTCGCAGCGCATCCGCCTCGCCTCCCAGATCGGCTCGGGGCTGACGGGTGTGCTGTATGTGCTGGACGAACCCTCGATCGGCCTGCACCAGCGCGACAATGAAAGGCTGCTGACGACGCTTCGGCGGCTGCGGGACCTCGGCAACACGGTGCTGGTGGTCGAGCATGACGAGGACGCGATCCGCCAGGCGGACCACCTCGTCGATATCGGCCCCGCCGCGGGCAAGGGCGGCGGGCGCGTCATCGCGCAGGGCACGCCGGCCGAGGTCGCCGCCAACCCCGCCAGCCTGACCGGCCAGTACCTCTCCGGCATCCGCCGCATCGAGGTGCCGGCCAAGCGGCGCAAGCCCGATCGCAAGAAACAACTCCGCATCGTCGGTGCCAGCGGCAACAACCTGAAGGATCTGAGCGCCGCGATCCCTCTCGGCACCTTCACCTGCATCACCGGCGTCTCGGGTGGCGGCAAATCGACGCTGGTGATCGAGACGCTCTACAAGGCCGCCGCACGGCGGCTGATGGGCGCGGCGGAGGTGCCCGCGCCGCATGACCGGATCGAGGGGCTCGAGCATCTCGACAAGATCATCGACATCGACCAGTCGCCGATCGGCCGCACGCCGCGATCCAACCCCGCGACCTATACCGGCCTGTTCGCGCCGATCCGCGACTGGTTCGCCGAGATGCCGGACAGCCGAGCGCGCGGCTACAAGGCCGGGCGCTTCAGCTTCAACGTGAAGGGCGGCCGCTGCGAGGCCTGCCAGGGCGACGGCCTGATCAAGATCGAGATGCACTTCCTGCCGGACGTCTACGTCACCTGCGACACCTGCAAGGGCAAGCGCTACAACCGCGAGACGCTGGAAGTGAAGTTCCGCGGCAAATCGATTGCCGACGTGCTCGACATGACGGTGGATGAGGGCGTGGAGTTCTTCTCCGCCGTCCCCTCCATCCGCGACAAGCTGACCGTGCTGCGCGACGTGGGCCTGGGCTACATCCACCTGGGGCAGCAGGCCACCACGCTGAGCGGCGGCGAGGCGCAACGGATAAAGCTGTCCAAGGAACTGTCCCGCCGCGCCACGGGCCGCACGCTCTACATCCTCGACGAGCCGACCACCGGCCTGCATTTCGAGGATGTGCGCAAGCTGCTGGAGGTGCTGCACGCGCTGGTCGAGCAGGGCAACACCGTCGTCGTCATCGAGCACAACCTGGAGGTCATCAAGACCGCCGACTGGGTGCTGGACCTCGGCCCGGAAGGCGGCGAAGGCGGCGGGCGTCTGGTCGCGGAAGGCACGCCGGAGGATGTCGCCGCTGTGCCGGAAAGCCATACCGGGCGCTTCCTCGCGCCGCTGCTGCACCGCGTGGAGGTCGCCGCGGTGCCGAAGCGCAGGCGGGCCTGAGGCGTCAGTCCGGCGTCCCGCGCGCCGTCAGCGTCACGCCAGGCGATCGCGACGTCGCAACCCTCGCACAGGAACCATCGCGATCGGCAGGTGCCTTCCGTCACGCGCGCGGAGGGCACGGGCCGTGTCATTTGGCGAACCGCGAAATCGTCCCGGATCGGCGGCCCGATATCAAGCGCGACCACCACGAGCAGCCCGCCGAACAAGCACGCCAGGAACATCGCGACCATCCCGGTCACCGAGGCTGCCGTGCCCCGGCTTCAGTACGTGCGGACGGTGCCGAAAGGCCGCGAGCACATGATCACTCTTCCCTCTTGCCCTGATCGCGCCATGTCAGGCGCGGCACGCCACGACCGCCGCGTGAACCGCTTCAAGGCCAGCGCGGCGTTGCTCCAGCGCACCGCGCGCGTGTGACCGGTCACATCCGCCCGTGCCAGCCAGCGGCAATGACGGCGAGGCGGTCCACGACGCCGCGCGGCGCCAGGGTGACGCGCCTTGCGGCCAGCCGCCCCAGGTCGCGCCGTGCGAGCACGGCCGGCAGGGCGGCGGCGATCGCGATACGCGGGACGTCCCGCCGCGCGCCACGCAGCGCTTCGAGCCCTTCGGCGGCGAGCGC
>NZ_JACADQ010000570.1 GCF_016106015.1 Neoroseomonas rubea
CCGCGAGCAGCGCGAGCGCGGCGCGCGACGGTGCCGAGAGGATGAGTGGCGGCTGGCCGCGGCCCGCGGCTTCGCGCGGACGGGGCGCGGGCGGTGCCGCGCCGAGCAGCGCGGTCGCGTTGGTGCCGCCGAAGCCGAAGGAATTCACCCCGACCACGGCATCCGCGCGCGGCGCCGCCGCTTCAAGACGATGTGCAACGGCGAGGTTGAGCGCTGCGAAGTCGATTTCCGGATTGGGCTCGTCGAAATGTAGCGAGGGCGGCACCGCGCCCCGTTCCAGCATCAGCAGCGCCTTCATCAGCCCGGCCATGCCGGAGCCCGCTTCCAGGTGGCCGAGATTGGTCTTCACGGAGCCGATCGGCAGCGGCGCCGTCCGGTGGCGCGCGATGGTGGTGCCGATCGCCCAGGCTTCCGCCGGGTCGCCCACGCGCGTGCCGGTGCCATGCGCCTCGAAGGCTAGGAAGCGGTCGGGATCGACGCCGCTGCGCGCCAGCACGCGCGCCATCAGCGCCGCCTGCGCCTCCCGGTTCGGCAGCGACAGTCCGATGGTGCGCCCGGCCGCGTTGGTGCCGCTGCCCAGAAGCATGGCGCGCACCCGGTCGCCGGCCGCCCGCGCATCCTCGATGCGCCGGAGGATCACGACGCCCGCGCCTTCCGCCCGCACGTAGCCATCCGCCGCCGCGTCGAAGGCGCGGCAGCGCCCGTTGGGGGAGAGCATGCCCGCGCGCGAGAAGCCGACGAAGGAATAGGGCGATAGCAGCATGTTCACGCCACCGACCACCGCCGCCTCGATCTCCGGCTCCTCGGCGAGCGTCCGCGCGGCGAGATGCAGCGCGACGAGGGCGGAGGAGCAGGCGGTATCGACCGTCTGCGCTGGTCCGCGCAGGTCGAAGACGTTGCCGATCCGGTTGGCGACGATCGACAGCGCGTTGCCGGTCATGAAGAAGCGGTCGCCGGCGGACGGATCCTCGAGCCGCAGTTCGGCGTAGTCGGTGGAGGATGCGCCGGCGAAGACGGCGATGCTGCGCCCGGCGATGCGCTCGGCCGGCCAGCCGGCATCCTCGAAGGCCTCTGCCGCCACTTCCAGCAGCAGGCGCTGCTGCGGGTCCATCTCGGCGGCTTCGCGCGGGGAAAGGCCGAAGGCCGCGGGGTCGAAGCCGGCCGCGTCGCCGATCGTGCCGGCGGCGAAGGTGTAGGCGCGGCCCGGTTCACCCTGGCGCGGGTGGAACCAGCGCGCCTGGTCGAAGCGCTCGGGCGGGACCGTCGTGACCGCGTCCCGCCCTTCGGCGAGCAGCGTCCAGAGGCTGTCGAGGTCGGGCGCGCCGGGCAGCCGGCATGCGGCGCCGACGATGGCGATGCCGGCGCCGGCCTGCTCCGCGCGCGCGCGCCGGCGCGCTGTCCCGCGCTTCATCGTTGCAGCATCGCGCGAAGCCTCAACGGGCCGCGACCGGCTCGGCCGGCAGTCGCTC
>NZ_JACADQ010000571.1 GCF_016106015.1 Neoroseomonas rubea
AGTGCTCTCCCGGTCTCGGGTGACGGCGGCGGAAGGCGACGCGGCGGCGCTCGCCGCGCTCGCCGCGCAACGCCTGGACCCGGCAGCCGGCCCGCTGCTGCTCGCCGTCGGGCGCGGCTACAGCCTGGACCTCGCGGCGGCACTCCGCGCGAAAGGCTTCCGCGTGATGCGGCGCATTGCCTACGAGGCCGTGCCAGCCAACGCCCTGCCCGAAGACGCCCGCGCCGCGCTCGCCGCCGGCACCATCGCCGCGGCGCTCTTCACCTCGCCGCGCGGCGTGCGCATCACCCTCGCCCTGCTGCGCGGGGCGGGGCTCGCGGAGGCGGCGCTGAGCATCCGCGCGCTTGCCATCAGCCCGCGCATCGCGGAGGCGTTGCGGCCGCTGCCTTGGGCGAGCATCGCCGTCACTGAACGCCCCGACCCCGCGCTGCTGCCTGCCCTGCTCGGCCCGCCACCGGACTGATCGCCGACGGATCCCAACCTGCGCGGTCCCGGCGCGCCACGGGGGCGACGGATTCGCGAAGGCATGGGCGCCGGGACGGCGCCCGATGCGCGGCGCGGCCGCGATTCATCGCAGGCGATCGAGAACCAACCGCCACCCATTCGCGTCATTTGGCCCCGTCGCGCACTCTGCGCAGTGTCGGGAAATCCGCTCCCACGGCGCGGTTCGGGAAGACGGCTCAGGGATATGGCGGCTGAACCGTCCGAAGGTGAAACCTTTGGCGGATAGGAACGACACCGCGCGGGGGGCGCCATGCGCCGCGCGGATTGCTATACGGCGCCCCATGACCGAGACCCCACCCCCCGCGATCCGTCGCTACCTCGACCCCGCCGCGCTGCCGCTGCTGATCGGCGGAATCGTGCTGGTGCTGGCGGCGGCCTGGCTCTGGGTCACGCCCCGCCCGATGCCGCCGCCGCATCCCTCCGTCGCCGCGCTGGCGGCGATGGACCAGCGCGTCGCGGCGCTCGCGGCACTCGAGGCGCGCATCACGGCGGTCGAAGCCCGGCGCGGCCCGGACCTCGCCCCGGTGGAAGGCCGAATCGCCGCGCTCGAATCGCGCCCGCCGGTCGATCTCTCGCCGATCGAGGCGCGGATCGCCGCCCTGCCGCCGCCGCCCGACCTTCGCCCGCTGGAAGGGCGCGTCGAGGGTGTGACCGGCCGCGTCGCGGCGGTGGAAGCGCGCGCGGCCGAGGCGCTCGCCCGTCCCATCCCGGACCCCGCCGCCTTCGCCCCACGCGGCGCGATGGAAAGCCTGACGACGCGCGCCGACCGCCTGTCCGAGCGGCTCGACGCCGTCGCCGCCCGCCAGCAGGCGGCGGATGCCGAGGCGATCCGGCGCACCGAAGACCTTGCCCGCAACCTCGCCGACCGGCTGGCGGCGGCCGAGCGCGCCGAGGCAGAGCGCATCGCCGCCGCCGGCGTCGCGCTGGAGCAGCGGCTGCGCGG
>NZ_JACADQ010000572.1 GCF_016106015.1 Neoroseomonas rubea
ATGGAGTTCGCACGTGTGCCCTTCCGATCTCGGCCAGCGCCGCCGCGTCGTCGCCGAGGCCGGCATAGGCGGCAAGGCGGCCCGCGCGGTCCGCGGCTGCGTCCCGCGCGAGCCCCGCGACCAGCGTGGCGAGGTCGTCCGCCGTGACCCGCCCCTCATCCATCGCCCGGCTGATGTCGAGCGCGACGAGCAGGACCGGATCGCCGAAGGGGTCGGCGGCGGCGGCTTCGCGTGCGATGCGCAGACGGGCGAGCAGGTCGGGCGGGGCGGCGGCGTCGTCCATCCCGCCATGCTGCACCCGCGAAGAGACGGAAAGCGAGTCGGAAACGCAACGCATCGTTCGCGACCCTCGACAGGCGCGCGCGGCAGGGCGAGGCTCCCGCCACGACCGGAGGGAAAGCACGTCCAATGAGCCTGCTCGAAAGCCTGAAGGGGCGCCTGCGCCTGCCGCTGATCGGCTCGCCGCTCTTCATCATCTCGGTGCCCGACCTCGTCGTGGCGCAATGCACCTCCGGCATCGTCGGCTCCATGCCCTCGCTCAATGCGCGCCCCGTCGAGCAGCTCGACGATTGGCTCGCCGAGATCCGCGAACGGCTTGCCGCGCACGACGCCGCGCATCCGGACCGGCCTTCGGCACCCTTCGCCATCAACCTCATCGTCCACCGGTCCAACGACCGGCTGGAGCAGGACCTGGCGCTCTGCGTGAAGCATCGCGTGCCGCTGATCATCACGAGCCTCGGCGCGCGGCCGGAGGTGAACGAGGCGATCCATGCCTATGGCGGCTACGTCATCCACGACGTGATCAACCAGACCTTCGCCCACAAGGCGATCGAGAAGGGCGCCGATGGCCTCGTGCTGGTCGCGGCCGGCGCGGGCGGGCATGCCGGCGCGCAATCCCCCTTCGCGCTGCTGCAGGAAACCCGCGCCTGGTTCGACGGGCCCATCGCCCTGTCCGGCGCCATGGCGCATGGCCGGTCGATCCTGGCGGCCGAGGCGATGGGGGCGGACTTCGCCTATATGGGCAGCGCCTTCATTGCGACCGCCGAGGCCCGCGCGGTCGAGGACTACAAGCGCATGATCGTGGACAGCGCGGCGGAGGACATCGTCTACACGAACCTCATCACCGGCGTGCACGGCAACTACCTGAAGCCCTCGCTCCGCAATGCCGGGCTCGACCCCGACAACCTCGGCGGAGTCGAGGGATCGCAGATGAACTTCGGCACCGACCGCAAGCGCAAGTGGAAGGACATCTGGGGCGCCGGGCAGTCCGTGGGCGGCATCGAGGCGGTGGTGCCGGCGGCGGCGCTGGTCGATCGGCTGGCCGCGGAATACGCGGCGGCGCGCCAGCGCATGGCGGCGGGATCGCCGCTGGTGAACGCGGGATGGGGCAGGCGCGCGGCGGCGTAGCGGCCCGAAGCGGGGCCGTTCAGCCCGGCGCCGCCGG
>NZ_JACADQ010000573.1 GCF_016106015.1 Neoroseomonas rubea
CAGCCGGCGCTGCGGCGCCTGGCGGGGGGCGCGCGCCGCGCCTCCGCCGGGCTGCTCGACGCGCTGCTGCCGCCGCGCTGCCTTGGCTGCGCGGAGGAGGTCTCGGCGCAGGGGACGCTCTGCGCGGCCTGCTTCGCCGCGCTGAAGCCGGTCAGCGAACCCTTCTGCGCCCGCTGCGGCGTGCCCTTCGCCCATTCCGGGCAGGCCGAAGCGAGCGATGCGGATGGCTTGTGCTGCGCACCCTGCGCCCGGCGTCCACCGGCCTTCCGGCGCGCGCGGGCGGCGCTGCGCTACGACGAGGGCGCGAAGCGCCTGATCCTGCCCTTCAAGCACGCGGACCGGACGGAACTCGCCGCGCCTCTCGCGCGCCGAATGGCGCGTGCAGGGGCGGCCCTGCTTGCGGAGACCGACCTCATCGCCCCGGTGCCTGCCCATTGGCGCCGGTTGCTTGCGCGGCGCTACGACCAGGCGGCGCTGTTGGCCCTGGCGATCGGGCGGATCGCGCGGCGCCCGGTCGTGCCGGACCTTCTCGCCCGTCGGCGCCGCACGCCCCCGCTCGGCGACAAGGGGGCGGCGGAGCGGGCGGCGGCGGTGGAAGGAGCGTTCGGCGTGCCGGCGCGCGGGGCGCGGCGCATCGCGGGCCTGCGCGTGCTGCTGATCGACGATGTCATGACCTCCGGCGCAACGGCCAATGCCTGCGCCCGCGCGCTGCTGGAGGCGGGGGCGGCCACGGTCGACGTGCTCGCCGCGGCGCGGGTGCCGGATCCGAGGTTCGCCGCGGGCGCTTGATCTCCGGCCGCGCCTCGCCAAGTCTCCGCGCATGGCCAAGGTCGACATCTACGTCCAGGATTTCTGCCCGTATTGCGCGCGCGCCAAGGCGCTGCTGGACCGCAAAGGGGTTCCCTACAACGAGATCTACGCGCCGAACGGGTCCGCTGCGCGGCAGGAGGCGATCACGCGATCGGGCGGGAGGACCACCGTCCCGCAGGTCTTCATCGGCGGCCAGCCGGTCGGCGGGTCGGACGACCTCCACGCGCTCGACCGGGCCGGGCGGCTCGACGCGATGCTGGCGGCGTGAGCCAGGGTCTGGCACTCTTGCATCGAGAGTGCCAAATCAGGGGGAGCCGGCTCGCCAGGGGAGGCAGGCCGGCATGAAGGACCGATGATCCACTACCAGCTCCGCTGCACGAGCACCGCGACCGAGCACGCTTTCGACGGCTGGTTCAAGGACAGTGCCGGCTTCGAGGCTCTGGCCAAGGCCGGCCTCGTCGAATGCCCCGTCTGCGGCGGGACGCAGGTGGCACGCGCGCTGATGGCCCCGGCCATCCCGAAGAAGGGCCGGCCGGCCCGCAACGCCGCGCCGCCGCCCGAACCGCCTGTGCCCGCCGCCCCGGCACCGGCCGCCCAGCCCGAGGGATCGGAAGAGCCGGCGTCTGGACTCC
>NZ_JACADQ010000574.1 GCF_016106015.1 Neoroseomonas rubea
GCTTCATGGCGCTGATGCCGGGGATGCCGCTGCTGCCCTTCCTCGCGCTGGCGGGCGCCGCGGGTGCCGGCGCCTGGGCCAAGCACCGCGCGGCGAACGCGCCGCCGCCGCCGCCGGAGTTGCCGCCGCCCCCGGGCGATGCGCCGATCGCCGATGCGCTGCGCATCGACCTGCTGCGGCTCGAACTCGGCTACGGCCTCCTGTCTCTGGCCGCCGGCGACGCGCCCCGGCTGACCGAGCAGATCAAGGGCCTGCGCCGGTCCATCGCGCAGGAGATGGGCTTCGTGCTGCCCTCCGTCCGCATCCAGGACAACCTCTCCCTCGCGCCCGACACCTATGCGATCCGGGTGAAGGAGATCGAGGCCGGCCGCGGCCAGCTGCGCCCGCCCCTGCTCCTCGCGATCGACCCGACGGGTGGCGTGCCGAACCTGCCCGGCGAGCGCTGCAACGAGCCCACCTTCGGCCTGCCCGCCCTGTGGATCGAGGAAGCGCGGCGGGAGGAAGCGCTGGCCCGCGGCTGCACCGTGGTGGACGCGGCGGGCGTCGTCGCGACCCACATCACCGAGCTGGTGCGGGAGAACATGGCCGAGCTGCTCTCCTTCGCCGAGACGCAGAAGCTGCTCGACGACCTGCCGGCCGAGCACCGCAAGCTGGTCGCCGACCTGGTGCCTCAGCAGATCGGCGTCGGTGGCATCCAGCGCGTGCTGCAGGCTCTGCTGTCCGAGCGCGTGTCCATCCGCGACCTGCCGACCATCCTCGAAGGCATCCAGGAAGCCTGCGCGGCGGGCGCGCGGACGGTGCCGGGCATCCTCGCCATCGTGCGTGTGCGGCTGGCGCGGCAATTGTCGGACGCGGCGCGCGGCCCGCAGGGCTACGTGCCCATGGTGACGCTGACAGCCGATTGGGAAGTCGCCTTCACCGAGGCGCTGATCGGCCCGCCGGAGGAGCGCCAGCTGGCCATGGCGCCGTCGCGCCTGTCGGAGTTCATGGAGCGCATCCGCGCCGTCTTCGATGCAGCGACCGCGGCGGGGGAACAGCCGGCGCTGGTCTGCTCGGGCCCGATCCGCCCGCATGTGCGCGCGATCGTCGAACGCTTCCGCCCCTCCACCATGGTGCTCGCGCATACCGAGATCCACCCGCGCGCGCGCATCCGCACGGTAGGTAGCCTCTGATGCGCATCCGGGTCTTCCGTGCCGCGCGCATGGCCGACGCGATGGCAATGCTGCGCGAGGAACTCGGCGAGGAGGCGGTCATCCTCGACACGCGCCGCGCCGGCGGCGGCGTCGAGATCACCGCGGCGCTGGAGGCCGAGGAGCCGGTGCTGATCCCGCCCGCCGCCGCGATCGCCACGCTGCCGACCGCCGCGCCGCCGGCGGCGCCCGTCACCGGCCCCCTCGCCTTCCACAACGCCCCGCCCAGCCTTGCCGCGGCG
>NZ_JACADQ010000575.1 GCF_016106015.1 Neoroseomonas rubea
TCCGATCTGCGCCGGCGCAGGCGTGCGCGCGCGGCTGGACTGACCCGGTCGGCTGCTCGGCGCCTTGGCGTGGCGCCGCCGAACGGGCGGTTCGGCCATGTCGCCGGGCCCGGCGTCGCGATCGCCGCGCCGGATCGTCGGGGAGGGCGGCGCCCTCCCCGTGCTCCCTCAGAAGTTCGGCGCGCCCGGATACCGCCGAGTGGGCGCCGGAGCATCCACCGCGCGTTCCAGCGCTGTCCCCGACGGATTGGTCCGCGTGCCGTCGCTCTGTTGCGGGTATGCGCCGGACATGTTCGTGCCCATCGTGCGGTCGGTCGCGCGACCCACCGCTGACCCGGGCGGATCGCCGCTCCGGCGGTCCGTCATGTCGCAGGCGGCGACGCCGCCGGCGAGCAGCAGCGCCGAAACGGCGCGGGACAGGAAGAATCGGGGCATCGTGGCTTTCCTTGTCGAACCGACGCCCCTTCAACGTTCCTCCGGCGGCGAAGTTGCCTTGTCAGGCCGGGTCGCCGTGATCGGCCACAAGCCCAGCCGCCTCGATCCCGGCGATGCAGGCTTCCTCGTCCTTGGGCGAGGCATCGCCGCTGATGCCGACGGCACCGAGCAGCACGTTGTTCGCATCGCGCACCAGCACGCCGCCCTGCACCGGCACGGCGCGGCCGCCCGTCAGGTCCGACAGCGCGTTGGTGAAGCCGGGGACCGCCTGGGCGCGCCGGGCGAGTTCCCGCGTGCCGAAGCCCATCGCCAGCGCGCCGAAGGCCTTCCCCGTCGCGATCTCGGGGCGGAGGATCGAGGCGCCGTCCTCCCGCTTGGCGACCTTCAGCTGCCCGCCGGCGTCGAGCACGACGACGCAGAGCGGCAGCAGGCCGAGCGCGCGGCCCTTGGCGAGCGCGGCATCCGCGATCGTCTCGGCCTGGGCGAGGGTGAGGCCGTTGATCGCGGCGGGATGGGCGGGCTGGGGCATGGACGTGTCTTCCCTGTCGAAGGCGGCGCGGGATAGGCGCTCAGCGCCGCCGTGTCGAGCCGCCCTGGCCGCAGAGCCGCTCGCAGGGCACGCCGTCCCGGTCGCCGTCGAGGCGGCGCAGGCCGCAGGTCTCATAGTGGAAGCGCGCCTCGGCGCAGCTCGTCATCTCGGTGCAATACCGCTTCTCGCCACAGCGCCAGGGCGACGGCGCGCGCGGCGCCTGGGCGAAGGCCGGCGCGGCGGCGAGCAGCAAAAGTGCGAGGCTCCAGCGTGGCATCACGGAAACCCTAGCACGGCATGTCGCCGGCATGGTCCGGCAGGGCGCCGGCGCAAGGTGGCCCGCCCCTGGTCCGCATCGCCGCCGAACGATCCGCCCCCGGCGCGCCACCGCGGCTTGGGCGCAGCCGCGCCCCGTGCCAGAAGGGCGCCCATGCCCGCACCGGACCGCCGCGCCACGCGCCCCGCCGG
>NZ_JACADQ010000576.1 GCF_016106015.1 Neoroseomonas rubea
CGCGGCTCGCCCGCGCCGCCGCCGCCCCGCGCGGCTTCTCGGTCCGCGCCGTCGCCGGGCGGCTCGGCGTCTCGGCGACCTATCTCTCGCTGGTGGAACGCGGCGCGCAGCGCCCGACCGAGCCCTTCCTCCGCGCGCTGGCCGCCGATCTCGGGCTGGAGCCGGAGGCGCTGCTGCCGCTCGCCGGACGGGTGGCGGAGGACGTGACCGCCGCTCTGATCGCCCGCCCCGCCTTGGCCGAGGCCGTCCGCGCCCTGCGCGACCTGCCCGAGGCCGAACTGACCCGCACCATCCGCCGCATCCGCGACGGCGAGTGGTAACCCTGGAAGGAGACCGCCATGGCGCTTGGCCTCGACCGCGACACGCTGATCTTCGACTTCCCCGAGGTGCATCGCGACGCCGTGCTGCGCGTCGAGTTCCAGCGCACGCTGCGCGTGCCGGACGACGGGCGGCGCCACAAGTTGCCGCCCGGCCTCGGCCGTTTCCCGGTGCGCGCGGTCGATGACCTCGACCCGGCGCGGCTGCCCGCGGGCTGGGCGCGGCGCGGCGGCGTCGCCATGCCGATGTGGCAGGCCGAGGCCTGCTGGCTGAGTTTTTCGTCCCCCGCCGGCTATCCGTTCCTCCTCAAGGTCGCCGCCGGCAAGGTGAACGCGGTGAACGGCCGGCCCTGGGACAACGCGCCCGACTTCGCCGACCAGGACTATGTGGAGGTGCCGGGCCAGCCCTGGCTCGACGGCTTCTGCGTGGAGAAGGGCGTGGTGCGGCAATTCGTCGCCATGCCGCTCGGGGATGGATACACGGCCGAGGAACAAGTGACCGGCGCGGCCGAGCATGGCGGGGTGCAGCTGCTCGCCCATCCGCTGAAGGCGGCGCTGTGGGAGGCGCGGCTGGAGGAACGGCGCAACCGGCCGCGCGTCTATGCGCTGATGCGGCCGGCCGCCGCGGGCGTCTCGATGGTCTGCGACATGGGCCTCGCCCCGGGCGGCTCGATCGTGCAGGACATCACGGTGGCCAAGGAGAAGCCGGAGGCCTGGGAGAGCTCCGCCCGCTCCCGCTGCTTCGTCCACCTGGCCAACAGCCTCGCTTGGCAGGCCATCGCGGGGGAGGCGCCGCCGACCGTCCCGCCGACAGCGGCCGACTATGCCCGCGCTGGCCTGCCCTGGTTCGAATGGTACGCGGAGGGGCCGGCGAAGGCGGGGTCCTCTCTCCTTGCCGGGCTGAAATCGGTCCTCGCCCTGGGCCGGGAGAAGGGCCGGGCGCCCCTGCCCGAGAATGAGGGCTTCGAGCCGCCCGAGCCCATCCGCCTCGGCCCCGCCGCGCGGGAACCGCTGGACGGGCGCTGGTAGCCGCGCGCCGGCCGGTCGCGCGCTACACGCGCGGCCGCGCCGTGATGGCCGAGGGCTCCGTGCGCGCGGCGACGGAGACGCG
>NZ_JACADQ010000577.1 GCF_016106015.1 Neoroseomonas rubea
GCCGCCGCGCCGCGCCGCGTGCCGCCCCGGCCGATCCCGGCCGTTGCCACCCACCGCCGGACGGCCGGCGCTTCGCGCTGATGGCGCAGAGCTTCGCGCTGCGCCGCGCGGCGGACCAGGGCATCGGCGACTATGCGGCGATCGCGGAACTCGGCGCGCATGCGCGGGGCGCGGCGCTGATCGGCATCAGCCCGCCGCATGCGCTGATGCCGGTGGAACGGGACCGCGCGAGCCCCTACCAGCCCTCCGACCGGCGCTTCCTGGAACCCGTGCTGCTCGACGTCGCCGCATTGCCCGATGTCGGGGACGCGCCCGCGGTGCGCGCGGCGCTGGCGGCGGCGGAACCGGTCTTCGCCGCGCTGCGCGCCGGTGGCCTCGTGGACTACCCCGCGGTCTGGGCAGCGAAGCGCGGCGTGCTGGACGCCGCGGCGCGCGCCCTGCCCGATGACCACGGCGGCTTCGCCGCGTTTCGCGCGGCCGGGGGCGCGGCGCTGGACGACTTTTCCACCTTCGCCGCCATCGCCGACCGGTTCGGGCCGCGCCACGCCTGGCCATCGGGCTTCGCGGATCCCTCCGACACCGCGCTGGCGGGCTTCCGGGCGGAGCATGCAGGGGCCATCCGCTTCCACGCCGTGCTGCAATGGTTCTGCGACCGCCAGCTCGCAGACGCGGCCGCGGCGGGGCCGGGACTCTACCGCGACCTCGCGGTCGGCGCCGCGCCGGATGGCGCCGAGACATGGTCCCAGCCCGGCGCCTTCCTGGGCGGCTTTTCCATCGGCGCGCCGCCCGACCCCTTCTCGGCCGAGGGCCAGGTCTGGGGCCTGCCGGTGCCGCATCCACACCGGTCGGAAGCGACGGGCCATGCCGGCTTCGCCGCGCTGCTGCGGGCGAACATGCGCCATGCGCGGGCACTGCGGCTGGACCATGCAATGGGTCTCGAGCGCCTGTTCGTGGTGCCGGATGGCGGGCGGGCGGCGGATGGCGCCTATCTGCGCTTCGACGGCGCGGGGATGGTCGCGACGCTCACGCGCGAAAGCCGCGCGGCGTGTTGCGCGGTGGTGGGGGAAGCCCTCGGCACGGTGCCGGAGGGCTTCCCGGACCGCCTGGCCGCGGCGGGCGTGCTCGCCTATCGCGTGCTGTGGTTCGAGCGTGACGGCGATGGCTTCCGCGATCCTGGGCATTGGCCCGAAGCGGCGGCGGCGTGCGTCTCCACCCACGATCTGCCCCCGCTCGCCGGCTGGTGGGCGGAGACGGACATCGAGGAACGCGTGGCGCTCGGGCTGATCCGGGACGCATCGGCGGCGCGGGCGGCCCGGGCGCACGAGCGGGCGACGCTCGCCGCCCTGGTCGGCGTGGCGGACGGGCCCTACACGCCGGGGGTCGCCGCCGCGTTGCATGGCCGCGTCGCCGCCGCGGACCCGA
>NZ_JACADQ010000578.1 GCF_016106015.1 Neoroseomonas rubea
CGCGGACGCGCCGCGGCGCTATCGGCCATGCGCCCCCTCAGCCACCGGCGCCACACCGCGGATCGCGCGCCGGCGCGATCCGGGAGCGCGCAGCGCGACCGCCCACGGCGCGCAAGCCAAGCGGCCGGATGGCCGCGCCGGCGTCTGAGGCCGAGACAACGGATCGAGGCCAAGCCTCGATCCGGGAGCGCGAATGCGTGACCGCGCCCGGCCCATCAGCCGCGCCGGGCGCGACACTCCAAGGTGCGCAAGCCAAGCGGCCGGATGGCCGCGCCGGCGCCTGAGGTCCAAAAAGACTCCGCGCCGGCGCCTGAGCCCAAGACAACGGATCGAGGCCAAGCCTCGATCCGGGAGCGCGCATGCGCGACCGCGCCCAGCCCATCAGCCGCGCCGGGTGCGACAGTTCACGGCGCGAAGGCAAGGCCCGCGGATGCGGGCCGCCCGCCGTCTGAGGGCACATTAAACATGCTGCCCGCCATTGATGTGCAGTTCCGCCCCGTTCACGTAGGACGACGCCTCGGTGCAGAGGAAGTAGATCGCCTGCGCGACCTCCTCCGGCCGGCCGAGCCGGCGCATCGGGATCTGCTCCTGCACGATCTTCTCCGTGCCCGGCGACAGGATCGAGGTATCGATCTCCCCCGGGCTGATCGCGTTCACGCGGATGCCGAGCGGTGCGAAGTCGCTCGCCATTTCCCGCGTCAGCCCGGCAAGCGCGGCCTTGGAGGTGGAATAGGCGACGCCGGCGAAGGGATGCACGCGCGACCCGGCGATCGAGGTGACGTTCACCACCGACCCCTTGGCGCGCTGCAGGGGCTCGACGAGGCCGCGGGCGAGCAGGACAGGCGCGAAGAAGTTCACGCGGAAGACCCGCAGCCAGCCTTCCAGGTCCATCTCCAGCGAACCCAGGCGCGAGCCGCCCGGTCCCTTGGGGGAGATGGCGGCGTTGTTCACCAGCGCATGCAGCAGGCCCTTGTCCGGGGCAAGGCGCGCCTGGATTTCCTTGACCGCGAGTTCGGTCGCGGCCGGGTCGGTCAGGTCGAGCTGGATATGGTCCTCGGGCCCCATTTCCCACGGGCATTGCTCGGGGAAGGGCTGGCGGGAGACGGTGATGACGCGCCACCCGGCGGCGGAGAAACGCTTGACGGTCGCATGGCCGATGCCACGCGACGCGCCCGTCAGGAGAAGGACGCGCCGCGGCTCGTTGGATGGCCTGCCTCGCGTCCCCGTGCTGCCCGCCATGCCGAACCTCCGCGCTTTCGATTGTGCGCGGGTATAGCGCGGATGGGCTCAAGGCACACCCGGCGCGGTCGCGCCGGATGCGGGATGGTCAGGCCGCGAGGCGCGGCGCGACCGCGGGGCCGAAGGCGGCGGCCCAGGACGGCGCGGCGCGCAGCAGGCGCTCGAGCGCCGCGACGGGCAG
>NZ_JACADQ010000579.1 GCF_016106015.1 Neoroseomonas rubea
CGGCGCAGGCCGCGAGCAGGGCAAGCAGTGCCAGCGCCGCGCCGCGCCGCCAGCCACCCGTGCCGCCTCCGCGCGTACCGCCTAAGCGTCCGATCGCCCTGCCCCCCCAACCGCACACGCCGCCCGATCGGCGCCGCGCCCCTTTGAGCCGCGCATGATCGGTGCGTCGCATCGCGCCGGCAAGGCGCGTGGGACGGGCGCGCCGGCAAGGCGGTGGGACGGGCGCGCCGGCAAGGCGCGTGGGAGACGGGCATGCCGGCAAGGCGGCGAGGCGGGTGGGCCAGGTGAGCCGCCGCCGCGTCGTCATCGGAACATCACGCCGACCCCGCGATGCGTCGCGTGCGCGACGCGGCGGGCCGTGCCATCAGTCGCGCGCCGCAGCCGACCGGAACCCGAAATGATTACCGACCCAGCCTTCGCCCGACCCGGACGCTTCTGGAAGGGCAACGTCCACACCCATTCCACCGCCTCCGACGGCATGCGCAGCCCCGAGGCCGTCTGCGCGACCTATCGGGACGCGGGCTACGACTTCCTCGCCCTGACCGACCACTTCATGGCGAAGTACGGTTTTCCCGTCGTCGACACGCGGCCCTTCCGCACGCGGCACTTCACGACGCTGCTCGGTGCGGAACTGCACGCGCCGGCGACCTCGCTGGGCGAGCTCTGGCACATCCTCGCCGTCGGCCTGCCGCCCGACTTCGCGCCGACGCCCCAAGGCGAGGACGGCCCGGCGCTCGCCGCCCGCGCGGCCGCCGCCGGCGCCTTCGTCGCCATCCCGCATCCGGCCTGGTACGCGCTGTCCGACGAAGACGCCGCCAGCATCGGCGCAGCCCATGCGGTGGAGGTCTACAACCACACCTCCCAGTTGCGCACGGACCGCGGCGACGGCACGCATCTCGCCGACCGGATGCTCGCCGCGGGCCGCCGCGTCGGCCTGCTGGCCGTCGACGACGCCCATTTTGCCTGCATGGACGCCTTCGGCGGCTGGCTCATGGTCAAGGCCGAGGCGAACGAACCCGAGGCGCTGCTCGCCGCGCTGAAGGACGGCGCCTTCTACGCGACTCAGGGCCCGCTGATCCATGACATCGCCTGGAGGGCGGAGGAGGTGGAGGTCACCTGCACGGCGGCGGCGAGCGTGATGGTGCTCGGCCGCGGCTCGCGCGCCGCGCAGGTGGTCGCACCCGGCACCACGCGCGCGCGGCTGCCGCTGGCCAAGATCCGCGATGGCGGCTTCGCGCGCATCGTCGTGGCCGATGCCGCCGGCCGCCGCGCCTGGGCAAACCCGGTGTTCTTCGAGGACTGACAAGCCCCGCGCGGCCGGTATCGCGCCGTGGCGCGCCGCGCGTCCTGCGCGCCCCGGGGTGTCAGGCCACCGCGCGCAGCGCGGGCTCGGGCGCCGG
>NZ_JACADQ010000058.1 GCF_016106015.1 Neoroseomonas rubea
GCGCAGCGGCAGGTCGTCCGCGGCGCGCGGGTCCGCGCCGCGCGCGAAGGCGGGCGCCCTGCCGCCGATCGCAACCGCCGCGACGTAGCGCGGTCCGCGCCCATCGGGCTCGCCGGCCATCGGTTCGCGGACAAGTTCCAGCACCGTCGCGGTGCCACGCCCATAGCCGATGGCGACGACCGGGCCGGCGCCCGCGACGCGCGTGATCGCATCGAGCGCGCCGCGCGCCGCGGCGGCGACGGCGTCACGCCCGGCCCGGAGTGTGGGGCAGGGCACGGGCACGAGTTCCAGCACGGCGGCGCGCTGGGCCAGCAGAACCGCCACCAGCTGGTCGCGCGCCGTATCGTTCAGCGACTCTTCCGCCACCAGGACCACCGCGCCGTCGCCGCTCCGCCATGAAGACGGCAGACTCACGACTGCGCCCGTCCGGCATTCCGGCGTGGCAGCGAGGGTGACGTCCAGGTGCTCGTAGGTCACGTATTCATCGGCGATGGCCGGCGCACAGGCGAAGCCGGCCGCCAGGACGGCCGCGGCGAGATGGGACGGTTTCACGGGGATTCTCCTGTGTTCGTCAGGATGGAATGGTTCCGCGCGCGCGCGGCGTGGTCCTCCGCGACGGGGACAACCGCAGCGGGCCTCGCGGCCCCGGCGCCTCGCGGCGTGAGGCGCGCGGCGAAGAAGCTCGCCACCTGGGTCGCCGAGAGTTCCGCGCCCTGCGGCCAGTGGCGGACCGCGACACGCTGCCCAGCACGGCCCGGCCAGGGTAGGCTGGGGACCTCGTACTGCCCCGACGGCGTCAGATCCCATGCATAGCCGGCGCCGGCATACTCGATGCGCCGCACGTGGCCCGTTCGCATGAGGCCTTCCGCAAGTCCGATGCAGTCGCTGGGTGGATTGGCCGGATCGGCATCGCCGTGCAGCAGCAGGATTGGCGATCGCGGCCCCGGGCCATCGCCCGCCTCGAGTCCGGCGCAGCCGGGATAGAGCAGCGCCAGCCCAGCGACACGGCCGGCCGGCGTGGCATCCGCCGCGGCCCGCATCGCCACCCGGCCGGCGCCGCCGAAGGCGAGCAGGCCGATCGGCGCCGTGGCGAAGCGCGCATCCTCCGCGAGGATGGCCGACACCCCGCGCAGGCGGTCGAGCGCGTCGCGCGCATCAGCGGCCTGGTCGCCGGGACCGCCATCCTCGGCGGAGGTGTCGAGCAGGTCCACGTGCAGGACCGCGATGCCCGCCGCCGTGATCTGCTCGGCGTATCGCCAGCCACGCGCGTCGATGCCAGTCGTGTCGTGGATCGCCACGACCACCGCCATCGGCGTGTCGGCGGGTGGGTCGTCGGGCAACCACAGGAGACCCAGGTCGCGGACGGCGTCACGCTCACCGGCGAGGCCGATGGCGGGCATGAGGAGCATCATCGAGAACGCCGCCGCGACGAAGCCTTGCCCAGCCCGGCCTCGCCGCGGGCCGCGAAGCGGGTTCATCGATGCGCATCCGCCGTGCTGGCGATGGTGCGGCAAGGCGCCATCGGGCGGATCGCGGTCGCTCCTGGCCAGCACGCGCCAGGGGCGCCACGGGCGCCGGCAGCCCGATCACGGGACCCCGGGAATGGTCCGCCTGTGTTGTTCTCGGCCCGATAGGGATCGGTCATGTGCGCTGCCCCTTGCTGTGCGGGGCGCGGGCGTCGCCTGCGCCGCCAGGCTTGTTCGGCGCAAGGTCTCACGGCTTCGTGAGCAGAGTGGGCGGGACCTCGGGGTCGCGCCGCTTTTGCTGCGTTTTCCGTATGGTCCCTGCCGAAATCGTCTATCCTTGGCTGCCGGGTACTGGTTGTTTCGCCCACTCGGGCGCCAGAACGGGACGCGATGGGATGTCTTTTGGCACAGGCATCGTCGATACGGACGCCCTGCCCCTTTTTGATGTCGTCCGCGCAACGGACCCCGCGGAACTCGGACCTCGGTCGCAGGTCAGCAGCCGCCTTCCGCCTTCGGGGCAGGTCTACAAGTACCGGCTGCAGGACCGCGCCGTGTGGCGGATGCGGTTCGAGGATCCGATCTTCAGCATGGCGATCCGCAGCGCCGGAGCGATCGTGGTCAGCCTCGCCGACAGCCGCTTCGCCACCGAGGTCGCCATCGAGGGCGACGAGAGCGCGCTGTTCTGCGTGACGATGCCGCTGCAGGGCGACCTGACGCTGGTCCGGGACGGCGTCGCGACGACCAGCACCGCGGCGCAGGGCCTGGCCTTCCGCCCCGGCCCGCGGACCCGCATTCGGATGAGCGACGCCACCGCCCGCGCCAATGTCTTCATCAAGGTGCAGGAGGTCGAGCAGGCGCTCGAGCACGCGCTCGACCGGCGCCTGCGCGAACCGCTCGAATTCCGTCCGGAACTCGCGTGGAAGAGCGGCCTGGCTGCCAGCCTGAAGCGCCAGCTCGATGTCGTGCTCGCCGAGTTCCGGAGCCCCCACGGGGTGGCGGACAATCCCGTCGCCCTCGCCGCGACGACCGACCTGCTGGTGACGTTGCTGCTGCGCGCAGTGCCGCACAGCTACTCCGATCAGCTGGACGTCGGGGCGGGGGGCGCGGCGCCGGCCTATCTCCGCCGCGCCGAGGAATTCATGCGCGTCAACGCCGCCGAGCCTGTCCGCATCGCGCAGGTCGCGCTCGCGGCGGGATGCAGCGCCCGTACCCTGAATGACGTTTTCCGGCGTTTTCGCGGCACGACGCCGCTCGGTGCATTGCACGCGGCCCGGCTGGATGGTGTCCGGAACGCGTTGCGGCTGGAGGGCGCGGGCGCCTCAGTCGCCGAGGTTGCGCGCCGCCATGGCTTCACGAACCTTTCGCGCTTTGGCGCCGCGTATCGTCGCCGCTTCGGCGAAGCACCGTCGGACCTTGTCCGGCGCGCGTCGCGCATTTAGCGGCGGATCGCTGCGGGACCGGCAGCCGCGCAATGGCCGCCGGACACCGTCAGGCGCCGCATCGACCGTGCGCGGCATCACCCGCCCGCATCGCTCCACCGTTCACGCGACGGCCGGTCCTTAGGGGCGTTGCGCAGCAACGCCGAAGGACTTCGTGGGGCAGCAATTCCCCGACCTGCCCCCTTGGTATCAAGGCAGCAGAACGGTGCTGCCGGTGGTCTGCCGCGCTTCCAGGGCGCGATGCGCGTCTGCCGCGTTTCTGAGCGGAAAGGTCTGATTCACGCGGATCTGCACGGCGCCGGAGGAGACGACCTCGAACAGGTCGTTGGCATGGGCGACGAGGTCCTCTCGCTTCGCGGTGTAGGTCGCGAGCGTCGGCCGCGTGACATAGAGCGAGCCCTTCGCGGCCAGGATGCCGAGGTCGGGAATCGCCACGGGCCCGGAAGCATTGCCGTAGGACACCATCATCCCGAAGGGCGCCAGGCAGTCGAGGGAGATGTTGAAGGTGTCCCGTCCGACACTGTCGAAGACCACGGGCAGCATCGCACCGCCGGTGATCTCCTTCACCCGGGCGGGGATGTCATCGGACGTCAGCAGCACATGGGCGGCGCCATGGGCGCGGGCGAGGGCGGCCTTTTCCTGGGTGCTGACGACGCCGATGACGGTCGCGCCGAGATGCTTCAGCCACTGGCACATGATGAGGCCGACGCCGCCGGCCGCGGCATGCACCATCACGGTCTGACCCGAGCGGACCGGGTAGCACTTCTTGACCAGGAACGCCGCGGTCATGCCCTGCAGCATCATCGCCGCGCCCTGCTCGAAGGAGAGCGGCTCAGGCAGTTTCACGAGTCGGTCGGCCTTGATGCAGCGGGCCTCGGCATAGGCGCCAATGGGCGCGGTGGCGTAGGCGACTCGATCGCCCGGGGCGACGTCCGTCACGCCATCGCCCACCGCCTCGATCACGCCCGCGCCTTCCATGCCGATGATCGCGGGCAGGGAGGGCGCCTTGTAGAGGCCGGTGCGGAAATAGACGTCGATGAAGTTGAGGCCGACCGCCTTGTGGCGGACGAGCGCCTCGCCGGGCTTGGGGGCAGGGAGGGGGATTTCCTCCCAGACCATTTTCTCCGGGCCGCCGGTCTCGTGGATGCGGATGGCGTGGGTCATTCGGTGCGTGTCCGTATGGTGCCGCGCCTTTTGGCGGCCGTGAAAAGGGTCCAGCCCCCGGGGGCGGCGCCCTCGAGGTCCAGCAGGTAGCGTTTCGTAGCCTCTCCCTCGCCGCCCGAATAGCCGCCGAGCGTACCATCGGCCGCGACGACACGGTGGCAGGGGATCAGGATGGGAATGGGGTTGGCACCATTAGCCTGGCCGATGGCGCGCGCCGCCCGGCAACCGACGGCACGGGCAATGTCAGCATAGGTGCGTGTCTCGCCCGCCGGGATGGCGCAGAGTGCGTCCCAGACCCTGCGCTGGAAGTCGGTGCCATGCGGCGCGAGGGGCAAGTCGAAGGCCGACCGCGTCCCGTCGAAGTAGTCCTGCAACTGCTCGCGCGCACGTAGGAGCAGGGGCGTGGCCACCTGGTCCCGGCCACGGCCCCAGTCCAGGGCGACAATCGCGCCATCGTCTTCCGAGACGGTGATCTCGCCGAGCGGGGTATGGAGGGAGAGCTGCGGCATGGGTGCGGGGAGAGACACCCGGGCGGCGCCGGCCGTCAAGCATGGGCGCAGGCCCTTCATGCCCAGGAATGGACGAAGCTTGGAGGGGATGGGCCGGGCCGCTACATGCGCCAAGGGACCGAACCGGAGACTCCCCGTGACCGATGCCGACCCGCCGCCCTTCTATTCGGCGCACCTGTTCGTCTGCACCAACCGGCGCGGGGATGAGCATCCGCGCGGATCCTGCGCCGCGCGCGGCTCCGAGAGGCTGCGCGACTACATGAAGGCGCGGGCCAAGGAACTGAAGATCCCCGACATCCGGGTCAACACGGCGGGCTGCCTGGAACGCTGCGAGTTCGGCCCGGCCATGGTGATCTACCCTGAAGGCGTCTGGTACAGGCCGACGAGCGTGGAAGACGTCGAGGAGATCCTGCAGGTCCATGTCATCGGCGGCGGGCGGGTGCGGCGGCTGATGCTGACGGAGAAGGACGTGCCGCCGCCCAAGAGGTGATGTTCCACGTGAAACCAAAGAGGGGGGGAGGGAACTCCCCCGCGCCCCCTCCTTGTTCTGGCTGGGCGCCCGGCCAATGGCCGGGCGGAAGACCATGAGCCAGCAGGATACGATCTTCGCCCTGGCGAGCGGCGCGGGGCGGGGCGCGGTCGCGGTGATGCGGCTTTCGGGGTCGGCAGGCAGCACAATCCTGCAGGGACTCGTCGGGCGGCTACCGGAACCAAGGCGCGCCAGCCTGCGGCGACTGAGGGCACCCGAAACCGGCGAGGTCATCGACCAGGCGCTGGTACTGTGGTTTCCGGGCCCGGGCTCCTACACAGGGGAGGACAGCGCGGAACTCCACCTGCATGCCGGGCCGGCCATCATCGCGGCCGTGGGGCAGGCCCTGGTCACGCTCGGTGCACGGCCGGCCGAACCGGGCGAATTCACGCGCCGGGCCTTCCTCAACGGCCGGATGGACCTGACGGCCGCGGAAGGCATCGCGGACCTGATCTCGGCAGAGACCGAGGCGCAGCGCCGCCAGGCCCTGCGGCAGGCGGATGGGGCCCTGGCGCGGCTCTATGGCGGCTGGGCGGACCGGCTCGCCCGGCTTCTTGCCCACCAGGAAGCAGCGATAGAGTTCGCCGAAGATGACCTCCCGACGGACCTCGGCGACCGGGCGCGGACAGGCGCGGCGGCACTGCGGACGGAGATCGCGGCGCATCTGGCCGATGAGGGGCGGGGCGAGCGGCTGCGGGAAGGGCTGGTTGTCGCGATCCTCGGCGCACCCAACGCCGGGAAGTCGTCGCTGCTGAATGCGCTGGCAGGACGGGAGGCAGCGATCGTCTCCGCCCGCGCCGGCACGACGCGGGATGTGGTCGAGGTGCGGCTCGACCTGGCGGGCGTGCCCGTGACGCTGGCCGACACGGCGGGGTTGCGGGAATCGACGGACGAGATCGAGCAGGAGGGCATCCGCCGCGCGCGGCGCCGGGCGGAGGAGGCGGACTTGGTGCTCGCCGTCTTTGCCGCGGACATGGCCCCGGATGCCGAGACCCTGGCCTGGGTCCGTCCAGGGGCGGTGGTGCTGGCGAACAAGGTCGATGTCGCGTCCGCGCCCGGGGTGATTGGCGGGGTCACGCCGCTGGCGGTCTCGGCCCGCACCGGGGTCGGCCTGGCGGAATTGCGCGCCCGGCTGGCGGCGGAGGCGGCGAGGCTGGCGGGTACCGGCGATGCGACCCTGCTGACCCGCCCGCGGCATCGCGCCGCCCTGTCAGAGGCGGTCGCCTGGCTGGCCGAGGCGGAGGCCGCCACGCTGCCGGAACTGGTCTCCGAGACCCTGCGCGCCGCCCTTCGCGCCCTTGGCCGCCTTACCGGTCGCGTCGGTGTCGAGGACATCCTCGACATCGTCTTCCGGGACTTCTGCATCGGAAAATAGCCGCTGCCCGGCTGAGAGGGCGGAAGGGCAAAGAAGGGAGGGGGCTCGGGGGAGGTTCACCTCCCCCGGTCCTCTCCGTATATCCCCGCCATGGACCAGTCTTTCGACGTCATCGTCATCGGCGGCGGCCATGCCGGCTGCGAGGCTGCCGCGGCCGCGGCGCGCTGTGGCGCGCGCACGCTGCTGCTGACGCATCGGGTCGAGACGATCGGCGAGATGTCCTGCAACCCCGCGATCGGCGGGGTGGGCAAGGGCCACCTGGTGCGGGAGGTGGATGCCCTCGACGGCCTCATGGCCCGTGCGGCCGATGCCGCCGCCATCCATGTGAAGATGCTGAACCGATCCAAGGGCCCGGCGGTACGGGGCCCGCGCGCCCAGGCGGACCGGCGGCTCTACCGGGCCGCGGTGCGTGGGCTCCTCGAGGCGCAGCCCGGGCTGGTGATCCTGGCCGCGGCGGCGGAGGGTCTTGAGACCTGCCCCGATGGCGGCATCGCCGCGGTGCTGACGGCCGACGGACAGCGCTTCGCCTGTGGGGCGCTCGTGGTGACGACCGGCACCTTCCTGCGCGGCGAGATCCATATCGGGGAGAGGCGCATCCCGGCCGGCCGCGTGGGCGATGCGTCGGCGGTCGGCCTGGCGCTGGCCTTCGAGCGGCTGGACCTGCCGCTGGCGCGGCTCAAGACCGGCACGCCGCCGCGGCTCGACGGCCGGACCATTGCCTGGGACGAGTTGGAAGCGCAGCCCGGGGACGATCCCCCCGAACCTTTGTCCTGGATGACGGACCGCATCACGAACCGCCAGGTGGTCTGCGGCATCACCGCGACGACGCCGGCGACGCATGCATTGATCCGCGAGAACCTGCACCAGAGCGCTGTCTATGGCGGCCGCATCCAGGGGGTAGGCCCGCGTTATTGCCCTTCGATCGAGGACAAGGTGGTCCGCTTCGCGGACCGGGAACGGCACCAGATCTTCTTGGAGCCGGAAGGGCTGGACGACGATACGGTCTATCCGAATGGCATCTCGACCAGCCTGCCGGAGGATGTGCAGGCAGCGATGATCGCCTCCATCCCCGGGCTGGAGCGGGCCCGCATCCTCCGCCCTGGCTATGCGATCGAATACGACCATGTGGACCCGCGGGCGCTGACCCCGGCGTTGGAGGTCCGGTCCGTGCCGCGCCTGTTCCTGGCCGGCCAGATCAACGGCACCACGGGGTATGAGGAGGCCGCCGCGCAGGGCCTCATGGCCGGCCTGAATGCCGCGCAGCGTGCCTCGGGCGATGTGCCGGACCGGGTACTGACGCGCGGGGAGGCCTATGTCGGCGTACTGGTCGACGACCTCGTCCTGCACGGCGTGAGCGAGCCGTACCGGATGCTGACCGCGCGGGCGGAGCACCGGCTCGTGCTGCGTGCCGACAATGCTGGGCTGCGGCTGACGGAGAAGGGCATCGCCTGGGGCTGCGTAGGGACGGAGCGCGCCGCGCGCCATCGCGCCTTCGCCGCCGCGTTGTCGGATGCGTTGGCACGTGCGCGAGCCGATGGCGCGACACCGGCCGCGCTCGCCACCCAAGGCATTGCCGTGAACCAGGATGGCCGGCGACGGAGCGTCCTCGAGGTCCTCGCTCTTCCGGGTGTCGAGGCCGAGGCGGCCGACCGGGCCTTCCCCTGGCTGCGGGACGTGCCGCCAGCGCTGCGTGCGCAGCTGGAGGCGGAAGCACTGTACGCCCCCTATCTGCGCCGCCAGGAAGCCGAGATGCGGTTGCTTGAACGGGAGGAGCGCACACCGATTCCCGCCGGTCTGGATTTCGCCGCAGTGCCCGGACTATCGGCCGAGATGCGCCAGCGCCTGGCCGCCGCGCGCCCCGCGACGCTCGGCTCTGCCGGCCGCCTGCCTGGCATCACGCCGGCGGCCCTGGCCGCCCTGGCGGTCGCCCTCCGTCGGGAAGGCGTGCGTTTCACGTGAAACCGGACCCGGCGCGCGACGCCCGGCTGGCCGCCTATCGCGACCTGCTGCTGCGCTGGAACGCCACCATCAACCTGGTCTCGGCCAGGACGGCGGCCGATATCGACCGGCGACATGTGGCGGACAGCCTCCAGCTCGTGCCGCTGCTGCCGGAGGAAGGATCGATCGCGGATCTCGGTTCCGGCGGCGGGTTGCCGGGGCTGGTGATTGCGGCCGCCCTGCCGGAGCGCGAGGTTCATCTGGTCGAGTCGGACCGCCGGAAGGCCGCCTTCCTGGTCGAGGCCGCCGCCGCCATGGGCCTGAAGCGGGTGCGGGTGCATCCGCAACGGATAGAGCAGGTGCGCCTGCCGTCACTGGCCGCCGTCACGGCGCGGGCCTTGGCGCCGCTCGACCTGCTGCTCGGCTTTGCCGCCTCGCTGTTGGCGCCGGGCGGCATCGCCCTGTTTCCGAAGGGCCGCGCGGCGGAGGAGGAGTTGACGAGCGCCGCCGCGCACTGGCACTTCACGGTTGAGCGGTTCACGAGCCGCACGGACCCCGAGGCCACCATCCTCCGTCTCAGCGAGATCCGCCGTGCCGGCACCTGAACGCCCGCAGCCCCGCATCATCGCGCTTGCCAACCAGAAGGGCGGCGTCGGCAAGACCACGACAGCGATCAACCTGGGCACCGCGCTGGCCGCGAAGCGGAAGGTGCTGCTCATCGACCTGGACCCGCAGGGCAATGCCTCAACCGGCCTGGGCATCGGCAGGCAGGACCGCGGAGCGGGGTCCTACGCGCTGCTGACAGGCGAGAAGCCGCTACGCGAATTGCTGCGGCCGACGAAGATCCCGAACCTCACCCTCCTGCCCGCCGACCCGGATCTCGCCGGCGCCGAGATCGAGCTCGTCGGCCTCGAACACCGCGAACGCCGCCTGCGGGACGCGCTGGAGGCCCAGGCGGATGCGCTGGCCGGCACCGAGATCATCCTGATCGACTGCCCGCCCTCGCTCGGCCTGCTGACCCTGAACGCACTCGTTGCGGCCCACGCGGTGCTCGTGCCGCTGCAGACGGAATTCTTCGCCCTCGAAGGCGTCTCCCAGATCACCCGGACGGTCGAGCGGGTGAAGCGCGCGCTCAATCCGGCACTCGAACTGGAAGGCATCGTGCTCACCATGTTCGACAGGCGGAACAACCTCTCGGAACTCGTCGCGGCCGATGTCCGCGCCTTCTTCGGGGAGAAGGTCTACAGCACCATCATCCCGCGCAATGTCCGCATCAGCGAAGCGCCCTCCCACGGCCTGCCGGTCATTCTCTACGACCATCGCTCGGCCGGCGCGCAGGCATATGTCGACCTCGCCGCCGAACTCCTGAAGCGCGAACGCAAGGCGAGGAAATCCGCCGCATGAAGAAGCCCGCGCGCCTCGGCATGGGGCTCTCCGCCCTGATGGGCGACAAGGAACTCCCGCCCGTCCCGACCCAGGCGGGGGCGCCCCGCAACCTGCCGGTCGAGGCGCTCGAACCAAGCCCGTTCCAGGCCCGCGCGACGCCGGACCCCGCGGCGCTCGCCGAACTGGCGGCATCGATCAAGGAACACGGCATCCTCCAGCCCATCCTGGTACGACCCAAGCCAGGCGCGCCGGGGCGTTTCCAGATCCTCGGGGGCGAACGGCGCTGGCGCGCCGCCCAACAGGCCAGGCTGCACGACGTCCCCGTCGTCATCCGCGACCTTGACGACCGCGCGGCGATGGCCGCCGGCCTGGTCGAGAACCTGCAGCGCGAAGACCTCAATGCGCTCGAGGAGGCGGAAGGCTACCAGCGCCTGATCGGGGAATTCGGGCTGAAGCAGGAAAGCCTCGGCCAAGCGGTCGGCAAGTCCCGCAGCCATGTCGCGAACACGCTGCGCCTGCTGAACCTGCCACCCAAGGTGCGCGACTTGCTGCGCGCCGGCACGCTTTCCGCAGGGCATGCGCGCGCGCTGCTCGGGGCGGAAGATCCGGAACGGCTCGCGGCCCTGGTCGTCGTGCGCGGGCTCTCGGTCCGCCAGACGGAAGCCCTCGCGGCGGCCGAGCCACGCGATCCCGCCGCGCGGCGAAGCACGAAACAGGATGCCGATACCGCGGCGCTCGAGCGGCGGCTCACCGAACGGCTTGGACTCAAGGTCGGCATCCGCTCGGCTGGAAAGGGCGGACAACTTACCATCACCTATAAGGACCTCGACCAGCTTGACGGCGTGCTGCGCCTGCTCGACCCGGAGGCGTGAATCCCGAGGGGGCGTCGCCTTCTCGGACTCCCCCGAAAGGAAACCGAGTTTCCCGGACCTTCTGACTACTGAACAGGCCTAGAAACGCGAAATCACGACCGGCGACCGCGCAAGGCTTCGCGCGCCAACCCCATGACCGCGGCGCGCGCGACAGCGCGGTCGGGCATGCCCGTGGTCTTCGTGCGGCGCTCGGCTTCCAGCAGCATTTCCCCAGCGGCGGCCAGCGCTTCCGGGCGCCAGCAGCGCAGCGCGCGCTCGAAGGCCGGGCGCGCCTTGAAGAAGACTGGGGGGCGCAAGCCTTCCACCGCGTCGCGCACCGAGGCGCCGCGCGCCACCAGCAACGCCGCCGCCTCGAGCCGCTGCACCTGGCGCAGCGCGCCACGGATCACGGCAACGGACACTGCGCCTTCCGCGAAGGCGGCCTCCAGCGCGGCATCGGCGCGCGCGGCATCGCCCTCGCTCGCGGCCGACAAGGCGGCATCGAGGTCGAGCGAGGAGCCCTCCGACAGCGACGCCAGAGCATCCTCCTCCGTCGCCCGCCCGCCGGCACCGACATACAGGGCCAGCTTCTCGCACTCCCGCCGCATCAGCAGCCGGTCCTCGCCCAGCCGCTGCGCCATCCAGGCCACGGCGGACGGCTCGGCGGAGACGCCGTACTCCTTCAGCACGCCGACGATCGAGGCTTCCAGCGCCGCCCCCGTCTCGGCATAGCAGGCGATCACGGCCGCTTCGGGTCCCGCCTTCTCAAGCGCGGCGCGCAGTCCCTTCCGACCATCCAGTGAGCCGGCCTCCAGCAGCACGATCCCGGGCCCGGCGCCCGCCAGCACGGCCTTGGCGGCATTCGCGAGACCATCCGTCGCATCCCGCACGCGCACGAGGCGCCGCCCGCCAGTAAGCGCAGGCGTCGCAGCCTCCGCCGCCAGCAGTGTCGCGTCCTTGGCCGCGGCCTCCCGCGGTACATCCACCAGCCGGAACGGATCGTCGCCGGCCACCGCGCGCGCCAACGAATCGCCGCGTTCGCGAACCAGCCCGCCATCCTCGCCGAAGACCAGCACGAGCCGCGCCGCGCCGGGATCGGCCAGGAAGCCCGCGATGCGCCGCGCATCGAGCTTCGCCACCGCGTGCCTCAGCCGGCCTGCGGCGGCCCGGCCTCGAAGCGGACCGACAGGCTGCGCACGATGTCCTCCGCCAACTGGTCCACCAGCCGCTGCTCCATCGCCTGTCGGGCAGCATCGCTCGCGAAGAACTGGTTCTCCGGCACGTTGAACGCGTCGAAGGTGCGCTCCGCACCGCGCGCGACAAGCCGCGGCGGCCGGTTCGTATCGAACAGGAACCAGGTGGCGGTCCCCGTGTAGCGCACGCGCGTCGGCGTGCCATCCCGCGTGAAGCCCTGCACCTCCGCCCCGAAGGCGAGGCCCACGCGCAGATCGTAGCGCGCCTCCGCCTCGCTGGTCGCGAGCCGCTCCTCGAGCCGCCGGCGCATCAGCTGGCCGTTGCGTTCCAGGATGCGCGCAACGCGCACTTGCCGCAGCCCGGCCACCGCGCCGCCACCATCGGGCCGCTCGGCATACATCGGCCGGAAGCCGCAGCCGGCGAGCAGCGCCGGCGCCAGGACGAGGATGCTTCGCCTAGACGACAAGGTTCACCACCCGCCCCGGGACATGGATGCGCTTCCTGATCGGCTTGCCGCCCAGGGCGCGCTGCACGTTTTCCTCGGCCTCGGCCGCGGCGAAGATCGTCTCCTCGCTCGCGCCCACCGGCACCTCGATCGTCGCGCGCAGCTTGCCCAGCACCTGCACCGCGAGCGTCACCGTCTCCGCCACCAGAAGCGCGGGGTCGGCATCCGGCCAGGGCAGCTGCGCAACCAGTGTCGCATCGCCCGGGCGGAGCAGGGACCAAGCTTCCTCCGCCAGATGCGGCATCATCGGCGCGGCGAGGCGAGCGAGCATCTCCAGCGCCTCCCGCCGCGCCCCGCCGGGCGCGTCCTTCGCCGCCTCGATCGCATTGGCGAATTCGTACAGCCGCGCGACAGCGACGTTGAAGGCGAAGGTCTCCAGCGCCTCCGTCACCGCAGCGATGGTCCGGTGCGTCGCGCGGCGCAGCGCGCGGCCCTCGGCCTCCGGCGCCGTGCCTGGCGGCGGCAGCGCAGGCAGCGCCGCCTCCACCATGCGGAAGATGCGCTGCGTGAAGCGGTAGGCCCCGGCGACGCCGGATTCCGTCCATTCCATGTCCCGCTCGGGCGGGTTGTCGGACAGGATGAACCAGCGCGCCGTATCCGCCCCGTATTTCGCGATGATGGCACCGGGGTCGACCGTGTTGCGCTTGGACTTGGACATCGCCTCGACGCGGCCGATCGTCACCGCCTCGTCCGTGCCCTTCACCGTGGCGCTGCGCGTGCCGTCGGCGGCGGTCGCGAACTCCACCTCCTCAGGATACAGCCAGCGTCCATCCGCACCCTTGTAGCTCTCGTGCTGCACCATCCCTTGCGTGAACAGCCCGGCGAAGGGTTCGTCCACAGCCAGGTGCCCGGTCGCCTTCATCGCGCGGGAGAAGAAGCGCGAATACAGCAGGTGCAGGATCGCGTGCTCGATCCCGCCGATATACTGGTCCACCGGCAGCCAGGCATCGACCGCCTCGCGCGTCACCGGCACCTCCGCGCGCGGGGAGCAGAACCGCGCGAAGTACCAGGATGAATCGACGAAGGTGTCGCAGGTGTCCGTCTCCCGCCGCGCGGGCTTGCCGCAGGACGGGCAGTCCACGTGCTTCCACGTCGGATGATGGTCGAGCGGATTGCCGGGCTTCGAGAAGTCAACATCCTCAGGCAGGCGCACCGGGAGCTGGTCCACCGGCACCGGCACCGCGCCGCAGGCATCGCAATGGATCACGGGGATGGGGCAGCCCCAGTAGCGCTGACGGGACACGCCCCAGTCCCGCAGGCGCCAGTTCACCACGCCGGTGCCGCTGCCCTGCTTCTCGAGCGCGTCGATGGCGGCGCGCTTGGCCTGCGCCACCGGCAGCCCGTCGAGGAAGCCGGAATTGAAGGCCGTGCCGTCCTCGGTATACGCGGTGTCGGCCACGTGGAAGGACGCCGCGTCCGCACCGTGCGGCAGCACGACGGGCGTGACCGACAGCCCGTATTTCCGCGCGAAGTCGAGGTCCCGCTGGTCATGCGCCGGGCAGCCGAAGATCGCGCCCGTGCCGTATTCCATCAGCACGAAGTTTGCGATCCACACCGGATACTCGGCGCCGGTGAAGGGGTGCTTCACGCGGAAGCCGGTGTCGAAGCCCTTCTTCTCCGCCTGCTCGATCGCGGCTTCGGAGGTGCCCATGCGCCGGCATTCGGCGACGAACTCCGCCGCCTGCGCGTTCGCGGCCGCGGCCGCGGCCGCCAGCGGATGTTCCGCCGCGACGGCGAGGAAGGACATGCCGAACAGCGTGTCAGGGCGCGTCGTGAAGACCTCGATCTCCGCCATGTCGGCGGCCGGTTCGGCCAGCGCGAAGCGCACCCGCGCGCCCTCGCTGCGCCCGATCCAGTTGGACTGCATCAGCTTCACGCGGTCCGGCCAGCGGTCGAGCCTGCCGAGGGCGTCCAGCAGGTCGGGCGCGAACTTCGTGATGGCGAGGAACCACTGGCTGAGCTTCTTCTTCTCGACCAGCGCGCCGGACCGCCAGCCGCGACCGTCGATCACCTGCTCGTTCGCCAGCACGGTGCCGTCCACCGGATCCCAGTTCACCCAGGATTCCTTGCGCTCGACCAGGCCGGCCTTCCAGAAATCGAGGAAGAGGTGCTGCTGCTGGCCGTAGTATTCCGGATCGCAGGTCGCGAATTCCCGCGCCCATTCCAGGCTGAGGCCCATGCGCTTCAGCTCGTCGCGCATGTTGGCGATGTTGGCGTAGGTCCATTGCGCGGGATGTACGCCGCGCTCGCGCGCCGCGTTTTCCGCAGGCAGCCCGAAGGCATCCCAGCCCATCGGGTGCATCACCAGGTGGCCGCGCGCGCGCTTGTAGCGGGCAACCACGTCGCCCAGCGTGTAGTTCCGCACATGCCCCATATGGATCTTGCCGGAGGGGTAGGGGAACATCTCCAGCACGTAGTACTTCCGCGCACCGGGCGGCGGCACATCGGGCACGGCGAAGCAGGCGCGCTTGTCCCATTCCGCCTGCCAGCGAGGCTCGGCGGCGCGGAAATCGTAGCGCGGGGACGGGGTCGGGGCGTCGTTCATGATGCCGCGATGCATAAGCCGCGGCGCCAAGGATTCCTAGACTGCTCGCCGCGCCGGATGGCGCGCGGCAACCAGCCCGCTTCCCTGACACGTGCGGCGCGCCGGCAGGCCCGGATGGCCCGGACCGCTGGACGAAGACCGGCGGGCGATCAGCGCCCTGCCGTCTGGCTCCGCAGCTCGCGGGCGCGCGCCAGCACCCGGTCTTCCAGCTCCGCGCCGGTGGAAGCCGCGACCGGCGCATCCACCCAGGAATTGCCGCCACGCACCTGGCGGAAGACCGACACGCGCACGCCATCGGACCGCAGCTGCCGGCCCATGACGTAGGCGGTTGCCTTGAACCTCTCGGCACCCGCGCCGGGGGGCGAGTACCAGTCGGTGATGATCACGCCACCGAACGGATCGGCCGAGGCGAGCGGCATGAAGGAGAGCGTGTCGAGCGTCGCGCGCCAGAGATAGGCGTTGACGCCGAGGCCAGCGCCGCCGGCCGCGTCCTCCCGCGGGGTGCGGGCGGTGCCAAAGAGGACGATGCCGTCATCGGCCCCGGTCAGACGGCCGGCCACGCGGGCGCGGCGGCTGTCGTCGTTGTATTCATTCCGCCCCACGTCCCGGACGCTGTCCGAGCTGCAGGCGGCGATGATCATGGGGATGCCGAGCGCCGCGAGGGCACGGGCAGGGCGGCGGGTGATGCGGGCGCGGGTCATGGAGGCGTGTTCTAGCGCCTGAAATGGGGCGATGAAAAGACGAAGGGCGGCAGGGTCTCCCCTGCCGCCCCCCGGAAGGCACGATTTCTGGATCAGAAGGCGAGGCGGATGCCGGCCATGCCGATGTTGATCGTGCGGGTCGTGCTGCCGTTCTGGCTGAACGTGGTCGTGCCCGCACCGCCGAAGCGCGCGTTGCTCGGCGCCGTGAGCGGCACGTTCTCGTCCTGGATGTTGTTGTAGGCAACATACAGGCCCAGGCCCGGCGCCAGGTTGTACACGGCGCCAAGGCCCCACACGGTGTGCTTGCGGTCAGCGATCGCGACACCGGCGGCGTTCGTGCCGTTGTCCTGCTCACCCTGGCCATACACCGCGCCGAACACCACCGGGCCGAGCGTGTAGGTCGCGCCGATCAGGTAGTGCCAGCTGTCCTCGAGGCCGTCGTTCAGCGCCCGGCGGCCGACGCTCGCGCCGCCGTAGGAACCACGGGCGTATTCACCACCGAAGGCGAAGCCGTAGGCCGCGATCTGGGCGCCGACGAAGTAGGCGTTCACGTCCTGCGGACGGTTGCGCTCAGTGCCCGAGAACACCGCGGTGTTGGTGATGTTGCGCGGCGCGTCGGCCCACATGCCGCCGACCATCGCCTGGAAGCCCACCGGGCCGAAGGTGCCACGATAGCGGATGGCCGCCGAGATCTCGTTCTCGATCGTGTTGCGGTTACGCTGCTCGGTACCGAACTCGCCCTCGTTCGCGTTCGGCGCGAAGGACACGCCGAAGTCGAAGCCGGCGAACTGCGGCGACAGGTAGCCGATCTTCGTGGCGTCGTTGCCGTCGTTGATGCCCGAGGCGATGTAGGGCGAGCCGTCGAAGAAGCCGGTCTGGTCGATGAACTCATCCCACACCGCGTCGCCGCCGAGCGCACCGGCGGCCGGGGCACGGACGATGAGCAGCGAGGCCGCGCTGTCTTCCTGGCCGAAGTAGAAGGTGCCGATGCCCTGCGGACGGATGAAGCCGTACATCTCGTCGAAGTTCACCGTCGAGCCGTTGGTGCCGACGTTGTCCGACTGGAACTCGAGCACCGCGCCGTACTGCATGCCGTTGGCGGCACGGCCGTCGATGAACACCTGCAGTTCCATGTCGTTACGGAAGTCGTAACGCGAACGGGCTTCCGTGTTGCGGGCGCCGAAGCGACGCGCACGGTCGCCGTCATCCTGGATCATCGCGCCGCTGAACTCGAAGAAGCCGCCGAGGCGAACGGACAGGCCGCCCGCACCGGCGATCGACGGCGCCGGCGCCGCCGTCAGCGACTGGCCCTGGCCCTGGCCCGGGGCGAGGCTGCCGGTACCGGCCGTGGTGCCCTGGGCGAAGGCCCCGGACGAGAGCAGGGCGGCGCCGACAACGGCGGTCGTCCCCATCAGAATCTTGCGCATTCAAGTCCTCCTCAAGGCCGGCGAACCGGCAGTTCCCTGGGCCTCCTGCCCCCCCGGACAGGTCCGCCGCCGCTTCCCCCGAACCAGACGGAAGGGCGGCGTGGTGGCCTGCAGCGGACTATGTCCCGCCTGCCCGCCCGCGGGCAACCGCGCAAAACCCGCAGGCGCGACTTACCTGAGACAGTGTGGCGGGGCCGCCACAGGCATTGGCAGCAGCCCCCCGATCGCCGCGATCCCCGCCGCGCCCGGCGGTATGCGCCGCGCCGTGCCGGCCGCGACACCGCCCAGCGCAGCGGCCGGGACCGGCCGCAGG
>NZ_JACADQ010000580.1 GCF_016106015.1 Neoroseomonas rubea
GGCGCCTATGGGCGGACCAAGCTCGCGGGGGCCAGGGCGGCGCCGGCGAGGATGGCGGGGGCCGCGAGCAGGGCGCGGCGGGGGGCGTCGAAGGTCGGCATCTGTCTCTCCCCGGCAAGATGCGGGGATGAGGTGGCGCGCGGCCCGCCGGCTTTCCACCCCCGCGCCTTGCCGCGCGGCGGGGCCGCACCCATGCTCCCCGTCGGATATCTGGCCCAAGGAGCCTGCCATGGACACCGCCCCCGCGACCGCTGGCCGGCTCGAGATCGTCTCCGACGCCATCTGCCCCTGGTGCTGGATCGGCAAGGCACAGCTGGACGCGGCGCTGGCGCTGCTGGCCGAGGAAGGGCTCGCCTTCGAGCTGGGCTGGCTGCCCTTCCAGCTGAACCCCGACATGCCGGCCGAAGGCGTGGATCGCCGCGCCTACCGGACGGAGAAGTTCGGATCGTGGGAGAGATCGCTCGAGCTGGATGCGCGGGTGGCCGATGCGGGGCGCGCAGCGGGGCTCTCCTTCCGCCACGACCTGATGGCGCGCACGCCGAACACGGTGGAGGCGCATCGGCTGGTCAGGCTCGCGGGCCCGGCGCAGCACGCCGTGGTGGAACGGCTGTTCCGCGCGTACTTCCAGGAAGGCCGGGATATCGGCGATGCGGCGACGCTGGCGGCGCTCGGCGCCGAGGCGGGCATGGCTGAGGAAGGGCTTGCCATATTCCGGGACGGCGAGACGGCGCGGGAGGAGGTGATGGCGGAGTCCCTCGGCCTGTCGCAGGCGGGGATCTCGGGCGTGCCGTCCTTCCTGCTCGACCGCCACTTTCTGTTCTCGGGCGCGATGCCGGCGGAGCGGATGGGGGACGGGCTCAGGCGGGCGGTCGCGATCCTGCGCGCGCGCGCGGCGTAGCGCGCGGGGGGTTCAGGCGCCGCCGGCCCAGAGCGCGATCTCGGCCGCGGCCCAGGCCAGGGCGAGGAAGCTCGTGAAGTCGCGCATGGCGCGACGCACCACCCGCCGGCGCGGCGTGGCCGGCACGAAGCGGACAGGAACGGGACAGGGCGGGATGACCAGGGACGGGTCGTCTGCGGTGCGCGTGCTCATGGGACGAATAAGAACAAAACACGAACATCAATGCAAGCCCCTGTGAAATGCTTCCGGCATCCCGCGTCCGCGCCCTTGTGCCCGGCGGCCCGCGCACCCGAAGATGCAGGTGACAACAAGGGACGGGCGCCCATGGCCGATACCCCCGAGACCCGCCTCGCGCGGCGGCTTCTGATCATCCGCGCGGCGGTCGCGGGCGGCGCTGCCGTCCCGGCTGGCGCATTCGCGCAAGGCACCAAGGGCGAACCGGGCGGCGCGCCCACGCCGGGCCCGGCTCCGACCCCGGCCCCGGGCATCGTGCCGCGAC
>NZ_JACADQ010000581.1 GCF_016106015.1 Neoroseomonas rubea
CCCATCAGCACGATGGCCGCGATCATCCCTTCTTGGGCTCCAGATGCCCGCCTGCCGCCGCCGCCGGGGCGCCGCCGCTGATCCGCGCGGAGGCCGAGGCGCGGCTCGAGGAGGGCCGCTGGCGTGCCGAGGCGCGGCTCCGGCTGGATGAGGTCGCGCTCGCGGATATCGGTCACTACTGGCCGGCGGGCCTCGGCCGCGGCGCGCGCACCTGGCTGGTCGAGAACGTGACATCGGGCCGGGCGCATGACGGCGATTGGCGCCTCGTGGCCGAAGGCGAGGTCGCGACGGGCGCCGTCCGCGTCACCGCCTTCGAGGGCAGCGCGCTCGCGGACTCCCTGACCGTGCATTGGCTGCGCCCGATCCCGCCGGCCGAGGAGGCCACGGGCCGCGCGCGCTTCGGCCTCGACGCCATCGAACTGGAACTGACCGGCGGGCGGCAATCAGGCACGGGCATCCGCGTGCGCGACGGGCTGATCCGCTTCGACCTGGTGCCGACGCCCGAGACGGCGCAGATGGAATTCAACGTCTCCGGCCCGGTCGCCGATGTCTGGACGATCCTGCGCCATCCGCGGCTCGGCCTGTTTCGCAACCGGCCGCCGCCGATCTCGGAGATCACCGGCACGCTGCGCGAGGGGCGGCTTCTGCTCGGCTTCCCGCTGCTGGCCGATCTGCCGGTGGAGGTCATGCGCATCAGCGCGACCGGCCGCGGGACGGAGGTGCGCATCCCGCGCGCTGTGCTGGGCCGGGACCTCGAGCGCGGCGCCTTCGACTTCGCCGCCGACACCCAGGGGCTGCGCGCGAACGGCACTGCGACGGTCGCGGGCATCGCGCTGCGCATCCAGCAGGAGGCCGACTTCCGCCCGGGCGCGCCCGGCCAGGTGGTGGCGCGGGAGACGGTGACGGGCCGGGCCGAGGCGCGGCAGATCGCGACCTTCGGGCTCGACCCGCGGCCCTTCGTGGAAGGGATCGTCGGCCTCGACATCCGCACCGAGACGCGGCGCAACGGCCAGGGCCGCGTCGCGCTGCGCGCCGATTTCCGCGAGGCGCGCCTGGCCGTCGAGGCGCTGTCCTGGGCGCGGCCGCCGGGCACCCCGGCGACGGGGGAGGCGCAGTTCGTCCTGCAGAACGGCCAGCTGCGGGCGATCGAGGGCATCCGCGTCGACGGCCCCGGCGTCGCGCTCCGCGCCCGCGCCGACCGCACCGAGCGGAACATCCCGCAGCGCATTGAGATCACCGAGGCGGTGCTCGGCCGCAGCCGCTTCACCGCCGATCTCGCCCCGCCGCAGCCGGGCGGGGGATGGACGATCGCGCTGCGCGGGCCGGTGCTGGACCTGGCCCCCGCGCTGTCGGCGCCGCCCGGCGCGCCGGCC
>NZ_JACADQ010000582.1 GCF_016106015.1 Neoroseomonas rubea
CGGCGGCCTGCCCGCGCCCGCGCCCGCGCGCTTTCCGCCGCCCTCGGCCCCGCGCACGGCCACGCGCGCGCAGCGCATGGCGCTGGTGCTGGGCCTGACCGGCGCGCTGCTGTTCTCGCTTTGGCTGTTCCAGGGGATCCTGACGCCCTTCGTGCTCGCGGCCGTCATCGCCTATTTCCTCGACCCGCTGGCGACGCGTCTCGCGCGCATCGGCATCAGGCGCGGGCTCGGCGCCTTCCTGCTCATCTTCGTGCTGATGACGGTCGGGCTGCTCGCCGTCCTGCTGTTCTACCCGCTGGTCCTCGCGCAGCTCGGCATCCTGGTGCAGCGGCTGCCCACCTACATCGCCGGCGTCGGCGCGGTGCTGCGCGACGGCCTGATCCGGCTCGAGGAAGCGCTCGGTCCGGATATGGTGGACCAGCGGCTGCGCGAACTCGCCATCACCCAGGCAGGCTCGATGCTCGCCTGGCTCGGCACCGCGGCGACGCGGCTGATCGGCGGCGGCTTCGCGCTGTTCCAGGTCTTCACGCTGCTGGTCGTGGTCCCGGTGGTCGCCTTCTACCTGCTGCGCGACTGGGCGGCGATGCTCGCCCGCGTCGAATCCTGGCTGCCGCGGCGCAACGCGTCCGTGCTGCGGCAATTGGCGCGGGACACGGACCGCGTGCTCTCGGCCTGGCTGCGCGGGCAGCTGCTGTGCTGCGCGGCGCTGGGGGTGTTCTACGCCATCGCGCTGCAGCTGGCCGGGCTCGAGCTGGGCCTGACGGTCGGGCTGATGGCGGGCATCCTGACCTTCATCCCCTATGTCGGGTCCCTCACCGGCTTCGCGGTGGCCGTGCTGCTCGCCATCGGCCAGTTCGGCAGCTGGAACGAGGTGCTGGTGATCGTCGCCATCTTCGTCGTCGGCCAGACGATCGAAGGCTATGTGATCTACCCCTACCTGCTCGGCGACAGGGTGGAGCTGCACGCGGTCTGGGTGATCTTCGCGCTGTTCGCCGGCGGCGTGGCCTTCGGCTTCCTCGGCGTGCTGCTCGCCGTGCCGATGGCCGCGGCACTCGGTGTCGTCGCGCGCTACTGGCTGCGCCGCTACCTCGAAAGCCCGCTCTATCTCGACCCGCCCCGGACGGGCACGTGACGGGGGCGCGCCAGTTCCCGCTGCCGCTGCCGCTGTCCTTGTCGTCGAGCCGCGCGGAGCTGCTCGAGGATGACTCGAATGCCGCGGCGCTCGCGCTGGCCGACCGGCCTGAGACCTGGCCGCTCGGGCGGCTCGCCATCCATGGCCCGGCCTCCGTCGGCAAGTCCCATCTCGGCCGGGCGGTGGCCGCCGCGCGCGGCTGGCGGCTGGTCGCGGGCCGGGTCGGAAGGGCGCAC
>NZ_JACADQ010000583.1 GCF_016106015.1 Neoroseomonas rubea
GCCGCTTCATGTGTCGCTGGAGCTCAGGCGTGTGCTCTTCCGTTCCGCGGGCAGCGGCGTCACGCCCACGCTCGCGACCTGCACGCGGGGGGCGGCGGGCGGCGGCGGGGCGACAGCGGCCATCTGGACAGGTGGCGCGGCTTCGCGCTGCTGGCGGAGCGCGAGCATCGTGCCGCCATCCATCCGGCGCGGGCCGGCGGGGATGTAGTGGCCGATCTCGGCGGCGGCGTAG
This sequence comes from Neoroseomonas rubea, assembly GCF_016106015.1. Classification (GTDB taxonomy): domain Bacteria; phylum Pseudomonadota; class Alphaproteobacteria; order Acetobacterales; family Acetobacteraceae; genus Neoroseomonas; species Neoroseomonas rubea. The sequence continues at coordinate 233 of NZ_JACADQ010000583.1, forward strand.
ACCTCGGCCGGCGCGCGGCGGTTCGGCTGGGCGCCGGTGATGCGCGGCCCGATGCGCGCGACGTAGTTGCGCGTCTCGTTCGGCAGGCCGCGACCGCCCCAGAGATAGTCCTCGAGCCGCCGCGGACCTGCATTGTAGGCGGCGAGGAAGGCGGGGTTGCCGTAGAGCTCGTACATCTCCCGCAGATAGGCCGCGCCCGCCTGGATGCTGTCATAAGGGTGATAGGGGTCGGGGCCGAGGTTGTAGCGCGCCTGGAGTTCCCGGTAGGTGCCGGGCATCACCTGCATAAGCCCCATGGCGCCGGCGTGGGAGGTGGCGTTGGCCCGCCCGCCGCTTTCCTGGCGCATCACTTCCCGGATCCAGAGTTCCGGGATGTCGAAGCGGCGCGAGGCGTCGCGGATCCAGGGCCCCCAGGGGTCGCCTGGCGGCCCGGGCGGGGAGGTGCTGTCGGGCCTGTTGTAGAAGGGCCCGTTCGAGGCGGTGCGCGTTCCGCTCGTGCTGCAGGCGGCCAGCATCGCGAGCATCGCCACCGCAAGCACGGCCTTCGCGCCGCCCCTGAAGGTTCCGGTCATTCCCCCTGGTCCCCATCCGACACCGTGACGGTCCCGCCCGTTTCAATGAAGTGGCCGGATCCCCCCCGGCCCCTTCGGGCGAGCCCGTCTCCGGGCATGAAACACGGTCGTGTGAAAGCTTGCGTAGGCCAGCCGAAGAGCCCGGGTCAAGTTCCGCGACGAGCCCCACGATGTTGTGGGTCGACCCGCGCCCCGAATCCCAGGATTCGATGGACCCATACTATTGTGGCGCGGCCGCGGCAGGCACATCACTTGTGCGATGCCCGGCCCCCGCCGCCGAAGGAGACAGGAAGCCATGCCCGACATCCGCCGCCTCGCGCCCCTCTGCGCCGTGCTCGCGCTCGGCGCCGGCCTCGCGGCCTGCGCGCCGGCCACCAACACGACGGTGGACCGCTATGCGCTCGGCACCTCGGGCTACGTCTCGTCGGGCACCATCGTGGGCATGCGCCCGGTCGCGGTCAGCGGGACGCGCAGCGGCGTCGGTGCCGGCGCCGGCGCGGTCGGCGGCGGGCTGATCGGCTCGACCATCGGCGGCGACTGGCGGGCGCGGACCGTGGG
>NZ_JACADQ010000584.1 GCF_016106015.1 Neoroseomonas rubea
GGCCGGCGGCGCCACCCGCGCCTGCAGCGCCCCAGACAGCGGCGCCTCAGGCCGCAACCACGGCGCAGCCGGCCGCGCCGGCGACCCGTCAGGCGCCCGCACCCGGCGGCACGATCCGCGTTCAACTCGGCGCGCTGGCCTCGGAGGACGCCGCACGGGCCGAATGGGACCGGCTCGCCCGTCGGCACGGCGACCTTCTCGGTGCCTTCCGTCCGCAGGTCGTGCGGTTCGAGCGCGAGGGCCAGGCCCCTCTGTTCCGGCTGCGGACCGGCGGCTTCGCGAGCGCGGAGGCGGCACGCGAGTTCTGCGAGCAGGTCCGCGCCCGCAACGTGCCCTGCGCCGTGGTCCGCTGACGGCGCGGACATGCCAGTGACAAGGGCGGCGATCATCGGCCTGTCGGGGCCCGTCCTGACCGGGCAGGAGGCGGCGCTGCTGCAGCGCTTCCGCCCCGTCGGCGTCATCCTGTTCGCGCGCAACGTCTCGCATCCGGCGCAGCTGCGTGCGCTGACCCGCGACGTGCGGGAGGTCCTGGGCGGGGAGGCGCCGATCCTCGTGGACCAGGAGGGTGGCCGTGTCGCACGCCTGCGTCCGCCCTACTGGGAGGCCTTTCCGCCGGCCATGGCGTTCGAGGGCGCGGCCGCGCCGGTGGTCGCGTCGAATGCCACGCTGCTCGGCGCCGCCTGCCTGGCGGAAGGGCTGGACGTCGTCTGCGCCCCGGTGCTCGACCTGCGCGTCCCAGGCGCCCATGGCGTCATCGGCGACCGGGCGCTTTCGGCCGATCCGGCCGAGGTGTCGCGCCTCGGCGCGGCCTGGGTGGCGGGGCTGCAGGCCGGCGGCGCCATTCCGGTGATCAAGCACATCCCCGGCCATGGGCGCGCGCTGGCGGACAGCCACCACGAGCTTCCGCGTGTGTCCGCGAGCCAGGCCGATCTCGAGGCAGATATCGCGCCCTTCGCCGCCCTGGCCGCCTCAGGCGCCTGGGCCATGACCGCCCATGTGCTCTACGAGGCCTGGGACCGGACCCTTCCCGCCACCATCTCCCCCACCGTGATTCACGACGTCATCCGGGGCGAGATCGGCTTCGACGGGGTGCTCGTCACCGATGACCTCGCCATGGGGGCGCTCAGGGGCACCTCGAACGACTTGGCCGGGGCGTCGCTTTCGGCGGGCTGCGACTTGGTCCTGCATTGCACGGGGCGGCTGGCCGACAGTGTCGCGCTGCTGGCCGACTGCCCGCCGCTGACCGACCGCGCGGCCGAGCGGCTTGCTGCCGCGCGCGCCGTACGCGGGGCACTGACGACGCGTGACGCCGCGGCGCTGCGGGCGCTGCGTGACGCTGCGCTGCGCTCCGTCGC
>NZ_JACADQ010000585.1 GCF_016106015.1 Neoroseomonas rubea
TTCGCGCCGGAGGTCGCCGCGCTGTACGGGCCGGGATGAGGCGCGCGGCGCGCGGCCGGCTCGGTCACGCGCCGCGGCGGTGTCGCTTGCCGCATCTGCCCGGCGGTCGTCGCGCGCCACGGCCAGCGATGACGCGCACGGTTCCTGGCGAGACCTTGGCGGCGGCGCCGGCGGGGCCTGGTGGCGCACGACGCCGACCGGCATCGCGCCGGACCTGTCTTCGAGTGACGCAGCGGGGGTGACGCGCCGGGCCGGCGCGCCCATCCTCAGGCCGCGACCGGCGCGGAAGGTTCCCCTGGCCTATCTGATCGAAGCGATCCTGTTCCTGCTGCCCTTCGCGGCCTATGGGCTGTGGCGGCGGATGAACCCCTCGGCGCAGCCGAGCACGATCCTGCTCGTGCTGGGCGCGGTCGGCGTCGCGCTGATGCTGGCCGGGGCCTTCTGGTACGGGACGTCGCGCAGCATGCCGCGCGGGACGGTCTATGTGCCCGCGCAGCTCGAGGGCGAACGCGTCGAGCCCGGCCATGCGGAGCCGCGGCGGTGAGCGAAGCGCCGGTCGCGCTTGCCCCGCGCCCCGCCTTCCTCGACCTGCCGGCGGTGGCCGAGACCCTGGCCGCCCTGCCCGGTGCGCGCGCGGTCGGCGGCTGCGTGCGGGATGCGCTGGCCGGGCTGGCCTCCGCGGACATCGACATCGCCGCGCCGCTGCCGCCGGAGGAGATCGCTCGGCGGCTGACCGAGGCCGGCTTCGCGGTCCATGAGACGGGCCTGTCGCACGGCACGCTGACCGTCCTGCGCCACGGCATGCCGATGGAGGTCACCGCGCTGCGGCGGGACATCGTGACCGATGGCCGCCATGCCGAGGTCGCCTGGACCACCGACTGGCGGGAGGACGCGGCGCGGCGGGACTTCACCATCAACGCCATGTCGCTCGGCGCGGATGCGCTGCTGCACGACTACTTTTCCGGCCGCGCGGACCTTGCCGCCGGGATCGTGCGCTTCGTGGGCGACCCGGACACGCGGCTGGCCGAGGATTATCTCCGCGCGCTGCGCTTCTTCCGCTTCCAGGCGCGCTACGGGCGCGGGGCGCCGGATGCGGCGGCGGTGGCGGCGATCCGCCGCGCGGTGCCGGGTCTCGCGCGGCTATCGGCCGAGCGGGTGTGGATGGAGTTGAAGCGCATCCTGCCGCTGCCCGACCCGGTCGCGACGGTGGCGCTGATGGCACGGACGGGCGTGCTCGGCGCGGTGCTGCCCGAAGCACGGGCCGAGGCGCTGGCGCCGCTGGTCGCGCGCGGCGCGCCGGCGGATGCGCTGTTGCGGCTGGCCGCGATGGTGCCGGCCGAGGCGGCCGGG
>NZ_JACADQ010000586.1 GCF_016106015.1 Neoroseomonas rubea
GACGGGCGGCGGGCGGCCGGGGCCAGCGCCGCCGCCGCCGCGCCGGCGCGGCTGTGACCGGGCGGCCTTGCCGGGACGGCCGGTGACGACATCTGCGCGGCAAGGCTGTAGTCTAGCCGCAGGACGACCGCCGGACGCCGGAGACCCCAGGGGCCCATGCTGCCAGCCGAGCTGAACCAGAAGTACGAGGTGCGCGGCACGCTCGGCGCCGGCGCCATGGGCACCGTGTACGACGCGGTGGACCGCATCATCGAGCGGCGCGTCGCCATCAAGGTGGTGAACCGCCCGAACGAGAACGACCCCGAGGCGGTGGAATCGCACGCCCGCTTCCGCCGCGAAGCCCAGGCCGCCGGCCGCCTGTCCCACCCCAACATCGTCGGCGTCTACGACTATGGGGAGAACGCGACCCAGGCCTGGATCGTGATGGAACTGGTCGAGGGCGGCAGCCTGAAGGGCCGGCTCGACAAGCAGGAACGCTTCACCGTCCCCGAGATCGTGCGGATCATGGGCGAGGTCTGCGCGGCGCTGCACTATTCCCACCAGCGCGGCGTGGTGCACCGGGACATCAAGCCCGGCAACATCATGATGACCACCGACGGCCAGGTGAAGATCGCCGATTTCGGCATCGCGCGGCTCGAGAATTCCTCGATGACGCAGGTCGGCACGCTGATCGGCACGCCGTCCTACATGGCGCCCGAGCAGTTCCGCGGCGAACCGGTGGACCTGCGCGCCGACATCTGGGCCGCGGGCGTGATGCTGTACCAGCTGCTGACCGGGGAGAAGCCGTTCGAAGGCGGCTTCTCGGCCGTGATGCACAAGGCGCTGCATACGGAGCCGCCGCCGCCCTCCTCGCTGTCCGTCACCACGCCGCGCGCCTTCGACGGGGTGATCGCGCGCGCGCTCGCCAAGCGGCCGGACGACCGCTACCGCTCGGCGCTGGAATTCGCCGAGGCCATCCGCACCGCCGCCAGCGCGCCCGCCGCCGCGCCCGAACCCACGGGCCTGCCGGGCCTGCCCGGGCTGAACGAGGATGCGACGGTCGTCACCGGCCGCATTCCGGCCGGGGCGACCGGCACGATGCAGCGGCCCGGGCCTGGCGTCGCGCCGCCCGAGAAGAAGGGCGCGCCGGTCGGCGCCATCGCCGGCGGCGCCGGCGCGCTGGTGATCGCCGCCGTGGCGGGCTGGTACTTCCTCGCCGGCCCCGGCGCCGGCTCGAACACCGCCGACCAGGATCGCCAGCGGCAGGAGCAGGTCGCTCGCGAAACCGCGGCGCGGGAGGAAGCGGCGCGCGCCGAGGCCGCCGCACGCGAAGCCGCCGCGCGCGAACAGGCGCAGCGCGAGGCCG
>NZ_JACADQ010000587.1 GCF_016106015.1 Neoroseomonas rubea
GGGGGCGCCTGCGCCGCCGCCGCGCCGGTCCAGAGCGCGGCGAGCAGCGCCAGCGCCGCGCGCCGCGTCACGGCACGGGCCCGATGGCAAAGAGGTTTTCCGGCGCGCGCACCAGGTCCCACAGCAGGCCGAGCGCCACGCTCAGAACGAGCAGGCCGAGCAGCGCGCGCGTCTCCTCCCCCCGCAGCTTCGTGCCCATGGCGGCGCCGAACTGCGCCCCGGCGACGCCGCCGGCCAGCAGCAGCAGGGTCAGGACGATGTCCACGCTGCCCACCTGCAGCGCCTGCAGCAGCGTCACGTTCGCCGAGACGAACACGACCTGGAACAGGGAGGTGCCGATGACGACGCTGGTCGGCATCCCCAGCAGGTAGATCATTGCCGGCACCAGCATGAAGCCGCCGCCCACCCCCATCACGGCCGACAGCACGCCGATGCCGAAGCCGATCAGCAGCGGCGGCACGATGGAGATGTACAGGCGCGACTTGCGGAAGCGGATCTTGAAGGGCAGGCCGTGCAGCCAGGTGTGCTCATGCGCGCGGGCGGCGGCGGCCGAGCCGGTGCGCCGGCGGCGCAGGATGGCGCGCACGCTCTCCCGCACCATCAGCAGCCCGACCGTGCCCAGCACCACCACGTAGAAGACGGCGACGGCGAGGTCGACCTGGCCCGCCCGCCGCAGCAGCGCGAACAACTGCACGCCGAGCGCCGAGCCGATGATGCCGCCGGCCAGCAGCACCACCCCCATGCGCGCATCGACATTGTCCCGCCGCCATTGCGCGATGAGGCCCGAGACCGAGGCGCCGAGCGTCTGGTTGGCGCCCGAGGCGACCGCGACGGGGGAAGGAATGCCGATCAGGATCAGCAACGGGGTCAGCAGGAATCCGCCGCCCACGCCGAACAGGCCCGAGAGCCAGCCCACGCCGAAGCCGATGCCCAGCAGCAGCAGGGCATCGACACTCATCTCGGCGATGGGCAGGTAGACCTGCATCGCGCCCCGGCCAGGGTTGCTGGAGGATTCCGACATGGCGGGTTTGGACCCGCGGGCCGGATGCGGCAAGGGACAATCCTCACGGGACAGGGCAGGATTGCGGCAGACCCGCCGTTCGAGGCCCGCCATGCTGCTCTCCCGCCGCTTCCTCCTCGCCGCCGGCCTCGCCGCGCCCTTCCTGCGCCCGGCCCGCGCCCAGGGCGCGCGGCGGGTGCGCATCGTCCATGTCAACGACTTCCACAGCCGGCACGAACCCGTGGCGCGCGCGACCGGCGCGGCCTGCCGGGCGAACGACCCCTGCCTCGGCGGCGCGGCGCGGCTCGCCGGCGCGATCGGGCAGGCGAGGGCGGAAGCGGAA
>NZ_JACADQ010000588.1 GCF_016106015.1 Neoroseomonas rubea
CCACGGGCGCGGCGCTGGCGACGACGCCGCCACCGGCCATGGCGCGCAGCCCGCCTGATCCGCCGCCGGGCGCGGGGCGCGGCGCGGCATCGCCGCCGCCATCTTCCGCCAGCCGCTTCACGATCTCGCCCGGCGTCGGCAGGTCGGCGACATGGGCGAGGCGGATCAGCACCATCTCGGCCGCCGCACGCCGGTCGATGCCTTCCTGTTGCACCTCGGCGATGCCCTTGAGCAGCATCTGCCAGGCGCGGCCGAGCGTGGGAACGGACAGCCGCATCGCGAGCGCGGAGCCGCGCGTGCGCTCGGCCTCTGGCAGCGTGGTGTCGTCCTTCAGCGCGGGGGCTGCACGGAAGCGCGTCAGCAGGTGCGTGAGGTCGGTGAGGTCCTGCAGCACCGCGAGCGGATCGGCGCCGACCTCATGCGTGCGGTCGAGGATGGCGAGCGCGTCGGCCACCTTGCCGTCCATCACCGCTTCCATCAGGTCGAAGACCAAGAAGCGGTCGGCGAGGCCCAGCATGTCGCGCACGCTCTCCCCCGTCACCGCGCCGCCGCCGGCGAGACCAATCGCCTGGTCAAGCAGCGAGAGTCCGTCGCGCACGGACCCATCCGCCGCGCGCGCGACCATCCCCAGCGCCTCGGCATCGACGGCGACACCTTCCTTCTCGGCGATGCGGCCGAAATGCGCCCGCAGGACTTCGACCGGCACGCGGCGCAGCGAGAAGGTCTGGCAGCGGCTGCGGATGGTGACCGGCACCTTGCGCAGCTCGGTCGTAGCGAGGACGAAGGTGACCGAGGGTGGCGGCTCCTCGAGCGACTTCAGCAGCGCGTTGAAGGCCTGGTCCGTCAGCATGTGGACCTCGTCCAGGATGAACACCTTCTGGCGTCCCTGGGCGGGGCGGAAGCGCAGCGCTTCGCGCAGCTCGCGCACGTCGTCGATGCCGCGGTTGGATGCCGCGTCCATCTCGACCACGTCGGGGTGGCGGTCCTTCAGGATCGCCTGGCATTCGGGGCAGACACCGCAGGGGTCGGCGGTCGGCCCGCCCCTGCCGTCCACGCCCACGCAGTTCAGCGCGCGGGCGATGATGCGCGCGGTGGTGGTCTTGCCCACGCCGCGCACGCCGGTCAGCAGGAAGGCGTGGTGCACGCGCCCCTGGGCGAAGGCGTTGCGCAGGGTGCGGACCAGCGCTTCCTGGCCGATCAGGTCGTCGAAATGGGTTGGCCGGTATTTCCGCGCGAGCACGCGGTAGGGGCCGCTGGGCGCCGGGGCGGGCACGACGGCGGCCGGCGGCGGGGCGACCGGCGCCGGGTCCCCGAACAGGCCGGGGCCCTCGGGGGCGGGT
>NZ_JACADQ010000589.1 GCF_016106015.1 Neoroseomonas rubea
CGCGAGGTGCCGGCCCTGGTCCTGTGCGCCCGCATCCGCCGCCGCGGCCGAGGCGAGCGCGCCCGCGAGCGCCAGCACGACGCCGTCGATGCAAGGCAGGAGCCCCGCGACAAGCGCAAGGCGCCCGCGCGCCGGCCGCGCCAGGTCCGGGCGCCCGCGGATCCGCCGGACCTCGCCCTCCGCGAGGGTGGGCGCCCGGGTCATGACGCGCTCGCCCAGGGCCGATCGAGGCGCCGGGCGGCCAAGGCCGTCGTGATGTCCACCCTGTGTTCCCCTCGGCCACCGCCGGTGACACCGGCCGGCGAGCCCCGCTGTGGCGCCCCCGCACGGCCACGACTTTATTCTTGTGGAATGTTCCGCTTCAATATCGAACCTGCGGCTGGGGGTTGTCGCCGGCGCGGCGTGTGATCTGGGGAACAAGGCGTGGACACCTCGAACGGTGCCGGCCGGCTGTCGGCGACGCGATCGATCCTCGCGCTCGGCCTCAAGGGCGGCGCGGTGCTCGCAGGCTTCGCGCTGCAGGTCGTGCTCGCGCGCCTGCTCGGGCCGGAGGGGCTCGGCGTCTTCGCCAGTTTCCTTGCGGCGGCAACGGTTCTCGCCATCGGGGGCGGGCTTGGCATGCCGGTCGCCGCGATCCGCTTTGTGCCCGTCTACCTTGCCGAAGGGGATCATGCGCGGCTGGCCGGCTTCCTCGATGCGGCGCGGCAATTCTGCCTGTTCGGCGCCGGCGGCCTCGCCCTCACGCTTGCGGCCTCATTCCTCCTGCTCCCGTCGCTGCACGACGACGTGCCCGCGGCGCTCGCGGCCGCGGCGCTGGTGCCGCTGCTGGCCTGGAGTGCGCTGTCGGCCGGCCTGCTCCAGGCCAGCGGCCAGCCGCTTCGCGCCGAAGCCGCGATCAACTTCGCGCGACCCCTGATGGTGGTCCTGCTCGCGCTCGCCGCCGCATCCTTCGTCGATCTCGGGCCGCACCATGCGCTCTGGCTGATGGCCGCGGCCGCGCTCGCCACCGGCGCGACCGCGGCCGCCGCCGCCCGCCGCCGGCTGCCAAGGACCTCCGGCGTCGCGCCTGACCGAAGCGAGCGCACGCGCTGGCTGCAGTCGGGGATGACGCTGGTCGTCGGCATGGTCGTGACGGCGCTGATCGAGCGGCTCGACATCATCATGCTCGGCGTCCTGCTCGGCGCCGAGAATGCCGGGCCCTACAGCGTCGCCTCCCGCCTCGCGCTCACCGTCGCGCTGGCGAGCGCCGCGGTCGCGTCCCTGGCCGGACCCGAACTCGCGCGCCACGCCGCGGCGGGGGACCGCGTCGCGCTGCAGGCGAGCGCCGG
>NZ_JACADQ010000059.1 GCF_016106015.1 Neoroseomonas rubea
GCGGCGATCGGCGGCGGCCTGGGCGGCCTTGGACACGGCCTTCGGGGCCTGGGCCTGGGCTTCCGGCGCCGGGGCCGGGGCGGGGGCTTCGGGCTGGGCGGCGGGCGCCTTCGCCTGGGCCTTCGCCGGCTTCGGCTGGGCCTGCGGCTTCGCGGCGGCCTTCGGGGCCTTCGCGGCCTTGGTGGTGGTCTTCATCGGGGGCTCTCCTTCGGCGGCGGCGGAATGCCGCGCCCAGGCCGCCGAGACATGCGAAATCGCCGGTCGGTTCGAGGAAAATCGGCCCGCCGACACATCAACTCGCAAATGCGTGTGTCGCATGCGGAGGCGCGCCGGTTCTGCTCGAACGGAGCCCCGGCGTGCCGATAGAGCGAAGCATCGAAGGCGGCCGGATCGGCCGGCCCCAAGGAGGACTACCGATGCATTTTGCCCAGCGCCGCGCTAGCCTTTCGGCGCCATGCCGATGACCGAAGCGACCACCAATCTCATGTTCGAACATCTGCGCGCGATCCGCGCGGATATTGCCCGGCTGCGCGATGACGGCGCCGAGATCAAGGCGAGGCTGGGCAACCTCGAATCAGGGCAGTCGCATCTCGTCGCGGCTTGGGCAGAGAGCAGCGTGCGCATGGATGGGCTGGCATCGCGGCTTGATCGCATCGAACGGCGGCTGGACCTGCGCGAAGCCGAGCCGGCCTGATCGACTTCCCCTTCATCGCCAGCCCCGCCGGCTTCGGCCGCGCGGGGCGTGGGCGACGGAAGCGCCCGGCATCGGGCCGGCGCCGATCGAAGGAAGCCCATCATGGCCCGCCAGCCATCCGCCGCGCCCGACCGGGCCGGCGTCATCTATCGCATCACCAACATGGTGAACGCCAAGCCCTACATCGGCCAGACCACGAAGCCCGGCACGCCACAGGAAGCAGCCGAGGCGCGCCTCGCCGAGCATGTGCGAAATGCCGGCCGGCCCAATCAAAGCAGACGCCCATGCCGCGCTCTTGAGGCTGCCATCCGCAAACACGGCGCGGACGCCTTCCGCGTCGAAGTGCTGGAAGTCTTCCAGGGTGATCGCGCCGATCTCAACGCGGCCGAACAGCGGTGGATCGTGGAACTCGGGTCGATGCGGCCCGCCGGTTACAACCTGCGGGAAGGCGGCGCCGCGAGCGCGCTGGCGCCGGAATCGAAGGCCCGCCTCAGCGCCGCGTCGAAGGCCGCGCAGGCCCGGCCCGATGTGAAGGAGCGCCAGATCGCCGGAACCAAGGCCGCGATGGCCCGCGACGGCGTGAAGGAGCGCAAGTCCGAAGCAGCCACGGCGCTGTGGGAAAGCGAAGCCTACCGCGCGCTAGTGTCCGCAAGGCATCGCGGCGAAGATCGCAAGGCCGCAGCGCGCGGGCTGATCCCCGATCCGCCGGATTTCTCGAAGCCGACGCATGCGCTCTACCGCGCCCTGCTGGCATCGGTAGTCGCCATGGTCGAAGCCCGCGACATGGACGCGCTGCGGGCCTTTTCGATCCATCGGTGGAATTCCGACAGCCTGCGGGCCATCCAGCGATATCGCGACAACGCCCTGCTCGCCCTGGAAGTCCAGGCCGCCCAGGCTGCCCAGGCGGCGCCCATGGCGGCGCTGACCCTGGCGCCGTGATGCTGCCCGGGGGCGCGGCTATGATCGGCACGGAGGCATATCCGATGCGTGAACGCGACTTCGATGCGGAAATGGACGCGCTTCGTGCCGACAAGGCGGCGCTCGATGCGCTGCCCGGCGTCGGCCATCTGACGGGGAAATGGGTGGTCGTGCGGGGCGGCATTCTGCGCGGCATCTTTGACGACTTCGGTGCGGCCGGGCGGCACATGGTGAACACGGGCGGCGGGCCTGCGCTGATCCATCGCGTAGGCGATCCGCCGGTCGTGATCGATCTGCGGCGCTGATCCTGGCGCCCTGATCGCCCAGCAGAAGGACACCGACCATGCCCATCAGCAGGTCCGACCATTCGCTGGCGCGGCTTGAAGCCGCGATCCGTGCCGATCCCCCGGGCAGCGAGGCGGTCGCCATGATGGAGCGCGCCTTCGCCCAGGCGGCCGAAGAAGCGCGGGCGGAAGATGCGGCCCGTGCGGCGGGGGCGTTGCCTGGGCTGCGGCTGATGCGGGAAGGCTTGGCGGCGCAGGCGGCGCGGCTGGCCGATCGGATCGCTGAGATTGATGCCGAGATCGCTGCCGTGGAGGCGACGATCAGCGCGGGGCCGGCGCCGGATCGCCCGGCGGCTGGCGGGGCTGATGATCCCGTGCGACCTGATCCCGGCTCATCCTGACGGCCTGGGCGACAGTCTGTTCGTCGATTGCCGCCGGGCGCGGCCTGGGCGGCGGGCGCGCTGCATCCGCAAACCACCAGATCAGCCGTCCGATCGTCGCGCGCATCAGGCGGCGTCCGGCCCGTAGCGTCTGGATCGATGCCGCCTCAGAAAACTCCAGTCGATCTTGGCGATTGCCTCGTGAAGGGCCTGCCAGAAGGCATCGTCATCCGCGATGGAGCGGAGCCGGACAATCTCGTCGATCGGTTCGATCGCCCATGCGGACGCGGCTTCCGGCGCCAGGGGCTGGGCGGCGGCCGGGGCAGCGGCCAGGGCGGCCGGGGCAGCGGCCAGGGCGGCGGGCGTGATGAGGAAGGCGCGGCGGGACAGGCGCATGTCGGAACCTCCGCGCGCATCGTATCACGGGCGCCCGCCGCCATCCGCCCCGCCGACCGGAAGAACCACCAGCGCGACCGGCAGGGCGGCGGCCCCGGCCTTGGGCGGCCGGAAGGGCAGGGGGATCGGCGCCGGGCGGATCAGGCCGCGCAGGCCGCCCAGGAAGCCGCCCGGCGGGCCAGGGAAGGGCGCCCATGGATCGGCCCGCCCAGGCGCGCCACAGCCCGCCCAGGCGGCGCGATCGGCGAGTCCGGGATGGAAGCGGGATCGCCCCGGAAGGGGGCGGATGGGGCCGCCGATGGGGCCGATATTCCCGCACGCTGGAAAATGGCGGATTTCTGCGGGTTTTCGGAAGGATTTGGCTCCCCGAGTTGGACTCGAACCAACGACCTAGGGATTAACAGTCCCGCGCTCTACCAGCTGAGCTATCGGGGAACGGAGCCGGGCGCCGCGTATAGTCCGGGGCGCCACCGGTGTAAACCCACCCGCGCGGCAAGGTCCGGAGCGGAATCGAACCGCTGTAGAGGGTTTTGCAGACCCTTGCCTGACCACTCGGCCACCGGACCGCGCGGGCGCCCCATATCGGCCGCGCGCCCGGCGCGGTCAAGCGGCCGCTTGGCGCGTGCCGGCGGCGGACCCTATAACCGCGCCGGTTGAAGGAAGGCGCAGCACGATGGATTTCGCCGACGCGCGACGGCTGATGGTGGACGGCCAGCTGAGGCCGAACCGGGTGGAGGATCCGCGCATCGTCGCCGCGATGCGCGAACTGCCGCGGGAACGCTTCCTTCCCGCCGGCCTCGCCGCGCGCGCCTATGCCGATGCCGATGTGCCGCTGCCGGGCGGACGGGCCATGCTCAAGCCGCTCGTGCTCGCGCGCCTGGTCCAGCTGGCCGCCGTGAAGCGGGGCGACCGGGCGATCGTGCTCGCCGCCGGGACCGGCTTCGGCGCGGCGCTGCTCGCCGCCATCGGCGCCACCGTCACGGCGGTCGAGGCCGACCCTGGCCTGATCGTGATCGCCCGCGCCGCGCTCACCGTCACCACGGCCCCCGGCGCGGTCACGCTGATCGAGGCGGCCCCCGCCGAGGGCTATGCCGCCGCCGCCCCCTATGACGCGATCATCATCGAGGGCGGCGTGATGGAGGTGCCGGAGCGGCTCGGGGCACAACTGGTCGAAGGTGGGCGGCTCGTGGCGATCGGGCTGGCTGGCGGCCCGCCCGGGCGGGCGCTGCTCCTGCGCAAGGCCGGCGGGGCGCTGACGACCACGGTCGAATTCGATGCCCATGCCCCCGCGCTGCCGGGCTTCGCCGGCGCCCCCGCCTTCGCGTTCTGACCCCGCGCACCCCCCGGCGGTCACGCTTGGACACAATCGGCGCCATCCCTTGGGGTGGCGCCGCTGCGTTGCAGTGCGTTAAGACTTGCGGGTTAGGCTTGCAGGGTTGCGCAGGCCGCTTTGGGGGATTGCACACGTGACACCCTGGTTGCGCCGGGCCCTGCTAGTTTCCGCCGCGATGGCCCTGCCTCCATCCGGTGCGGCCTGGTCCCAGTCATTGCAGGAAGCGCTGGCCGCGGCCTACGCGAACAACCCGACCTTGCTCGCCGCCCGTGCACAATTGCGCGCGACGGATGAGGAAGTGCCGCGGGCACTGTCCGGCTGGCGGCCGCGAGTCACCGTCGCCGCCGGCGCAGGCTATTCGGACACGACGAACCGTAGCCAGGCCACCGTGCCGCTCCAGCGCGACTTCGCCGGCAATGTCCGCAACCCGGATACGGCCGGGCAGCCCTTTTCCGCCTTTTCCGAAAGCCCGCGCAACACTGGCAGCCTCTCGGCCACGGTGACCCAGCCCATCTACACCGGCGGCCGCACCACCGCCCAGACGCGCCAGGCGGAGAACGCCGTCTATGCCCAGCGGTCGCGTCTGCTGCAGACCGAACAGCAGGTTCTGTTGGAATCCGTCGCCGCCTATGTCGCCGTCATCCGCGACCAGGAGGAAGTGCGGCTCAACACCAACAACGTCCAGGTGCTGAACCGCCAGCTGCAGGCGACGAACGAGCGTTTCCGCGTCGGCGAGATCACGCGCACCGACGTCGCCCAGGCCGAGGCGCGTCTCGCCCAGGCGCGTTTCCAGCTCGACCAGGCGCAGGGCAACCTGCAGTCTTCCCGCGCCGTCTTCCAGCGGCTGGTGGGCGTCGAGCCCGCGCGCGTTGCCGCGCCGCCGCCGCTCGCCGCCCCGGTCCGGTCCCGCGAGGAAGCGGTGCGGCTCGCCGCCGAGAACAACCCCGCCGTGGTTGCCGCGATGTTCGACGAGGCCTCGGCGCGGGACAACATCGACGTGCAGTTCTCGGCCTTGATGCCGCAGGTCAGCGTCAATGCCTCCACCTTCCGCATCGACAACAACGCATCCCGCGGGTCGCGCCAGACCGGCGCGCAGGTCACGGCCAACCTTCAGGTGCCGCTTTACCAGGGCGGTTCCGAGCACGCGGCCGTGCGCCAGGCGCGCCAGCAGGCCCAGCGCGCGCGCCAGGCGGTGGATGACGCGCGGCGCCTGTCCGCCCAGCAGGCGACCCAGGCGTGGGAGACGCTCGGCAGCGCGCGGGCGCAGGTGGAAAGCGTGCGCGCACAGATCCGCGCGCAGGAAATCGCGCTCGATGGCGTGCAGCGGGAAGCCGTGGTCGGCAGCCGCACCACGCTCGACGTGCTGAACGCCGAGCAGGAACTGCTGACCGCGCGAGTGAACCTGGTGCGGTCGCTCGCCACGCTGATCAACGCCTCCTACTCCCTGGCAGCGACGATCGGGCGGCTGACGGCGCAGGACCTCAACCTGCCGGTGCAGGTCTATGACCCGCGCGCCTACTACAACACCGTGCGCAACCGCTGGGCCGGCACCGGGGACTATTCGGACACGGCGCCCCAGACGCCGGCACCGCAGAGCGCCATCCAGGTCCAGACGCTGCCGCCGCCAGCAGGGGCGCGCCGGCCATGAGCGGGCAGGGAACGCCACCGCCCGGCGCCCCGCCCGCGGGCCCCGCGACGGACCAGTCGATGGAGGACATCCTCGCCTCCATTCGCCGCATCCTGAACGAGGACGAGGTCCCGCCCGCCCCCGCCTCCGAGCCCGCACCGGCCGAGTCGGCCGCCACCGCGCCGGCCGAGCCCCCGCCCGCCGATGAGGCCAACGGGCCGCTGGTGCTGACCGAGGACATGATGGTCGGCGGTGCCGCCGATCCGGCGCCCATGCCGGAGCCGGAACCGGAACCGCCGGTCGTGGTCGTCGTCGAGCCGCCGCCGCCGCCGATGGAAGCCGTCGCGGTTTCCCCGCCCCTCGCCGCGCTCCCCTCCGATGCCTTGCTGGCGCCCGCCGTCGCGGCAGCCGCCACCGCCTCCGTCAGCCAACTCGTCCGCGCCGTCGCGAATGAGCGCGGCTCCGCTGTCCATCGCGGCGGACCGAGCATCGAGGATGTGGTGCGGGAGGAACTCCGCCCGCTGCTGAAGGAATGGCTCGACCAGCACCTGCCGGGGATCGTCGACCGCCTGGTGCGCGCCGAGATCGAGCGCGTGGTGGGCCGCGCCCTGTCCTGATGCCCTCGCCCGGCCGGGTCAGTCCGGCCGGATGTTGTTCTCCCGCACCACCTGCGCCCAGGTCGCTATCTGGGCATCGAGGAAGGCGCCGAAGGCTTCCGGCGTGGATCCGACCACGTCGATGCCGAGCGGACCGGACAGCCGCGTCCGCACCTCCGGCACCGCGAGCGCCTTGGCCAACGCGGCGTGGAAGCGGCGCAGCACCGGCTCCGGCACGCCCGCGCGGCCGATCACCGCCCACCAGGCGAGCGAATCGATGCCCGGGATGCCGGATTCAGCGACCGTCGGCAGGTCCGGGAACAGGGCGGAGCGCCGCGCCCCGGTCTGCGCGAGCGGACGAAGCGTGACGCCGACCTGCCCGCCGAGCCCGGCATTGGTCGCCATCGGCATGTCGAGTTCCCCCGCCGCGGCCGCCGCGCTCATCGGGCCGCCGCCGCGATACGGCACGTGCACGACGCGGAAATCGCCGGCCTTCTGCATCAGCGACATGGTCAGGTGGGCGAGCGAGCCATTGCCGATCGAGCCGTAGGTCAGCGTGTCCGGCCGCGCCTTCGCCGCCGCCACCACGTCCTGCAGGCTGCGCCAGGGCCTCGAATTGTGAGTCGTGATGAGCATGGGGGAGGTGCCGACCAGCATCACGGGAATGACGTCTCGCCGCGTGTCGAAGCCGAGGTTGGCGATCAGCGCCGGGTTCACCGCATGGGTGTCGAACACCATCGCCCAGGTCTGGCCGTCTGCCGGGCTGCGTGCCAGCGCCGCGGTGCCGATCGCGCCCGAGGCGCCGGGGCGGTTCTCGATGACGACCGGCACGCCGAGATCGGCCGAGAGATGCGGCTGGAGCAACCGGGTGATGGTGTCCACCGACCCGCCGGGCGGGAAGGGGGCGATGATGCGGATGGGGCCCGACGGCCAGGATGCCTGGGCGAACGCCGGGCGGGCGAGCGTGGCGGCGGCGAGGCCGAGGAGGATGCGGCGGCTGGTCATGGTCGTTTCCCCTGCTGCCGCCCGATTACCTCGCACGCAGCGGCCCGTCCAACGCGCGCCGCCCTTGACGCGGGGGCGGCGGGCAGGGAAGGGATGCCGCCATGCTCGACAAGTCCTTCGACCCCGCCGCGATCGAACAGCGCCTCTATCAGGGATGGGAAGCCTCGGGCGCCTTTTCGGCGGACCCGTCCTCCCCGGCGAAGCCCTTCACGATCATGATTCCGCCGCCCAATGTCACGGGCAGCCTCCATATCGGCCATGCGCTCGACAACACGCTGCAGGACGTGCTGATCCGCTGGCGGCGCATGCAGGGGCGCGACGCGCTGTGGCAGCCGGGCACGGACCATGCCGGCATCGCGACGCAGATGGTGGTGGAACGCCTGCTCGCGCAGCAGGGTGGTCCCGACCGTAGGGCCATGGGGCGCCAGCCGTTCCTCAACCGCGTCTGGGAATGGAAGGCCGAAAGCGGCGGCACCATCACCCGCCAGCTGCGCCGGCTCGGCGCCTCGCTCGACTGGCCGCGCGAGCGCTTCACCATGGACGAAGGGCTTTCCGACGCGGTGCGGGAGGTCTTCGTGCGGCTCTACCGCGAGGGCCTGCTGTATCGCGACAGGCGCCTGGTCAACTGGGACCCGAAGTTCCTGACGGCGATTTCCGACCTCGAAGTCGAGAGCAAGGAGGTCAAGGGCAGCCTCTGGCACCTCCGCTACCCGGTGGAAGGCGAGCCGGGGCGCTTCCTCGTCGTCGCGACGACGCGCCCGGAGACGATGCTGGGCGACACGGCCGTCGCGGTGCATCCGGAGGATGAACGGTTCCGCGACCTGGTCGGCAAGCGCGTCATCCTGCCGCTGACGGGGCGCGCCATTCCTGTGGTGGCGGATGAGTATTCGGATCCTGAGAAGGGCTCGGGGGCCGTAAAGATCACGCCGGCGCATGACTTCAACGACTTCGAGGTCGGCAAGCGGCACGCCCTCGCCATGCCCTCCGTCCTCGACGCCGAAGGGCGGGTGATGCTGGAGGAGATCGCGGCCTCGATGGCGGTGGTGAACGGCGTCGCGGACCTCGATTTCGTGCGCGGGCTTGCCGGCCAGGACCGCTTCGCGGCGCGCAAGGCGATCGTCGCGAAGCTCGAGGAGATGGAACTGCTCGAGAAGATCGAGCCGCACACGCACATGGTCCCGCATGGCGACCGGTCTGGCGTGCCGATCGAGCCGCGCCTGACCATGCAATGGTACGTCGACGCCAAGACGCTGGCGCAGCCCGCGATCCGCGCGGTCGAGACCGGGCAGACCGTGTTCACGCCGCGCCAGTGGGAGAACACCTTCTTCGCCTGGATGCGCGACATCCAGCCCTGGTGCGTGTCCCGCCAGCTCTGGTGGGGCCACCAGATCCCGGCCTGGTACGCGCCGGATGGCGAGGTGTTCGTGGCGCATAGCGAGGATGAGGCGCGGGCGCAGGCGCGGGAGAAGTTCGGCCGCGACGTGGACCTCACGCGCGACGAGGACGTGCTCGACACCTGGTTCAGTAGCGCGCTCTGGCCCTTCAGCACGATCGGCTGGCCGCAGAAGACGCCGGAACTCGCCAAGTACTACCCGGGCGACGTGCTGGTCACGGGCTTCGACATCATCTTCTTCTGGGTTGCCCGGATGATGATGATGGGCATTCATTTCATGGGGGAGGTGCCCTTCCGCACCGTCTGCATTCACGGCCTGGTGCGCGACGAGAAGGGGCAGAAGATGTCCAAGTCGCGCGGTAACGTGATGGACCCGCTCGAGCTGATCGACGCGCATGGGGCCGATGCGGTGCGCTTCACGCTCTGCGCGCTGGCCGGGCCGGGGCGGGACATCAAGCTGTCCAAGCAGCGGATCGAGGGCTACCGGGCCTTTGCCACCAAGATCTGGAACGCGTCGCGCTTCTGCGAGATGAACGGCGTCGCGCCACGGGCGGATTTCGACCCGGCTTCGGCGAAGCTGCCGCTGTCGCGCTGGATCCTCGATGCGGCCAATGCGGCGCTGGCGGATGCGAACGCGGCGCTGGAGGCCTTCCGCTTCGACGACTACGCCATCGCCTGCTACCGCTTCACCTGGAACGGCTTCTGCGACTGGTTCCTGGAATTCGCCAAGCCCGTGCTGAACGGGCCCGACGGGCCGGAGAAGGAGGAGGTGAAGGGTGCAGCGCAGCATGTGCTCGGCACCATCCTGCGGATGCTCCATCCGGCGATGCCCTTCATCACCGAGGAACTCTGGCTCCGCATGGGCTATGGCGCCGAAGGGAGCCTGATCCGCACGCCTTGGCCGGAAGCGGTGCCGGTGGAAGGTGCCGCTGAGGCGCGGGCCGAGCTGGACTGGGTGGTGAGGCTGGTCTCGGAGGTCCGCACCGTGCGCTCGGAGATGAATGTCGCGCCATCCATCACCGTGCCGCTGCTGCTGTCCGGCGCGTCGGGCGAAAGCCTCGCCCGCGCGGCGCGCTGGTCCGATGCCATCTGCCGGCTCGGCCGCGCAACCGAGATCCGCGCGCTGGAGGGCGAGGCGCCGAAGGGCGCCGTGCAGGCGGTGGTGGGCGAGGCGACGATCATGCTGCCGCTGGCCGATGTCATCGACCTCGCCGCCGAGCGCGCGCGGCTGGCCAAGGAGCGCGCCCGCATCGCCGGCGAGGCCGCCAAGACCGAGGCCAAGCTCGGCAGCGACGTCTTCGTCTCCCGCGCGCCGGAAGAGATCGTGCAGGAGATGCGCGACCGTCTCGAGGCCCAGCAGACCGAGATCGCGCGCCTCGACGCCGCCATGGCGCGCATCGCGGGCTGATCGCCCATGTTCGACAGCGCCACGCTCAACCTGTTCGTCGCCATCACCATCTTCGTGGTGGCGACCGTAGGGGGGCGCGACCTGATCGCCGGCCGGAGCGTCGGAGGACTGACGCTCACGAAGGTGCTGGCGCAATTGATCGCGGGGCTGGCGGGCATCGGGCTCGCCGTCGCGTTTCTGCTTGCGGTCGGCTGAGGACCGCCAATCAAGGGAGATGTCGGAATGACCGCCTGGGACAAGTCGCGCCTGCCGAGCCGCCACACCACCATGGGCCCGGAGCGCGCGCCGCACCGGTCCTACTACTACGCGATGGGCCTGACGAAGGAGGAGATCGAGCAGCCGCTGGTCGGCGTCGCCTCCTGCTGGAACGAGGCCGCGCCGTGCAACATTTCGCTGTCGCGCCAGGCGCAGGCGGCGAAGGTCGGCGTGAAGGAAGCGGGTGCGACGCCGCGCGAATTCACCACCATCACGGTGACCGACGGCATCGCCATGGGGCACCAGTCGATGAAGTCCTCGCTCGCCTCGCGCGAGGCGATCGCGGATTCCATCGAGCTGACCATGCGCGGGCACTGCTACGACGCGCTTGTCGGCATCGCGGGCTGCGACAAGTCGCTGCCGGGCGTGATGATGTCGATGATCCGACTGAACGTGCCGAGCGTGTTCATGTATGGCGGCTCGATCATGCCGGGCAAGCACCATGGGCGGGACGTGACGGTGCTCGACGTGTTCGAGGCGGTGGGCCAGCACGCCGCGGGGAACATGAGCGACGAGGAACTCGATGAGCTCGAGCGCCACGCCTGCCCCGGCGCAGGCGCCTGCGGCGGCCAGTTCACTGCCAACACGATGGCCTGCGTGAGCGAGATGATCGGCCTGGCGCTGCCCTTTTCCGCCGGCGCGCCGGCGCCGGACGAGGATCGCGACCGCTGGGCCATCGAATCCGGCAAGGCGGTGGTCGAACTGATCCGCCGCAACATCCGCCCGCGCGACATCGTGACCCTCGACAGCCTGCACAATGCCGCGGCCATCGTCGGCGCAACGGGCGGATCGACCAATGCCGTGCTGCACCTGCCCGCCATGGCGCATGAGGCGGGGATCCGCTTCACGCTGCAGGACGTGGCCGAGATCATGCGCAAGACGCCGCATATCGCCGACCTCAAGCCCGGCGGGCGCTACGTCGCGGCCGACGTGCACCGGATCGGCGGCGTGCCGGTGATCATCAAGGCGCTGATCGATGGCGGCTATGTGAAGGGTGATTGCCTGACCGTCACCGGCAAGACCATCGGCGAGAACCACCGGGAGGTCATCGTTCCCTCCGGCCAGGACGTCGTGCGGCCGTGCTCCGACCCGATCAGCCCGATCGGCGGTGTGGTCGCGCTGCACGGCAACCTCGCCCCCGAAGGTGCCATCGTGAAGATCGCGGGGATGAAGACGCTGCGCTTCGAAGGGACCGCGCTCTGCTTCGACTGCGAGGAGGATGCCTTCAAGGCGGTCGAGGAGCGCGCCTACAAGGCTGGCGACGTGATCATCGTCCGCTACGAAGGGCCCAAGGGCGGGCCGGGGATGCGGGAGATGCTGTCCACCACCAGCGCGATCTACGGCCAGGGCATGGGCGACAAGGTCGCGCTGATCACCGATGGCCGGTTCAGCGGCGCGACGCGCGGCTTCTGCATCGGCCATGTCGGGCCGGAAGCGGCGGTCGGCGGCCCGATCGCGCTGCTGCAGAATGGCGACCGCATCGTGATCGATGCCGAGAAGGGGACGATCGACATGATCGTGCCGGAGGATGAGATCGCCCGCCGCCGCGCCGCCTGGAAGCCGCGCGGGCATGACTACAATTCCGGTGCGCTGTGGAAGTATGCGCAGCTCGTCGGGCCGGCCTATCTCGGCGCTGTCACCAACCCGGGTGGCGCGGCCGAGACGCATTGCTACGCCGACCAATAAGGCAAGTTACACTTCGAGAGCCATGCGCCCGCCACGCGGCGGGCGCATCCCTTCCGGGAGCGGCGGACATATGCGCCGCGCCGGAGGACCGACATGACCAAGCATCGCCTGCTGCTGCCTGTCCTTGCCACGCTCGGCCTGGCGGGCTGCGTCGCCTATCCCGCACCTGGCTATGGGCCGCCGCCGCGCGCGGTCTATGCTGGTCCGCCGCCGGCCTACTACGCCCCGCCGTACCAACATCGCCGCTGGCATCACGCCCCGAGCTGCGATCGCTGGGGGCGGTGCTGGGGCGGATGAGGCACAGCCGCCGGCGGCACAGGAGGACGCCATGCGCCTGACCGCCTGCGCCACTGCCCTGCTACTCGGCGGGTGTGCCGTCTATCCTGACGGGAGCCTCGGCCCGCTGCCGCCGGTCCCGCCGCCCGGGATCTATGCCCCGGCACCGCCGCCGCTCGCCTATGCCCCGCCATCCTATGGATACGGCGAAGCGCCTGGGGTGCCGATCTATGTCGTGCCGCAGGCCCCGCCACCGGTGGCGGTCTATCCGTCCTTCAGCATAGGCCTCGGCTGGGGCTGGGGGGGCGGCTATTGGGGCGGGCCGTATCGGCGCCACTACCGGCGCTGGTAGGGGTCAGCGCAGCGTCGCGATCACCGGCGTGTGGTCGGAGGGCTGCGCCTCCCCGCGCGGCATGGTGTCAACCTCGCACGTCTCGAGCCGTTCGGCGAGGTCGGCGCTGAGCAGGACATGGTCGATGCGCAGGCCGCGGTTGATCTCGAAGGCCGCGCCGTAGTCCCAATAGGTGAAGAGGGTTTCGGCCGGGTGCAGCGCGCGCAGCGCATCTGTGAGACCCAGGTGTAGCAAAGCGCGGAAGCGTGCGCGGCTTTCCGGGCGGACGAGCGCATCGGTCGGCGGCAGCGCGCCGAGCGCGAGGTCGGCCTCCGTCGGGCAGACGTTGAAGTCGCCGAGGATCGCTAAGGGGATGAAGGCGTCGAGCCTGTCCTGCGCCACGGACCGCAGCCGGTCCATCCAGCCGAGCTTGTAGGCGAAGCCGGCCTCCCCGCCGGAATTGCCGTTCGGGAGGTAGATGCCCGCCGCGTGCATCTTTTCCGCCCGCACCTCGATGTAGCGGGCCTGGCCGTCCTCGGTGTCTCCGGGCAGGGCCTCGGCGACCACCTCGAACGGGATGCGCGAGATCACGGCGACACCGTTCCGCCCGCCCTGCTGCCCCACGGCGTGGGTGCGGTAGCCCAGCGCCTCGAATTCCATCGCCGGCACCTGTTCGGCCGTGCAGCGCGTCTCCTGCAGGAACAGCAGGTCGGGCGCCTGCCGCTCGAGGAATCGCGCGACGTGCCCCGCCCGCTGGCGGATCGAGTTCACGTTGAACGTCGCGATCTTCAAGGCGTGGTCGCTCCCTTCGGAGTCAGTCCCCAGCGGATAGAGAAGGGAGGGGGCCCGGGGGAGGTTCTCCTCCCCCGCGCTTCGCGTTCACCCGACCGAAAAGGACGTCCCGCACCCGCAGGCCGACACCGCCTGGGGATTGCGGATGGCGAAATGCGCCCCGATGAGTTCTTCCGCCCAATCGAGTTCCGCCCCGGCGAGCAGGTCGAGCGAGACCGGATCCACGAAGACGCGCCCGGCCCCCTCGCCGAATACCAGGTCGTCCTCGGCGGCGGTGTCCTCGATTCCGAAGCGATACTGGAAGCCCGAGCATCCCCCGGCCTCCACTGCCAGGCGCAGCCCGGCGCCGGGCCGGCCTTCCCGCGCGGCGATCTCGGCGATCTGGGCGCGGGCGCTGTCGGTGACGCGGAAGGCGGGCGGGGTGCTGGTGCCGTCGGGCATGGCTGTGACTCCTCAGGCAGGAACATAGGCGATCCGCGGCCCGCTTCCAACGCGCACCGCCGGGTGCTAGGGCCGGGGCCATGGTTCTCGCGCCCTATGCCGTCCGGCCCGAGACCTCCCGCGGCCGGCTCTATCCGGAGGCGGGGGGTGATTTGCGCTCGCCCTTCCAGCGGGACCGGGACCGCATCATTCACGCCACGGCCTTCCGGCGCCTGCAGTACAAGACGCAGGTCTTCATCTACCACGAAGGCGACCATTTCCGGACGCGCCTGACGCATTCCATCGAGGTCGCGCAGATCGCGCGGTCGATCGCCCGCCTGCTGGCACTGGACGAGGATTTGGCGGAGGCGCTGGCGCTGGCGCACGACCTCGGCCACCCGCCCTTCGGCCATGCGGGGGAGGATGCGCTGAACGCGGCGATGAAGCCCTATGGCGGTTTCGACCACAATGCGCAGTCGCTCAAGGCCGTCACGCTGCTCGAAGCGCGCTACGGCGGCTTCGACGGGCTGAACCTGACCTGGGAGACGCTGGAAGGGCTCGCCAAGCACAACGGCCCGCTGCGGCGGCCGGCGCCCTACATCGCCGAGTACGATGCGCGGCATCCGCTCGACCTCGGCAGCCATGCGAGTGCGGAGGCGCAGGTCGCGGCGCTGGCGGACGACATCGCCTACAACAACCATGACCTGGATGACGGGCTGCGCGCGCGGCTCTTCACGCTTGAGGAGGTCGCGGCGCTGCCGCTGGTGGGCGATGCCCTGGCCGAGGCGCAGGCCGCCACGCCCGATGCGCCGCCGGAGCGCCTCGCGGCGGAGGCGATCCGGCGCGTGATCAATCGCATGGTGGGCGACGTGGTCGCCGAATCGCGCCGGCGCATCGCGGCGCTCGAACCCGACAGCGTGGCCGCGATCCGCGCCGCGCCGCGCCCCGTCATCGCCTTTTCCGACCAAATGGTCGAGGCCAATCACGCCGTGCGGGAATTCCTGTTCCACCGGATGTACCGGCACTGGCGCGTCAACCGCACCATGGCGAAGTCGAAGCGGGTGGTGCAGATGCTGTTCAGCCTGCTGCATGGCGGGCCGCAGATGCTGCCGCCGGTGTGGCGCGACCGTGCGGGGGAGGCCGGGACCCCGGCCTGCGCCCGCGTGGTGTGCGACTACATCGCCGGCATGACCGACCGCTACGCGCTGGAGGAACACCGGCGCCTGACCGACCCCGACATTCCTGGCTGAGTACCCCATGACCGAGAACATCTTCACCCTGCTGACGCAGGAGGTGCGCGGCGCGCTCACGGGCCTGGTGCCGGACCTGCCTGCCGAGGCGCTCGCCCGCGTCCAGGTCGAACCCCCGCGCGATGCCACGCATGGGGACATGGCGACGAACGCGGCGCTGGTCGCGGCCAAGCCCGCGCGCATGCCGCCGCAGAAGCTGGCCGCGGCGCTGTCCGAGCGCCTGCTTGCCCTGCCGATGGTGACGGAGGCCACCCCCGCGGGCCCCGGCTTCGTCAATCTGCGCCTGCGGGAGGATTTTCTCCGCGCGCAGGTGCCGGCGGTGCTTCGGGCCGGGGAGGCCTACGGCCAAAGCCAGGCAGGCGGTGGGCTGCGGGTGAATGTCGAATATGTCTCGGCCAATCCGACGGGGCCGATGCATGTCGGGCATTGCCGTGGCGCGGTGGTCGGCGACGCGCTCGCCAACCTGATGGCCAAGGCCGGCTTCGCGGTAACGAAGGAGTACTACGTCAACGACGCGGGCAACCAGGTCGCCGCCCTCGGCTGGGCGGCCTACTGGCGGTATCTGCGCGCCGTCACGCTCGACGCCGATGAGTGGAATGCGGAGGCGACGGAGCGCCGCTTCGGCGTCACGCTGCAGTATCGCGGCGACTATCTGGTGGCGGTGGGAGAGGCGCTGGCCGAACGCTATGGCGCCTCGCTGGTCGCGCAGCAGATCGCGCCTGGGATGCTCGGGGCGGAGGAGACGGTCTCCGCCTTCGCCCCGGCGCTGGAACGCGGCTGGCTCGTGCGCACCGCCTGGCTCGACACCTGCCGGGAAACCGCGGTCGCGATGATGATGTCCGAGATCCGCGAGGACCTCGCCCTGCTTGGCGTGACGCAGGACGTCTTCCTCAGCGAGCGGGCGCTCGTCGAGGCCGGGGCCGTGGAAGGCGCGGTGCGCCTGATGCAGGACAAGGGCCTGATCTATGAGGGCGTGCTGGAACCGCCCAAGGGCAAGACGCCGGATGATTGGGAACCGCGGCCGCAGACGCTGTTCCGCGCGACAGATTTTGGCGACGACGTTGACCGGCCGCTGCGTAAGTCCGACGGATCGAACACCTACTTCGCCAACGACATCGCCTGCCACGCGGACAAGATCGGGCGCGGGCACGAGTTGCTGATCGACGTGTGGGGTGCCGATCATGGCGGCTATGTCAGCCGCATGCAGGCGGCGGTGCGCGCCGTCTCCGACGGCAAGGTGCCGCTCGAGATCGTGCTCTGCCAGATCGTGCATGTGATGAAGGCGGGCGAGCCCGTCCGCATGTCCAAGCGCGCCGGGACCTATGTGACGCTGCGCGACCTGATCGAGGAAGTCGGCCGCGACGCGGTGCGCTTCACCATGCTGACGCGCAAGTCGGACGCGCAGATGGAATTCGACCTCGACAAGGTGGTGGAGCAATCGCGCGACAATCCGGTCTTCTACGTGCAGTACGCCCATGCGCGCTGCCGGTCGGTGCTGCGCCAGGCGGGGGACCCCGCGGTGGCGGATCTCGTCGCCGCGCCGCTCGATGCCCTGACCGATGCGGCGGAAATGGCGCTGATCCGGCGCATCGCCGCCTGGCCGCGAACCGTGGACTCCGCGGCCCTGGCGCGGGAGCCGCATCGGATCGCCTTTTATCTTCAGGACTTGGCGGCGGACTTTCATGTATTGTGGAACCGTGGTCGCGACGACTCGACGCTGCGCTTCATTCGCGCGGAGGAGCCGGACGCGACCCGGGCCCGGCTGGCCCTCGTCGCGGCGACCGCGACGGTGATCCGCTCGGGCCTCGGCGTCATGGGGGTGACGCCGGTCGAGGAAATGCGCTGAGGGCCGGCCACGGGCCCTCCTTGGCACTGGGGGGTGCGGCGTGAGCGAAGTGCATGTTCCATCCTATCGTCTTCGGCCGCCCGAACATGGCGGGCCGCCCTGGCGAATGGTCGCGATCGGCGGAACGATCGCGGCGGTGCTCGCCGTGGTTGGCGCGCTGGCCTGGGGCATCACCCGCGCCAGCGGCCCGCGCAGCGTCCCGCTGATCGAAGCGGATCCGCGCCCGATCAAGGTCCGCCCCGACGATCCGGGCGGACTTCGCGTGCCGAACCAGGACGAGTTGATCTTCGAGCGCAACCGCGGTTCCAACGCGCAGCCGGGGGCGGCGCGCCTTGCACCCGAGCCCGAGGGGCCGCGCATCGATGCGCTGCGGGCGCAGGTCGCGCAGCCCAGCCCGCCACCCGCCGCCGCGCCGGCCCCGCAGGCTCCTGCCCCGCA
>NZ_JACADQ010000590.1 GCF_016106015.1 Neoroseomonas rubea
CGCGCGCGTGCGAGGCGCAGCTCGGCCGCCTCGCGCCGCTCCCGCTCCAGCCGCACCCGCGCGGCGGCGGCGCGCGCTTCCGCGCCATTGGCCCGCAGCGCGGCGATCACCGCGAGCACGAGGACGGCGACGGCGATCAGGGACCCGCCCACGAGCCGCGTCGCGAGCGAGCGCCACTGCGCGAGCACCGCATCCACCGGCGTGCTGATCTGCACGCGCAGCGGATAGCGCTCGAGCGCGTGGATGCCGACCAGCCGCTCCTCGCTATCCTCGAAGGCGCCGCGCCGGACCACCAGATGCGCGCCATCGGTCAGGGGCGGGAACCGTGCCGTGCCGGCGAAGTTGCGGCCGAATTCCTCCTCCAGCCGCGGATGGCGCGCGAGCATCACGCCGTCGCTGCGATACAGCGAGACGCGCTCGCGCCGCTCGAGCCCGAGCGTGCCGTAGATCCGCTCGAGATAGGCGAGCTCGATGACGCCGATCGCGACGCCGAGGAAGGTGCCGTCCGACGCCTCGACGCGCCGCGCCAGGTGGAAGGCCCAGGTGTTGGTGCCGCGGTTCAGCACCGGCGGGCCGATCACCAAGGGCGGGCCGCCGGCGCGCAGCGCCTGGAAGTAGGCCCGGTCGGACAGGTCGTTGGGCGGCGGCGGAAAGAAGCGGGAGGAGCCGACGACGCGCCCTTCCGCACTCAGCAGGACGATCGCATCCGCCTGGGGCAGCAGCGCGACGCGCGATCCGAGCGCCATGTGGGTGGAGTAGGCCTGCGCCCAGCCGGCGAAGGCCTGCGGCCCGGTCAGCGCCTGTTCGAGCGCGGCGCGTTCCAGCACGCCGTTGATCGCGACCTCGATCGCTTCCAGCGCGCGTTCCGAATGGTCCCCGAGCGTCAGGGCGATGTTGCCGAGTTCGCGCTGCGCGTCGCGCAGCGCATTGTCCCGCGTGCTCGATATGGTGATGGCAGCGAGGCCGAGCAGCGTGCCGGCCAGGACGATACCGCCGACGAGCAGACGGGACGCCGTGCCGAAGCGCTTGCTCAAGGGCAGCCGCGCAGCTGTGGCAGCGCTGTCGACCGGCATCACGTCCATCGTCTCTCTCGGACCAGTGGACCTGGCCGCCTCCCGAAGCGGAAACAGGTGTCACGCAGTCTTGATCGGAGAGGTTTAAATTTAGTGATGCCGGGCTCACGCCCGGGCGATCCGCCGCCCGGCAGGGCCGCCGGCGCCGGTCACGACGCCCGGACTGCGCACGGCCGGCCAGGCCCTGGGGCGGCGCAGACACCCGCAGGCCGCCTCCGACGCGCGATCCCGCCTCGCACGGCGC
>NZ_JACADQ010000591.1 GCF_016106015.1 Neoroseomonas rubea
GCGCGCGCGCGCGCTGGCGCCGCAGGACGAGCGTGCCTTGATGGCAACCGCCGTCGCCGCCGCCGCCGCGGGGGACACGGCCTCGGCGCACGCCGCCTCGGTCGCCGCGGTGCGCGCCAGGCCGTTCGTCCACATCCATGCCCGCGGTACGCCCGAGGCCACGGTGCTCGTGCTCCAGGCGATGGGGCATGGCCACTTCGCCCCTGCGCCCGGCGGCGCGAAGCTGCCCGAGGGGCACAACAACGCCGCCGAGCACCTGGATCCCGCGCGCTTCGCGAGGGTCGACCTGTTCGTCGATGCGCTGGCGGGCGACCCGGCCCTGCTCGACCGTCTCCCGCGCTGCGACGTCATCTACAACGCCATCACCGAGCCCGAAGGGATGCGGCAAGGCCTTGGGCTCGCACGACAGGTGGTGGATCGCCTCGGGCTGCCGGTGATCAATCCGCCGGACCAGATCGCGTGCACGGCTCGTGACCGCGCCGCGACGCTGCTGGGCGACATCGACGGGCTGCTTGTCCCGCGCGTTGCGCGCGTTCCGCCGTCGCGCGACCCGGCGGTTGCCGTGACGGCGGCGCTGGAGGCCGCCGGCCTCCGCTTTCCCGTCATCCTGCGTCCGGCGGGAACGCATACCGGGGACGGCATGGTCCTGGCGCATTCCGCCGGCGACCTCTCGGGCCTGCCCGCCGATACGGAGCTGTTCGCGACGGAGTTCGTCGACTTCCGCGACGCGCAAGGCCTCTATCGCAAGACGCGCCTGCTGCTCGTGGGCGGACGGATCCTGGCGGAGCACCTTGCGACGGCGGACCATTGGAACATCCACCACGCGAATTCGCGCGCCTACATGCGGGCGCACCCGGAGGCGCAGGTGCTCGAGCGGGATTACCTCGCGAACCCGGAACGGCATCTCGGCGCCATCCGGCTGATCGCGCTCGGGGAGGTGGCGGAGCGGATGGGGCTCGACTTCCTCGGCGTGGATGCGGCCATGCTGCCCGACGGTCGCCTGCTGGTGTTCGAAGCCAATCCCAGCATGCGGGCCATGTTCGCCGAGGCGCGCGAAGGGTTCGAATACCTGCTGCCGGGTCTCGGCCGGATTTCGGCGGCGTTCTGTGATCTCGTGCTGGCGAAGGCGCGGCGGTAACGCATGAGGGCGCTGACCGCGGCGGCGGCCCGTTGCCGCCCGCCGTCGCGGCGCGGACGGCGGCTGCCTGCCCTTTGGCTTTTCTCCGATCCGGTGCGGTTGCCGGACCCGCGCGCGGCGGCGGCGCGCCTGCCGCGTGGGGCGGGGGTTGTGGCGCGCGGCGT
>NZ_JACADQ010000592.1 GCF_016106015.1 Neoroseomonas rubea
AGATGAACTTCGACCAGGCGGGCGACGCCCTGCTCGACTGCATCATCCGCACCGCGGACGGGCAGTTCACCGCGGCCGAGATCCTCGGCCACCGGGAATTCAGCCTGACGCGGCTGTACGAGAGCGCCTGAACCGCGCCGGGGGGCGAGGTCGCCGCTTCCGCCCCCCGCGCGAACCGCGTTAGCCTTCCCGCCAACGACACCAACGGGAGGGTCCAACATGCTCCAGCGTCGCCACCTGCTCGCGGCACCTGCCCTGCTCGCGCCCGTCGCCGCGCGCGCGCAGGCGCCCTTCCCCGACCGCGCCGTGCGCTACATCGTGCCCTTCCCGCCGGGTGGCCTCACCGACATCATGGCGCGTCTCGTCGGGCAGAAGCTGGCCGAGATCTGGGGCAAGCCCGTCGTCATCGAGAACCGCGCCGGCGGCAACGCCCTGATCGGCGCCGATGCTGTGGCGAAAAGCGCGCCGGACGGGCACACGCTGCTCGCCATCACCATGACGCACACGGTGAACGCGACGCTGTTCCCGAATGCGCCCTTCGACTTCCGCCGCGACCTGACGACGATCTCCGTGCTCGGGTCCCTGCCGCTCGTCGTGGTGGTGAATGCGGAACGCAACCCGGCGCGCACGCTGGCCGAGCTGGTGCAGCAGGCCAAGCAGCGGCGGCTGAACGGTGGGTCCTCCGGCAACGGATCGCCGCCGCATCTCGGGCTCGAGCTGTTCCGCCGCGCGGCGGAGGCGGGGGACAACATCACCCATGTGCCCTATCGCGGCGGCGCGCCCTCCGTCACCGACCTCGCCGGCGGCAGCCTCGACTTGATGGTCTCCAACCTTCCCGAATGCATCGCGCAGATCCAGGCCGGACGGCTGCGCCCCCTTGCCATCACCTCCGCCGCGCGGCATCCGCTGCTGCCGGAGGTGCCGACCGTGCGCGAAGCAGGCCAACCGACGCTCGAGATGACGAACTGGACCGCAGTGATGGTGCCCGCCGCCGTGCCCGCGCCCACACTCGCGCGGCTCGAGGCCGACACGCTGGCCGCCATCCGCGACGCCGATGTCGGCCGCCGCGCGCGCGACGGCGGCTTCACCGTGGAAGGCTGGGACCGCGCGCGGTCGCTGGCCTTCGTCACGGAGGAGACGGCCCGCTGGGCGCGGCTGATCCAGGAAGCGGGGCTGCGCGCGGACTGATGCGACTTTCCCTGGCGGATGCCGAACACCTCGCCCGTCGCGCGCTCGCGGCCGCGGGGGCGAACCCCGACATGGCGGCGGCGACGGCGCGCGCGCTGGCCGCCGC
>NZ_JACADQ010000593.1 GCF_016106015.1 Neoroseomonas rubea
GGGCCTGGGCTGGGCTGCGCTTCTGGCCCGCGCCGGCCCCGGCGGCGCCCACAGCGCCCCCTTCGGCGCCTTCCGGGGCTGCCCAGGCGGCGCCGGCCCGGCCTGCTGCTGCAAGGGCGCGCCGCGCGGCGGACGACCTATCGCTGGCCGAAGGGCGGGCGGCCTACATGGCGTGGCTGCGGCGCATCAAGCGCGACCCGCGCAACCCGAATACCCCGTCGCCTTCATGGAATGAGGCGTGGGCCGAATTCCGAGGGATGATGAAGCGCGAGACCTGCCGCGCGATCCATCAGGATGTGTGGGGCGCGCGCGCTTCCGAACGCGGCAGAAAATCGTGAGTGTTCCCGCGCGCTGAGTGTTCCGGGAACACTTAAAGCCGCAGAAATCCGCCGTTTTTGCCCCGTGAGTGTTCCCGCTGAGTGTTCCCCGAAACGTGTTGGCGGCACACTTACGATGCCTAGAATGGGGGGCCTTGAAGCATCAGCGGAAAGGCATCCCCCCATGTCGAAGCAGGCGCCAAGCGCCATCACCACGCCAGCGGCCGGCGCGATGCCGTCCGGGCTGCGCATCCTCCGAGGCGAAGATGTCTACGGGAAGGAAGGGCGCACGGGCTGTAGCCGGAGCCAGTGGTATCGCCTGATCGCGGAAGGACGCGCGCCGAGCGGTTTCATGATCTCGCCGCAGGCGCGAGGCTGGCTCGAACACGAGATTGACGCCTGGATCATCTCGCGGGTCGAGAAGGGGTCGCTGACGAAGGCTGCCCCGGCTGCGCCCGTCGAAGACCCGTCCATGGTCGGGCACAACGGCGGCCCGCCGATGCGGCGCCCGCGTGGACGCCCGAGGAAGAACGCGGCGCCGATCTTCGGTGGCGCGGCGTGACTGCCGCCCTCTAACCCCTCCCGACCGAACCGCGCGCACGCGAGAGCGGACGAGAGGGGGAAGCGCGAAGACTTCTTGAGGGCAGGCCGGGCCGGCAGCCGCAGAAGTCTTAGCGCACCTGTCCGCATCGCGTCACGCGGCATCCTTTCGACAGGAAGCCGCCTGTGCAGATTGCACAACCGATCGACCCCCGCGTGGTCGCGATCGCGCCGCATATCGCGGCGTGGATGCGCCAGCATTCCGCCCGCATGCGCGCCCTGCGCGCCGTCCAGCGCGCCGATCGCCTGCGCCGTGCCGCCCATGCCCGCCTTCGCCAGCCCGCCCGGCCCATCAGGGCCGCAAAGGGCCGCGCCAGGGCCGCCCGCCGCCATCGGCGCGGCCCTTTGCGGCCCTGATGGGCCGGGCGGGC
>NZ_JACADQ010000594.1 GCF_016106015.1 Neoroseomonas rubea
CGGCGTGCGCGGCCGGCCGAGGAACACCAGCCCCCAGAAGCGCACCATGGCGGCGGCGGCGAGTGCGGTGGCGAGCGCGGCGAGCGCGGTCGCCGCCGCCGCGCCGATCTGGAAGGCGAGGTCCCCCACCCGCCAGGCGGCGAGCAGCGCCTGTAGCAGCAGCCATTCCGATGCGAAGCCCGACAGCGGCGGGAGCGCGGCCGCCGCACCGACCGCGACCAGCGCCGCCCAGGCGGTGACCGGCATGCGGTGGATCAGCCCGCCCAGCCGGTCGAGCCGGCGGGACCCGGCACCGTGCAGCACCTCCCCCGCCGCGAGGAACAGCAGGCTCTTGAAGGCGGCGTGGTTCAGCGCGTGCAGCAGCGCCGCTGCCGCCGCGACCGCGGCGAGCGCCGGCAGGTCGGCCCCCCGGAAGGCCAATGCGAGGCCGAGGCCGATCGCGATCAACCCGACATTCTCGATGGTGGAGCAGGCAAGCAGCGTCTTGCCGTCCTCCTCCAGGTTCGCGCGCAGCGCGCCGATGACGGCCGAGGCCGCGCCGAGTGCGACCAGCGGCGCGCCCATCCAGACCGGCTGGGCCGGGCCCATCAGGTCGAAGACGAAGCGCGCCACGACATAGAGCGCGACCTTCGTCATCGCCCCGGACATCACGGCCGAGACGTGGCTCGGCGCCGCGGGGTGGGCGAGCGGCAGCCAGACATGCAGCGGCGCGATGCCGGCCTTGGACCCCGCGCCGGCCAGCACCAGCGCGAGGATCGCCGCAGCGCGCAGGCCCTCGGGCGGCGCATCGCGCAGCGCGGCGAAGTCGAGCCCGCCGCCGGCACCGCCCGAAAGGCCGAGCGCCAGCGCCAGCGCCACCCCGCCGAAGCCGGCGAAGCCGAGATAGAGCCTGGCCGCGCGGCGGTTCTCGGCCTGGCCATGGTCATGCGCGACGAGCGCCCAGGAGGCGAGCGACATGGCCTCGAAGCCGAGCAGCAGGGTGAAGCCGTCCGCCGCGAGCAAGGTGACCAGCATGCCGGCCAGGAAGATCGGCCAGGGCACGAGGCGGCGCGGTGCCTCCGGCCCATGCACGCCCCCCAGGGCGAAGAGCCCGGCCGAGAGCGTCGCGACACCCACCGGCAGCAGGAACCAGGCCGAGAGCGGGTCGAGCGCGAGGCGCGCCGGTCCCCAGGGCGGGCCGAAGGGCAGGGTGAGCGCCGCCGGCCCGCCGAGCAGGCCGCCGACCCCGCCCACCAGCATCAGCAGCCCCGCCCCCGCCGTGCCCGCCTGAACCGCCCGCGCGCCCGCC
>NZ_JACADQ010000595.1 GCF_016106015.1 Neoroseomonas rubea
GAGCTCAGGCGCGAGCCCCTCCGGTCCGGCGCGGGGCGGCTGAGGCCGGGGCGCCGCCCGCCCTGCGCGGCGCAGCCCATTGGCGCCGAAACCGCGGGGGCGGCCCGCCGGTGAACCGCATCAGGCCTGCGCGCCTCGGCCGGCGTCATCTGCATACAAAATTGCATGCAGCCATCGGCCGGCCGGGCGCGGGTCGCCCCGGAGGCGATCCGCGGCCCGCGACGGCGCTGTCAGCGCGAGGGCGCCTCGGCGAGCTGGCGGTCGTCGAGGCAGGCGGTGCGCGTCAGCCAGGGCCACGGATCGACCGCGCGGCCGTCGCGGCGGAGTTCAACATGCAGATGCGCCCCCGTGGTCCGCCCCGTCCGCCCGACCGCGCCGATCACCTGGCCCGGGAAGACATAGGACCCGACGCGCGCATCCGAGGCGAAGCGCGACAGGTGCGCGTAGCGGGACCGCGAGCCGTCCCGGTGCTCGATCTCGAGCATCAGCCCATATGCGTAGTAGCGCCCGGCGAAGACAACCGTGCCGCTGACCGGCGCGCGGACCGGCGTGCCGACCGGCGCGCGAAGGTCGACGCCGGGATGAAAGCCGCGGCCGCGATGGCCGAAGGCGGAGGAGAACTCGCCCGAGACCGGCATGCCCAGCGGACAGGGCGCGGCGATGGCCTGCGGGGCGGCGGCGACGAAGGCGGCGGCAGCGAGGGTGGCGATGCGCACAGGACGGCGCAGGCGCGCTTTGGGGCGCGTCTCGGTCATGGTCGGCAGGTCTCCCTTGGTTCTTCGTGAAGTCCCGACCTGCCCTTCCCCTGCCCGGCCGCCGGCGTCAATCCCCGCTGGAGACCCGGCTGGGTGGGGTGCGGGTGGGGGACATCCCCCGGTTTCCGCCATATCCCCCGGCCGCCGGGGCGGCCTCGACGCGCGAAGATCGGCGGCGAAGTGCCGATTTTGGGGCGTTTCCCAGGATCCTCAGGGCTGGCACGGCGCTTGCGGTCCGTGGCCTCACGTCCGCGTCATCGACGCAGGCGCTGGCCCACGGATCGGAAAGGGAGACCACAATGCCGACCAGGACACCAGAGAGCCTTGTTACCGCGACGCGACCCGGGTTCGGGTCGGTCGCGTCGGTGCGGCGCACGGCGCGCGCGCTCCTCTTGGCGGCGGCGGCCTTCGCGGCCTTGCCGGCCGTGACCTTCCTGATCACGACGCCCGCGGAGGCCCGCGGCGGCGGTGATGGTGGCGGCGGCGGCGGCGGTGGCGGTGGCGGCGGAGGTGGCGGCGGTGGTG
>NZ_JACADQ010000596.1 GCF_016106015.1 Neoroseomonas rubea
CTGGGCGGCGAGGAAGGCGCGCGCCTCGACCAGCGCGGCGGACGGGCCGGCGACGCCGCGGCGCTCGCCCTCGGCCAGCACCGCCGCGCGCGCATCCTCCGCCGTCAGGCCGAAGCGCGTGACACCGTCGGTCAGCAGCGCGAGTTCCGCCTCCGGGTCCGGCACCGTGCCGGCGAAGCGCAGGCGGACCAACTCGGCGAAGCCGTCCGGGTCGGGCAGCGCCATGGCGCGATGCGGCGCGGCGATGCTGCCGCCGCCGGAAGCGGCCATGGCGGCGATCGCCTCGCCCGCCGGGTCCACCGCCTCGGCGCGGAGACCTCCACCCGGCGCGCAGGCGCAGGGCAGGACGCGGACCGACCCGTCGAGTTCCATCAGCTTGATCTCGACGCCCATATCCGGATGGCGCTCGCGCACCGCCGCGGCGGCGCGGTTCAGCACCTCTTGGTGCTGGCGCAACTCGTCGGCCGGATTGTCGGACAGGCGCCGCCCGGCCCAGATGTGCATCGCGCCGCAGTCGCGGTGGTTCACGAACACGACCTTGCGCACGCCGTGCAGCTGTCGGGATGCGGCGAGGTTCTCCCACAGCGCCGCCGACCAGGCCGGGCGCGCGGGGTCGATGGCCGCGAGTGCGGCGCCGGCGATGCGCATCTCGCTGTAGCGGCCTTCGCGCCCGAGCGCGCCCATCAGGAAGGTCACGTCGTCGGTCAGCCGCGGATCGATGCAGCTGACCAGGAATGCGTCGGCCTTGCGCGGCGGCGCGGCCTGCTGCTCCGCCGTATTGGCGGTGCCCGGATGCGTCATTTGTTGATGTCCTCCGTGTGGGCGATGCCGCCCAGGCGGTGATGCAGGTGGGAGTAACAAAGCCCGGCCGTGAACAGGCCGGAGAGGCAGACCAGCAGACCCATCAGCAGCGTGTCGCCGTCGAGCAGCTGCTGGCCGGACAGGTGCAGCACGGTCATGCCGAGGCCGAGGCAGAAGGCGACCACGAGCAGGATCCCCTGCCGCCCCAGCACGCCGCGCGTCGTGCGCCACATGACGCCGAGGATGGCGACGAGCGCCGCCCCGGTCGCGAGCTTCACCCAGAACCAGTCGAAGCCTTCCAGCACCCAATGGACGTAGGAGGTGCCGGAGGGGTTGTAGATGGCAAACACGATGAACAGCGCGAACAGCGCGCGCGAGACGACGCCGCGCCAGTCGAAGCGCTCGGCGCTCATCGCGCCGTCTCCCGCGCCCGCAGCACGGCGAGGTCCGCCAGCCGCGCGGCGGCCGCATCGGCCGCG
>NZ_JACADQ010000597.1 GCF_016106015.1 Neoroseomonas rubea
GCACGTCATCCCCCTCGCTCGCGCCCGGCGCGGCGTCGGCGGCGGCCCAGAACGGCGCGGCGGGCACGCTGGCGGCGGGCCACGCCATGGGCGCCGCCGCGTCATGCGCATCCGGGACGAAGGGCGCTCTTTCCGCCACGAGGCCCGGCGGATAGGCGTCCGCCGGCGCGGCCGGGTCCGGAATAGCCGCGCAGAGCGCATCCGCATCCGCCATGCCCGCGCGGCCGGCACAGGCGACGGCCTCCACGCGATCGAACCAGGCCGGCCCCGGCATGGCCTCGCCCGGGGCGAGCAGCGCAGCGAGCGTGACAGGAAAGCGCCGCCCCACCGTGTCCGCGCTCGGCAGCATCACCCCTGCCACGGCATCGGGGCCGCAGGCGCCGGCCGGCAGGGCGAAGCGCCAGGGGGGTGCTGCGTCCCACGCCTCCGCCCAGCGCGGCCCCAGCGCGTCGCGCGCCGCCGCCACGGCTTCCTGCAGCCAGGCGTCCCAGGGCCCGACGAAGCTCGAGGGCAGGCCCCGGCGCACGAAATCCCCGTGCGCCGGGACCTTGCCGTAGAGGCCGGTCAGGGGGCGAGGGTCGGGCATCGGAACTCCCGCAGCTCGGCCAGGCCGAAGGGGTGCTGCGTGCTGCCAGCGCGCAGCTCGAAATCCATGCTCCGCTCGCCCTGCACCACGCGCAGCCGCAGCCTTTCGCGCGCCGGCGTCGCCGTCAGCGTGCTGTTGCGCCGCATCACCAGCCGCAGCGCCGACCAGGCGCCGTCATAGGCGAGCGGCCCCGCCAGGGAAGGCGGGTCGAAGGTCAGCGTCGTGTTGCCGCGCGCCGGCCAGGACAGCGCGATGGGGCGGGAGGATCCGCCCTGCGCGATCTCGTTCCGCGTGCCTTCCGCCTCGAGCACCGCCGAGATCGCACCCGGATCCATCGACCGCGGCACGAGCTCGAACCGCAGCCCGACCGAGGCGACGGAGGGGAAGAAGGCCTCCCGGATCGCCCGCGCGCGCTGGAACTGCATCAGGTCCGCGGCGCTGATCGGCGGCGGCAGCCCGTCGGTCGCCACCGGCCGCCAGGGCAGGCTGGTGATGTCCACGTACTGCCGCACGTTCTGCGTGAAGAACTGGTCGAAGACGCCGCCGGGGCCGAACAGCCGCATGAAGTCGTCGACCGGCAGGTCCTCCCCGTTGATGTTGAAGGGGAAGCGCTGTTCCAGCCCGCGGCAGAAGGGCGCCAGCTGCTGCGCGCCCGCCGCGGCCAGCGCGGCCTTCGCCCCGCCGCCGCGCGGCC
>NZ_JACADQ010000598.1 GCF_016106015.1 Neoroseomonas rubea
CAGGGGTGGCTGGAGTTCGGACGTGCGCTCTTCCGATCTGGCCGCCGCGCCAGCCGCCCCCGCAACAACCGCCCCAGCCGCCGGCCGAACAGCCGCGCAACGCGGATCTCGACCGCGCCGACCGGCAGGGCGCGCGGCGCGGGCGTACGCAGGTGATCCTGGCCTGGGATGACCGCAACGACCTCGACCTCGCTGTGGTGTGCCCGAACGGGCGGCGGATCGACTTCCGGACCCGGCAGAATTGCGGAGGGTCGCTCGACATCGACCAGAACGCCCAGGGCGGGCCGGCCACGCGCAACCCGATCGAGAATGTGGTCTTCGACCAGGACCCCGCGCCCGGCACCTACCGCATTGTGGTCGACTACTTCGACCGGCGCGACGGGCCGAACACCCCCTATCGCGTGACCATCCGGCGGGAAGGCCAGCCCGACCGCGTCATCACCGGCACCGCGCGCGAAGGCGTGCGGGAGCAGGTGGTGGGTGAGTTCACCGTGCCATGATGCCGCTCGCCCAGACCCGCGCGCAGGATCTGCGCTGGCTGCTCCCGGTCTCCCCGGCCGAGGCTTTTTCGGCGCTCCAGGCCGAGGCGGGGCGGCTTTCGCCGGTGCATGCCGCGCTCTTCGCTGCACCCTCGCTCGATCCTTCCGGCATCGCCTGGGGCGCGCCGGGGTCGCGCATGGCGCGCTATGCGGACCTCGACGCCGCATCCCGCGGCGCGCTGACGGCCGAGGCTGGGCGCATCCTGTCCGACCTGCGGCGGGAGACGGAGCGGCAGGCTGCGGAAGGCGGCGGCGCGCTGGCGCGGCTCTGGCCCGCCATCGCGGAGATTCCCTCCTTCGACCTGGTCTTCGCCGTCGATGGGCGGCCGGTGATCGCGGGCTGGGGCCATGTCGGCGCCGCCGCGCCTGGGCCGCTCGGCCTCCTCGCGCGCTTCGACGACGGCGTGCCCTGGCAGCCGGCGCCACGCCCGCCATGGGGCGTGTGGATCGCGAGCCTCGCCGCGCTGGCGCTGGTCGCGCTGCTCGCCGGGCTGCTCGCGCCGCTGCTGGCCTGGCGGTTCCTCGAACCCCCGCAGTCCCAATGTATCGCCGCCCCGGGCGGGATCGCCGCGCTCGACCGGCTGGTCGAGGCGGAGCGCGGCGAACGCGATCTGCGCACCGAACTCGCGCGGCTGGAGGAGGAACTCGGCCGCCGGCGCCTCGCCTGCCCGCTGCCGCGTGCGCCCGAGCCGCCACCCCCGCCGCCGCGCCTGCCCGGCCCTCCAGATCGGGAGAGC
>NZ_JACADQ010000599.1 GCF_016106015.1 Neoroseomonas rubea
ATGCGGTGCTGCTGGACGGGCGGCCGCTGCGCCTGCCGGGCGGCGCGCCGCTGGCCACGCGCTCGGCCGCGCTGGCCGAGGCGATCGCCGCCGAATGGCAGGCGGCGGGCGGGGCGAAGGATGGCGAGATGTCGATGGAGGAGGTGCCGCTGACGCGCCTGCTCGGCACCGCGCAGGACCGCGTCGCGGCCGATCCGGCGGGATTGGTCGAGGGCCTCGTGCGCTATGCCGAGACCGACCTGCTCTGCTACCGCGCGGGGGACCCGGCGCTGGCCGTGACGCAGGCGCGCGAATGGCAAGCCTGGCTTGACTGGGCGGCGCAGGCGCATGGCGCGCCGCTGGTGGTGACGGAAGGGCTGATGCCCGTGGCGCAGCCGCCGGAAAGCCTCGCGCGGCTGCGCGACGCGCTCGGCCGCCGGACGGCGGAGGAACTCGCCGCGCTCGGCGTCGTCGTGCCGGTGCTGGGCAGCCTGGTGCTGGGCCTCGCCCTGGCCGAAGGGCGGCTGGTGGCGGAGGAGGCGCATCGCCTCGCGACGCTGGACGAGACCTTCCAGGAAACGCGCTGGGGCGAGGACCCGGAGGCGCTGGCGCGCCGCGCGCGCGGGGCGGCGGATGTGGCGCTGGCCGAGCGCTTTCTGTCGCTGGTGCGGGCATGAGGGCGCGGCGCGTCACCATCGCCGGGCGCGTGCAGGGCGTGGGCTATCGCGACTGGATGGTGCGGGAGGCGGTGCGCCTGGGCGTGCATGGCTGGGTGCGCAACCGCTCCGACGGGCGGGTGGAGGCGCTGGTGGCCGGCGAGGAAGCCGCGGTGCAGGCGCTGCTGTCGGCCTGCCGGCGCGGGCCGATGCTCGCGCGCGTCACCGAGATCACGGAGGAGTTCGCGGACCCGCCGGCGGAACCGGGGTTCCGGCGGGTCCCGGGGGCTTAGAGCAATATCCGATCGGCCGGGAACGGCCGATCGGATTTCTTGCTCTAGAAGCCATTGAGTCTACAGCACGACATCCGATCACACTGATTCAGTGTGATCGGATAGTGCTGTCGCCGCACACGCCGCGACCAGCGCGGCGATCTCCGGCCAGGCGAAGCGGCGGAACTTCACCGGCGCGCCGTGCAGTTCGGCCGCCTGCGGCGGGTGCGCGATGCCGCCGAGGCGCGCGTAGAAGCGCGCGGCGCGGTCATTGCCCGCGATGATGGTCAGCGCCGCGCTTGTCGCGCCGCGCGCGGCCAGCGCCGCCGCCGCGCGTCCCTGCAAGATCGGAAGAGC
>NZ_JACADQ010000006.1 GCF_016106015.1 Neoroseomonas rubea
TCATCTGGTCGCTCCTGGCGAAGGGTGAGGAGTACCAGCGGCCAGCAGCCGCATAGGTCCTTGCCACCAGCGTTGCGAGCGTCACGAGGGAATGGGCAACAGGTCATCAAGCCGACGCGTGGAGAGCTTGGCTTCTATCGCGGCCAACCATAGGCCGGCCATCGGTTGAGGCCCGCGCGTGCGGATTTGCCATTCGGGCGCCGGGGGCAACCTCGAGACGCCGGATACAGGTACGCAAACTGGCCGTCACACCCAGCCCACAGGACGCTTGCGCAAGGGGAGCAGTCCATACAGGTAGAACGTCGGCTCGGACACGCCGAGCTTGCGGCAGATCTCGGCCACCGCCGTGCCGCTCTCCGCCTGCCTCAAGGCAAAGGCGATCTGCTCATCCGTGGATCGTTTTTGCTTCATGGCACCACCCCCTCCTCAGGGGTTCACAGTGCCCAAAAACTTGCCCTCCCGCTGGACCAGTTTCGAGGGTCAGGACCAGGTCAGGACCAAGCGATGGGAGGCGTGGCGATGGGGCGGAAGATGGCGCACACGCCTGAGGAGATCGTCGCGAAGCTGCGGCAGGCGGAGATGCTGATCGGCCACGGCGCGCGCCAGGTCCACTCGCTTGCGCAAGCCGCAGGAGAGGGTTCCTGCGATCGCCTTGCGCACGTGCTGAATCTTTAGGAAATCAACGATCTCCTCGATTTCGCGCCGATGCGCGAGTTCCTCACGCTGCGCGCCACCGAACCAATAGGCCATCCCGCGCAGAAAGCCCGTGCGCAGCAGGTGGTGTCGCCCAACCAAGATGTTGTCGAGCACTGTCATGTGGCCAAAGAGAGCGAGGTTCTGGAAGGTGCGGCCGATGCCAAGCGCGGCACGCCGATTGGGGCGCAGCGGCGTGACGTCGCGGCCCTCGAACAGGATTCGTCCTTCCGTCGGCCGGTAGCGTCCAGAGACGCAGTTGACCATGGAAGTCTTGCCTGCGCCGTTCGGACCGATGATCGAAAAGATCTCGCCGCGCCGAACAGCGAAGGACACGTCGCTCAGCGCACGAACGCCGCCAAAGCTCAGGCTGACGCGGTCGGCCTCGAGAACAGCCGTCTCGACACCCAATTTGCGCGCCCCTCTTCTTCTCGACGTCAGGTGAGGTGGAGGCCGCCCGCGGTTGCAACCTGGATGCGCAGGTCCTCAGCCGCGGAGCGCAATCGCGAGCGGCGGATCGTCCGTTGCGAGGAGGTCGATGCCGAGATCGAGCATGCGCTGGATCGACGGCGCGTGATTTGCGCCCCAGACGGATATGCCAAGCCCCGCCGATCGCAAGGTGGCGCAGGTCTCGGCGTCGAGCACTGATTCATGCACACCGATCTCGGGAAAGCCGTAGGACGTCGCGACGGCGATCGTACCGCGTACGCCAAGCGCCCGGAACGTCGCTGATTCCAGCAGCCAAGCGACGCCCCCCAGGCCGCCGAGCGCCACAGCTTCAGCCATCGTCGGCGCGTCGAATCCGATAACCCAGGCCTGCCGGCGGATGCCCGCCCGATCCAGTTCGGCCAGCACCCGGTTCACGAGCCCCGGATAGGGACGCCCCTGGCCATCATCCTTGATCTCGACGCGCGGGGCGACCTTGGAGCCGACCAGCGTCACCAGCATGTCGGCCAGCATCGGCACAGTCTCGCCGCCGCCGCCCCGCAGCCGCAGTCGGCGGAGTTCATCGGCGGTCCTCGCGACGACACGACCGCGCCCCTCCGTGGTCCGCTCGAGTGTCGCGTCGTGAATGACCACTGCCTCCCCGTCCGATGAGGCGTGGACGTCGCACTCGGCCTGTTCGAGTGCGAGGCCAGCGGTGGCGCGGAAAGCGGCCAAGCCATTCTCGGGCCAGAGGAAGGCTCCGCCGCGGTGGCTGGCGATCGCGGTTCGGCAAGGAGGCATCGTCATTTCAGTTGCGTCCCATCGGCAGATGGCCCCCCTCGGCCGGGTCGGGCCAGATGACGTTTCTTAATGGTGAGCGTGAGATAGTTCGCGTAAAGGTAGCAAGTCGCCTTCACAAATACCCGCAGGAGGCAGCAGTGGTTGGAGGGGCCTTGAGGCACCTGGCGATATGGGCGATTTGCGCGATCGGATTGCTGGGTAGCGCGGGCGTTGAGGCACAGCCCACCGCCGAGGCGCCCATCCGTATCAAGATTGTCGGCGGGCTCGCTGATGTGAGCCAGTACGTCCGGTATGAGGAACCGTTCTGGCGCCGGCGGCTGCCTGAGGTGTCCGGCAATCGGATCCAAGCCGAGATCGCCCCTTTCGATCGTAGCGGCATCCGCGCGCAGGAGATGCTCGCGCTCATGCGCCTTGGCGTCGTGCCGTTCGGGACGGCGTTGCTCGCGGTCGTCAGCGCCGACGAGCCCGAATTCAACGCGGTCGACCTGCCGACGGTGAACCCCGACATGGCGGCACTCAGGCGGACGGTCTCGCTCTACCGCCCGCATCTGGAGGCCGTGCTGGCCGATCGCTACGATGTCGAATTATTGGCCGTCTATACATACCCCGCTCAGGTCCTATTCTGCCGGAATGCCTTCGCGGGGCTATCGGACCTTGCAGGCCGCAGGATCCGGACATCCTCGGTCGGGCAATCCGAGATGTTTGCGGCACTCGGCGCCACGCCTGTCGTGATACCGTTCGGTGAGACCCTTGCCGCCATGCGCTCGGGCGTCGTCGAATGCGCGGTAACGGGGACGCTCTCGGCGAATGCGATAGGGCTGCATGAGATCACGACGCACATGCATGGCATGGCCGTCACATGGGGGCTGTCGGTCTTCGGGGCGAACCGCGCGGCCTGGAATGCGTTGCCGGATTGGGCGCGGGCGATGATCCGACAGGAACTCGCCGGGCTCGAGCGTCAGATCTGGGAAGCGGCTGAAGTTGAGACCGGCGAGGGCATCGCCTGCAATTCGGGCCAGCCCGCCTGCGCAACCGGGCGGAGGGGTACAATGACGGTTGTCCCTGTGACCGCGGCCGACCAGCAGCGCCGCCTTCGCCTGTTGACGGAGACGGTCCTGCCCGGATGGGTTCGGCGCTGTGGGGAGCCCTGCGTCGACGCCTGGAACATGCGTCTCGCGCCAGAACTTGGCGTCACCGCCCGACCCGACTGACGATGCAGAATACGGTCTTCCTTCGTCGCTCGATTTTCATTGCGGCCATGGTCCTTCTGCTTGCGCAGACCGCGGCCACCTTGATGATCATCGGCCGGGCCAGGGAAGCGCAGATCCGCGCGGCGGAGGAGACCGTCGAACGCATCGGCCTGGCGACGGAAGCGTCCATCAACCGCGCCTTCGTCCAGGTGGACGCAATGCTGGCCGGTCTGCCCGCGCTGCTCGCTCACTTCGCGCAGGACGGTCGCATGGACATCGCCGTCCTGAACCGCGTCCTGCGGCAATTCAACAACCAGAACTTCACCTACCGCGATATCCTGCTGCTCGGCCCCAACGGACTTCCAGTCGCAACCGCCTTGCCGGTGTCACGGCGCCGCCGACTTCCTTTGCCGGTCGAGACCGGCTTCTCGGAGCTCGCGGAGCGTGGGGGCGGCGTCTCGATCGGGGGTCCAGTGCAGAACCCGTCGACCGGCGAGTGGACGCTTTTCTTCGCGCGCAACGTGACAGTCGTCGGCGTCGGGCCCGTGCTTGCCGTTGCAGAGGTGCCGGTGCCCTCTGTTCGTGCATTGCTCTCAGCCGCAGGCGAACCAGACGGCGTGCGCACGACGCTCGAGCGGGACGACGGCGTACTCCTTACATCGGTTCCTCATGACGAAACGCGCATAGGCCAACGACTTGAGCCGCCGGCACGGCAATTGGCGACCAGTCAGCGCGCGATCCTCACGACAAGCCGCTTTTCCGGTCGCTCCGTATTCGCGTCAGTCAGGCCCACTCTGTACCCGACCCTGTTCATCACAACGACCTTCGAGGTCGACGCTGCCCTGGCAAGTTGGTACCGCGACAGGGTCCGTGCGTTCGCCGTTTCCAGCATTCTCGGTATCGTCATCATCGGTGTTGCGCTCGCGCTCATGGTGATCCTGCGCCAGCGCGACAAGGCGGAGGCCGAGCGCGCCCGCGCCCGCCTGACGCTGGAGAACGCGCTGGAATCGATGTCCGACGGCTTCGTCATGTTCGACGCCGACGACCGTCTGACTGCTTGCAACAGTCGCTACCGCGACTTCTACAAGATCAGCGCGCCCTTCATCCAGGCCGGGGCCCGCTTTGAAGACATCATGCGGGAAGGAGCAAAGCGCGGGCAGTATCCACAGGCCGGCGACGACATCGAAGCCTTCGTCACGGAGAGCAAGGCCTTCCACCTCGGCAACCAGCCACCGATGGAGCGGCTGCTTCCGGACGGGCGTTGGGTTCTAATCACGGAGCGGCGCACGCCCGATGGCGGCACAGTCGGGATCCGGACCGACATCACCGCGCTCAAGCGGGCGATGCAAGACCTAGCCGCGGCTCGCGACTCGGCCGCTGCAGCAGGGGAGGCGAAAAGCCGCTTCCTTGCCAGAGTGTCGCATGAACTGCGGACGCCGCTCAACGGCGTGCTCGGCTTCGCGCAGGTGCTCCTGCAGGATCCCAGGCTGCAACCGGAGCAACGCGAGCAGGTCAAGACGTTGCACGAAGCCGGCCGACATCTGCTCGACCTTGTGAACGGCCTACTCGACCTGTCGA
Source organism: Neoroseomonas rubea (assembly GCF_016106015.1). Classification (GTDB taxonomy): domain Bacteria; phylum Pseudomonadota; class Alphaproteobacteria; order Acetobacterales; family Acetobacteraceae; genus Neoroseomonas; species Neoroseomonas rubea. Next base: position 4,689 of record NZ_JACADQ010000006.1, read on the forward strand.
AGATCGAGGCCGGCCGCCTCGACCTCGCGCCGAGGCCTGTGGCACTCCAGCCGCTGCTCGATGGCTGTGCGACCCTCCTGGCACCGGAGGTGGCACGCAAGGCACTCTCCTTCCACCAGGATTTCGATCCCGCCCTGCCGGACGCAGCCGAACTTGATCCCACGCGGTTGCGCCAACTGCTGCTGAACCTCCTCTCCAACGCGGTCAAGTTTACGCCACCGGGCGGCCGGGTGGACCTGCGCGTAAGGCGGCCGGAGGAGAAACTGCTGCGCATCGAGGTGCAGGACACCGGTCCCGGCGTTCCGGTAGACAAGCGCCACCTTCTGTTCGAGGATTTCGTCCAACTGACTCCGCAGGCCTCGGCGGAAGCCCAGGGCACCGGTCTCGGCCTCGCGATCTCAGCTCGGCTTGTCGCATTGATGGGCGGTCAGATTGGCTGCGACGCACCGGCTGCGGGCGGAGCGCTGTTCTGGATTGAGATCCCGCTACACGAGACGTCCCTCCCACTGCCGGAAGACAATGCTCGCCCGCCTTACGCGACGCAGGATGCGCAGGAAGGCGACCCGCTGCGCCTGCTCGTCGTCGATGACGTCGCCGCGAACCGCCAGATCGCCCAGGCCATGCTGGAAAGCGCTGGACACGAGGTGGAAACCGCGCCGGACGGCGCCGGCGCGATCTCGGCTCTCGCCCGGGGCGTTTTCGATGCCGTCCTAATGGACCTTCAAATGCCCGGAATGGACGGATTCGAGACGACCCGCCGCATTCGCGCCCTCGAACCGCCCGCCCGCGACGTTCCCATTATCGCGTTGACCGCATCGGCCCTGCCGGAGCAGGTCGAGACGACACGGCGCGCCGGCATGGATGCACATCTCTCTAAGCCGCTCGACCGGGCTGCGCTGCTTGGTCTTCTTCGCCGCCTGCCGGCACGGCGCACCGCTGAGGATCCGCCTATGCCCGAAGTCGCGCCCCCCTACCTCGACGGCACCGCGCTCGACGTGCTCGAGCGCGAACTCGGGCATGCGGCGCATGGCATTCTAGCCGAATTCGTCGGGGAGGTGCGGCGCGCCCTGTCGCTCCTGACCAATGCATCGCCGGCCGAGAAGGCAGATGCGGGCCATGTCCAGCACGCGGCGCATCGTCTGGTCGGCGCGGCACGGACGCTCGGCGCGACACGCCTCGCCGATTGCGCTCTTGCGCTGCAACGCGCAGCGAGTGGCGGAGACCCCTCTGCCGACCTCCAGGCGGAAGTGATCTCCATCGCGCGAGCGACACTCCCGGCACTGGAACAGCGCCTGGGCGTGGAGAGCGTCGCCGCAGCGGTGCCGCTGCAGACAGCTGGCGCGGCCTGACACGTTCAGTCTGGGCGGGTGGACCGTCCCTGCGCAGTGACTAGGATGATCCGGGATGGCAGGGGAGTTCCGGACAGGATGATCGACGGCCGTTGGCGCGCGAACGAGGCGCGCGAAGAACCCCATCCGGACTTGCGTGCGGTCGCCACGGAGGCCCTCGTCGCGGAATCCGCCTGCGGTGACGGCGCCATGATCTGGCGCGCATGGGGCATCGGCCGCCCGCTCGTAATGTTCCACGGCGGGTCGGGGTCCTGGCGGCATTGGGCCAGGAATATCCCGTTCTTCGCCGAAAACCGCCGGGTCATTTGTCCCGACCTGCCGGGTCTCGGCGACAGCGATTTGCCGACGATGCCGGCCACCCCTGACGGCATTGCCCTGATCCTACGGGACGGGCTCACCCGACTGCTCCCGGAGGGGGGATATGATCTTGTCGGCTTCTCCTTCGGCGCACTCTGCGCGGGACACCTCGCGGCGATCGATGTCGGTCGCTGCGCCTCGCTGACCATCGTCGGAGCCGGCGCGCTTGGTTTCGCACGCAGCCCAACGGAACTCGTCAAGGTCCGCAACCTCGAAGGCGCGGAGCGCGAGGCGGCGAACAGGCACAATCTCGCCGCCCTCATGTTCGCCGATGCGTCGAGGATAGACGAGGTCGCACTCGCGATGCAGGACCTCCATACGCGGCGCGCACGGTTCAAGAGCCGAGGCTGGGCAGGAACCGACTCGCTGCGCCAGGCCATCCTGAGAAGCCGGGCGCCACTCGCTGCGATATATGGGGAGGAGGATGCCATAGCCCGCCCGCATGTGGGGCTACGCATTGACCTGGTACGCGAGATGCGCGTCGGCGCGCAGACCGCGACCATCCCTGGCGCCGGGCACTGGGTCGCATACGAGGCCGCCGAGGCGTTCAATGCCGCCCTGTCACACATCCTGAAACGTGACGGCGCCGACGCGTGACGCCACACGAACCGCGCCCAACGCGAACGGCCACATTGCGCGGCATGGGCTATATGGCCCTGGCAGGACTTCTCTTCTGCGTGCTGAACACCATCGCCCGGAGCCTCGCGCAGGATCTTGATCCGTTTCAGACACAGTTCCTCCGCTACCTCGCTGGATTTGTCGTCCTGTTGCCACTCATGGTTCGGACGGGACTCGCCGCATGGCGGCCCCACGACCTCAAGGGGCAGGGATGGCGAGGCTTGGTACACACCGCCGGCCTGCTGATGTGGTTCTGGGCCCTGCCGCATGTCCCGCTGGCAGACATGACAGCAATCGGCTTCACGGGGCCGATCTTCATCATGGCAGGCGCCGTCCTGTTCCTAGGCGAGCCGATGGTCCGGGCACGCTGGGTCGCCGCGGGCATCGGATTCGTCGGGGTCGGCATCGTGGTCGCGCCGCAATTCACCGGGACCGCTGGCGGCACGTGGACGCTCGTGATGCTCGCCTCCGCGCCGCTCTTCGCAGCGTCCTTCCTGATCACGAAGGCACTGACGCGGCGCGACCGGCCGGAAGTGATCGTCGCGTGGCAGGCCATCACGGTGTCCGTCTTCACGCTGCCATTCGCGCTTGCGGGCTGGACCTCCCCGACGGCAGCGCAGTGGGGCTGGTTCCTGCTGACCGGACTGCTCGGCAGCGCAGGGCACTGGTGCCTGACCGAGGCCTTCCGGCTGGCCGACATGTCCGCGACGCAGCCGGTCAAGTTCATTGACATGGTGTGGGCCTCCTTCCTCGGATGGGTCGTCTTTGCCGAAGTGCCCGCGACAACGACCTTCGCCGGCGCGGCGGTCATCTTCGCCGCGACGACTTGGATCGCCCGCCGCGAAGCCCGTGCCCGCTGAGCGAGGCTTGCGCATCGCAGGCGTCCGTCGGATCGTTCCCGGTAAGCCGCCGGTGCGAAGGGCGGCGCGGAGGGACCCATGACCACCATCGGACCGCTGAGGATCGCCCCGATCCGTGGCTCGGTGAGCGAGGCGGAATGGCAGGCGCGGCTTGACCTGGCGGCCTGTTACCGGCTCTGCGAGCATTTCGGCATGTCGGACATGATCTACACGCACATCAGCGCGCGCATACCCGACAGCCCCAACCACTTCCTGATCAACCCGAACGGACTCTTCTTCGGGGAGATCACCGCTTCCTCCCTGCTCAAGGTGAGCATGGAGGGCGAGATCGTCTATCGCCCCGACCTGCCCTACGGGCTGCATCCGGCCGGCTTCACGATCCACAGCGCGCTATATCGTGCCCGCACCGACGTGATGGCGGCGATGCACACCCACACCATCGCGGGCATGGCCGTCAGCGCACTGAAGTGTGGACTGTTGCCGCTGACGCAGACGGCGACCCGCTTCTACGGGCGCATCGCCTACCACGACTTCCGCGGCCCCGAACGAGACCCGGCGGAGCGGGACGCGCTGGCAACCTCCCTCGGCGGCCTGAACTACTGCATCCTACGCAACCACGGCCTGCTGACCGTCGGCGAAAGCATGGCCGAGGCCTTCATTGCGATGTGGGGCCTGGAGCGCGCCTGCCAAGCGCAACTGCAGGCCATGGCCTGCAACACCGAACTCGAGATGCCGAGCCCCGAAGTGGTTACGAAGTCATGTGCAATGTACGCACCAGGCGCGTCCCGCCGCTACGGCCCGCTTGAATGGCAAGGGCTGCTGCGGCGGATCGACGCCATCGATCCGTCCTGGAGGGAGTGACATGCGCCGCCGCGATCTTGCCGCGCTTGGCCTCGCGAGCATCGCGCCTCGGATCGCACGCGCCCAGGATCCCTGGCCGAACCGTCCGATCCGCCTCGTCATTCCCTTCGCCGCCGGTGGACCGATCGACACGGTAGGCCGGCTCATCGGCGAACGGCTTCGGGACAGGCTCGGCCAGCCTTTCGTCATCGAGAACCGCACAGGTGCGGGCGGGTCGATCGGGCTGCGCAGTGTCGTCCAGTCGCCGCCCGACGGCTATGCCTTCGTGCTCACCTCCTCCTCCCTGGCGATTCTGCCGGCGATCTACGCCAATCTCGGCTTCGATCCGCGAAGCGACCTCACGCCCGTTTCGCTGGTGGCCGAGATCGCGACGACGATCGTTGTCCGCGCCGACCACCGCTTTGCGTCGCTTCAGGCGTTGGTCGAGGAAGCACGCGCGAGGCCCGGCACTGTCACCTACGGAACGTCGGGAATCGGATCCTCGAACCACCTCTCTGGCGCGATGCTGGCGGCGACCGCGCAGATCGACATCGTGCACGTTCCCTATCGCGGCGCGGCACAGGCAATGAACGCGCTCTATTCGAGGGATATCGACCTCGTCTTCGCCAGCACCGTGGAAACGCTGTCTCATGCGCGGGAGGGCCGCGCGCGCATCCTCGCCATCACAACCGCGCAGCGCATCCCGGCATTGCCCGACGTACCCGCCGCCATGGAGACCGTCCCAGGCTACATCGCCCCGAACTGGTTCGCCATCGCCGCGCCCAAAGGGCTGCCGACGCCAATCCTCGATCGCGTGTCGGCAGAACTCGCCGCGCTGCGAACCGATCCGGATTTCCGGTCACGCTTCGAGCGGCTGGGCGCGGAGCCGTTGATGAGCGCGCCCGGCATCCTTACCGCACGCCTCGCGGAGGACGTGCCGACCTGGCAGCGCGTCGCAGCCGCCGCCGGCATCCGCCCCGAATGACCATCCCGACCTGAACGGACAAGACATGCGCAAGCTCACCATCGGCGACGTCACCATCACCAGCATCATCGAGCGCGACGGCCCCTGGCGCGCTCCCGAGGCGATGTTCCCCAAGGCCGCGGCGTCGCCCGGCCTCTTGGCCGAGCGGCTGAAGGAGGTGGAACCCGAGACCTTCGACGCCACCTCCGGCAAGATGGTGATCACATATCAGACCTATGTCGTGCGCACGCCGCACCACACCATCCTGGTCGATACCTGCACGGGCGAGGACAAGGGCTATCCCGCACCGATGGATTTCCCAAAGCAGCCCTGGCTGGATGGTCTGAAGGCGGAGGGGCTCGCCTTCGAGGACATCGACTACGTCCTCTGTACCCATCTCCACATCGACCATTCCGGCTGGAACACGGTGCTGCGGGACGGGCGCTGGGTACCGACCTTCCCGCGCGCGAAGTACGTCTTCCACAAGCGCGAATACGCAGCCTGGGAGGAGACGACCAAGGCCGCGGTCGAGCGCCCCGGGGGCGGCGGCAACGTCTTCCGCTTCAACTGCGAACCTGTCGTCGCGGCAGGCCAGGCGCTGCTGGTTGACAACGACTTCCAGCTCGACGACCGCATCACCCTGGAGCCGACCCCTGGGCATTCGCCCTGCCATTGCTGCGTGCATATCCGCAGCGGCGGCCAGCACGCGGTCATCACCGGCGACCTGATGCATCACGCGCTGCAGGTGCACCAGCCTGACTGGTCAACGGTTTTCTGTTGGGATCCGGCCGAAGCCGAAACCAGCCGTCGCCGCTTCTTCGGTGCGGTGGCGGACACGGACACGCGGGTGCTGCCGATCCACTTCCCGGACCCGTCCGTGGGCCGCGTCGAGGCCCAGGGTGACCGGTTCCGCTGGCGCTACATGCGCTGACGCCGGACCTGCTTGACGCCGCCCGCCACGGGTGGTGGGTATCCGCCAGACCGGAGGATCGCATCATGGACCACAACCAGCCCCTCGCCACCAGCGAGGAAACCCGCATGCTGCAGGACCTGGTGGCGAAGTTCGTGGAACGCGACCTCATGCCGCTCGAGCCTGCCGTGCTGAAGCGGGAAGCAGCGGGCGGTGGCTTCAAGCTGAGCGAGGAAGAGGAAGCGAAGCTGCTGGCACGCTGCCGGGAGCTCGGCCTCTGGGGCCTGGACGTGCCCGAGGAGTTCGGCGGCGCGAACCTGCCGCTGATTTCCCTGGCCGTGGCGGAGGAGGAGATGGCGCGGGCCTGCGTCCCCTTCACCATCCCGCCTGACAGCCCGAACCTCCACATGATGCTCTCGGTGGCAAGCCCGATGCAGAGGGCGAAGTATCTCGACCCCTACGCGCGCGGCGAGCAGCGGTCCGCGATGGCGATCAGCGAGCCCGGCGCTGGCGGCGACCCCGCTGGGATGACGACGCGCGCGGTCCGCGACGGCGACGACTGGGTCATCAACGGGCGCAAGATCTGGGTATCCAACGTCCCGCGCGCCGACTTCATCATCCTCATGGCGCGCACCGGGGACGGTAAGCGCCAGGACGGCATCACAGCCTTCATCGTCGAGAAGGGCACGCCCGGCTTCGTCATCGAGCGCGAAATCCCGATGCTCGGCGGCCGGCGGACCTATGAGCTGGTCTTCGAGGAGTGTCGCGTGCCGCACGAGAACGTGCTCGGCGAGCTCGGCCGAGGCTATGCGCCGATGCAGCTGCGGCTGAACGTACGCCGCATGCAGATGGGTGCACGCTGCGTCGGCATGGCGCGCCGGGCGCTCGAGATGATGACCGAGCAGGCGCAGAACCGCGTGACCTGGGGCGTGCGCCTTGCCGACCGGCAGGCGATCCAATGGTTCGCGGCCGATGCGGCGATGGAGATGCATGCCTGCCGGCTGATGGTCCAGGACCTCGCCGCGAAGCTCGACGCGGGCGCGGATGTCCGCATGGAAGCCTCTATCCTGAAGGTGCGGGCGACGGAAATGGCGCAGACCGTGCTGGACAACGCCATGCAGACCTGGGGTGCGATGGGCGTCACGAAGGAACTGCCGCTGCAGCTGATGCACCAGCAAGTCCGCCTGATGCGCGTCTATGAAGGTCCGTCCGAGGTGCACCGGAGCGCCATCGGCCGACGCATCCTGGGCGGGAAGGTCTAGCGCCATGGCCCGGCCGCTCGAGGGCATCCTCGTCCTCGACCTCGGGCACATCTACCAGGCGCCCTATGCCGGCTTTCTGATGGCCATGGCGGGTGCGACCGTCATCAAGGTCGAGCCGCCGACCGGGGAGCCGCTGCGTCGCCGCGCCATGGTTGCGGGCGGATCGGTGCCGATGGCGATGCTCAATTCGAACAAGAAAGGTCTCTCGCTCGACCTCAAGACCCCGGCCGGTCGCGACGTATTCCTGAGGCTGGTCGACCGCGCCGACGTGGTGATCGAGAATTTTTCGCCTGGCGTGATGGACCGGCTCGGGCTCGGCCATGACGGGCTGCGCGCGCGCAATCCGCGACTGATCTACGCGGCGGGATCCGGCTACGGCCAAACGGGGCCGGACAAGGATCGTCTGGCGATGGACCTCACCGTCCAGGCTGCGGTCGGGATCATGCACACCACTGGCTATCCGGACGGCCCGCCCACCAAGGCCGGCCCGACTGTCTGCGACTTCCTCGGCGGCACGCATCTCTACGGCGCGATCATGACGGCGCTGTTCGCGCGGGAACGCAGCGGCAAGGGGGCCTTCGTCGAAGTGGCGATGCAGGACGCTGCCTATTCGACGCTCGCCTCGGCGCTTGGCATGCATTTCGGCGGCATGCTCAAGGATGTCCCGCCGCGCACGGGCAATAGCCACGCTGGCCTCGCCATGGCGCCCTACAACGTCTATCCGGCCTCCGACGGCTGGATCGCCATCATCGTCGTCACCGAAGGCCATTGGGACAGGCTGCTGCGCGCCATGGATCAGGAGGCGCTCATCGGCGACGCCCGCTTCCGCAGCAACCCGGACCGCGTGACCCACATGGCCGAGGTGGATCGGCTCGTCACCGCCTGGACCTCTGCACACACGCGCGCGGAGCTCGAAACCCTGACGCGCGAGCACGGCGTCCCGGCAGCACCCGTCCGGACGCTCGAGGAAGTGCTGAACGATCCGGGCATGCACGAACGCGGCATGTTGCGCTGGGTCGATCATCCGGAGGTCGGCCGCGTCGTACTGCCCGCGACGCCGTTGCGGATCGAGGACGCGCTACCACCACCCTTTGAGGCGAGCCCGTTCCTCAACCAGCATGAGGCCGAGATCCTCGGCGGCATCCTGGGCATGGACGAGGCGGAACGCGAAGCGGCCCGCGCTGCTGGCGGGCTTGGTCCGCGCTTCAGCGGCCGGTGAAGTTGGGTCGGCGCTTCTCCAAGAACGCTGTCGCGCCTTCGCGCCGGTCCTCGGTGCCGATCGTCGCCGCCTGCTCCTGCTCGGCCATCTCGATCGCCTCCGACAGCGTCTGAAGGGGGGCAAGCGCGAGCTGGCGGCGGATGATGCGGAGCGACCGCGGCGAGCAGTTGTCCGCGATGTCCGCGGCATAGGCCCGAACAGCGGGCATGAATCGCTCGGCTGGCAGCACGCGCACCAGGCCCATCGACGCCGCCTCCTCCGCCGTCACCGTCCTGCCGGACAGGAGGAGATCGGCCGCATTCATGGGCCCGACGAGACGCGGCAGCAGCCAGGCGGAACCATGTTCCGCGATCAATCCCCGGCGCGGGAAGGCACAGGCCAGCCGCGTGCCCGCGGCCATGAAGCGCAGGTCGCAGTACAGCGTCACCGCAAGCCCGACGCCCGCCACCGCGCCATTGATCGCCGCGATCACCGGTTTGCCGATGTTCAGGATGTAGGAGTAACGGCGCGACAGATCCTCGACGGGCGGCGGATCCCCTGGCGGTGGCGTGACACCGGCGAAGCGCGGCCGATCGGGTCTGCGTCCCGCGATTCCGGTCACGTCGGCGCCGACGCAGAAAGTACCACCTGCCCCGGTCAGGATAATGACCCGCGCGGACGCGTCGGCGGCGGCGAGGCCGAAGGCGTCGCGGACCTCCGCCTCGGTTTCCGGCGACCAGGCGTTGCGCTTCTCAGGTCGGTTCAACGTGACGGTCGCGATCGCGTCGGTGACGTCATAGGTGATCTCAGCGAAGGCCATCGCCATGCCCTCCTCAGCGCGCCGGCGTGCGCGCACGCTGCGCGGCCCATTGCTCGTCAGTCCAGTCCAGCAGCTCCTGCGCGCCCGCGCGCGCACCGCCAAGCAGCCGCCGCCCGCCATCCGCGACGACACATTCGCCAGTGATGTAGCCGGCATGGTCTGAGACGAGAAAGGCGGCGAGGTCGGTGAGTTCGTCGTGCCGCCCCGCGCGCCGCAGCGGCACGCCGCCATGCTCGACGCCGCCCGGACGCAGGCGCGCGACGGCAGCCTCGGTCGGAAAGGTGCCGGGCGCGATCGCCACCAGCCGGATGCCGTGTGGCCCCCATTCGACAGCGAGGCTCTGCGTCATTGCGAGCAATCCAGCCTTCGCCATGGCGGAAGGCGCGGTGAAGGCACCGCCCTGCAGCGCGGAAAGCGTCAGCATCGACAATACGACACCGGGCGTGCCGGCATCGATCCACCGTCGACCGCAGCCGATCGTGCAATACGCCGCGCCGTGCAGCGTGGTTCCGAGCACCGCATCGACCGCGCGCGACGAGAGTCGATGCGTCTGCGCCAGGAAATTGGCCGCCGCATTGTTGACGAGGATGTCCGCCGCACCGTCACGCCAGACATCGTCCAGCATCGCCTCGACGGCGACAGCATCCCGGATGTCGCAAGGATGGGTCGTGACCTGCGCTCCCGGGACTTCAGCGCGGAACGCGTCCGCGGTCGTATCAAGCACTGCCGCACGCCGGCCGCAGATCGCGAGCGACGCGCCGAGGTCGAGGAAGCGCTTGCCGATGCTGCGACCGAGCCCGGTGCCGCCGCCGGTCACCAGCGCGCGTCGCCCTGCGAGCAGGCCGGGCGCGAAGGCCATGTCAGGCGCCCTTGTAGGTCGGCTTGCGCTTCTCCCGCATCGCCGCGAGCGCTTCCTTGTGATCATCCGTGGTGTGTGCCACGGCCTGCATGGCGGACGACATCTCGAGCACCGTGTCGAGCCGGTTGTTCCATGCCTCCCGCAGCAGGCGCCGCGCCATGCGCACGGCCTGCGGCGGATTGGCGGCAATGCGGGCGGCGAGCGCCCTCGCCGCCGGGATCAACTCGGCATCGGGCACGACGCGGGAGACAAGCCCCGCAGCGAGTGCCTCCTGTGCGGTGAGGGAATCGCCCGTCAACGCCATTTCCGACGCGCGGGCAAAGCCGACGATGCGCGGCAGCAGCCAGGCGCCACCGTCGCCCGGGATGATGCCGAGCTTCACGAAGGACTCGGCGAAGCGCGCGCTCTCGGCCGCGATGCGCAGGTCGCACATGCAGGTCAGATCGAGCCCGGCGCCCATCGCTGGGCCGTTGACCGCCGCGATCACCGGCATTTCGAGCTGCTCGAGCAGGCGCGGAATGCGCTGGATGCCCCAGCGATAATACCCGCGCGCCTGGGCCGGCGTCCGTTCCTTTGGACCGCTCGCCGCCTCGCCCATCCGGCGCACATTTCCGCCGGCGCAGAATGCAGTGCCCGCGCCGGTCAGGATGGCGACGCGCACCTCCTGGCCGGCATCGAGTTCCGACAGTGTATCGAGCAGCGCGTCCTGCATCTCCGGATCAAGTGGGTTGCGCGACTCGGCACGATTCATGGTGAGGAGGGCGATGCCCTCCTCGATCTCGACCTTCAGCGGCGTGTCCATCGGCGTATCCCCCGTATCAGGCGGCGGAGGATGGAGCGCCGGACCGGTAGCGTCCAGACGGGATCAGGACGCCTCGATGCCCAGGCGCCGGATCAGCGCGCCCCATTTCTCCGCATCGGCGACCAAGCGGCGACGGAACGCGTCCGTGTTCTCAACGGCGATCTCCACGCCCATTCCGGCAAGCCGCTCCTTGACCGCAGGAAGCTCCATGATGCGGTTGAGATCGGCATTCAGTCGCTGCTGGAGCGTCGGGTCCATGCCCTTCGGGCCAAAGGCGCCGTACCAGACGGCCATCTCGTAGCCGGGCACGGTCTCGCCGACCGTCGGAATGGATGGTTGGCGGCTCCAGCGCGCGGCTTCCGTCACGCCGATCAGGCGCAGGCGACCGCCATCGACATGCGGCATGGTCTGCGTCGCGGCGCTGAACAGTAGCTGGGTCTGGCCGGCGACCGTGTCCGTCACGGCCGGCTGCCCGCCGCGATACGGGACATGGACCATGCGGATGCCGGTCATGCTCTCGAACAGCGCGGCGCAGAGATGGTTGGTCGAGCCTGGACCAGCCGAGGCATAAGCCACCTTCTCGGGGTTCGCACGGGCATGGGCGATGAACTCGGGCACGCTCCGGGCCGGCACGGATGGATGGATCACCATGGTGTTCACGGCGAAGCCGAGCATCGCCAACGGCGTGAAGTCGGCGACCCCGTCGAACGGCATGGTGCGCATCAGGGCGTGGTTCATCGCATGCGTCGACATAGACCCAAACAGCAGCGTGTGCCCATCCGGCATCGCCTTGGCGACGAGATCGGACCCGACATTGCCGCTCGCACCCGATCGGTTCTCCACCAACACCGGCTGGCCGAGCGCGGCCGCGAGCGGTTCGGCGACGATGCGGGCGAGGATGTCCGTCGTGCCACCCGGCGCCCAGGGAACGATGAGGCGCACCGGACGCGTGAAGGCAGCCTGTGCGTGGGCCGGGGCGGCAGCCAGCAAGGAGGGCGCGGCGAGTAGGTGACGGCGAGCGATGCGGGTCATGTCCATCTCCGGCGGATCAGGCTTCATCGATAGCGAGCAGGGCCGGCACCGCAAGAGCAGCGAAAACCATGCCGCGGATGGCGCTCTCCTCCGCGAAATGACCTTCGGCATCCAGTAGGTTGACGGTCCCCAGGACGACGCCATTCCAGCGCACCGGAAGGTTCATCGCGCTGCCAAGCCCCATGGCCGCTATCCGCTCATGGTCCGGATAGGCCCAGGCGATGTCGGCCGAAGTCTGCCCGATCCAGGGTTCGCCATGCCGCAGGACTCGCTGCGCCCAGGGGTGGGCCCAGTCCACGGGCTTATGGCCGGACACCGGATAGGCGACGGGATCGCTCGTGAAGATGCGGCGGTTTCGGCCCGCGATGGGATCGTGCCGCATCACGGTGAACAGGCGATGGCCGATCGTGGCGCGCGTCGCCACTTCCATCGCGTGGAAGATCGCATCGGGTTGACCCGCCATCGCTCCGGCGGCGGCGACAGCCTCAAGCGCTGCAACCATGGCAGCAAGGTCACGCATCACGCGCCGACCTTCGCATAGGTCAGGCGTCGCGCGAGCCAGCAGCCCACCTCGACATCCGCGACCCTCCCATCCGTCGTGCGCAGTATGGCAAGCGTCCAATCTCCCGGAGGCGTGTGGTCCAAGGCCCGCGGACATGGCAGCGTCCAAAGATCCTGTCCGATCGGCTCAAGAAGCTCCATGCGCCCTCGTCCGAGAATGCCCTGGAAGGCGCCGTAGATCTGACCGCCGGCGTCGGCGATCTCGAGTTCCGCGCCGAGTTCCGCGCAGCGATAGCGACCGGCGATGTCCGGTCGCGCTTCGCCCGACCATGGAACGAGCGTGCTGGCCTGATTCTCCTGCGGACGCTCCATGCGCAGGCCGCCCGCGTCGGCGCGGAGAAGCGTGCGGCCATTGCCAGCCGAGCCGTCGCGCCGGATGTCGAGCCGTTCCGCGACATGGCCGAAGCGCAGGCGGACACGCCCTGAGCCAGCAGCATCGATGCGCACGGACAGCCCGGTCTCGGGCTCTCGCCAGGTCCCGAGCCACGGCGGCACCGGCAGATCGGCGACCGGCACCGAACGTGACGCGTCCAGCACGGCGGCGAGCAGGTCGACCGCCGCGGCGTGAGCATCGGACAGGTGATTGAACATCACGACGATCGAGACCCGCTCCGCCGGCACGTACAGCCGATGGCTGCGCCAGCCCCGCAGCGCGCCGCCATGGCCGAAGACGGCTCGCCCGAATTCCGTGCCGCGGGACAGGCCGAAGCCGTAGCTCGCCGGCGCGCCATCCGCGAAGGCGACGGGTCCCGCGAGCCTGGCCGGCAGCGCCTGCGGGTCGTCGCGCGTCGCATCGATGTGCCGCTCCCAGGCGACCATGTCATCGAGTGAAGCGCCGAGCCCGGCATCGCCTGTCCAGAGGATGCGGTTCTCGGCGGCGCGGAAGCCGCTCGCCTGGCTTCCCTCATAGCCTTCCGTCCCGTCCGGCAGGGCGCGGGTATCGGCTGCGACAAAAGCGGTCTCCATGCCGCATCGCGCAAAGATGCGGCGTCGCAGGATGTCGGCGAAGGCTTCGCCTTCGCGATCCTCGAGCAGGTCGGACAGCAGACGGAAGTTCTGGTTCGCGTAGGAATAGCGTGTACCTGGCGCGAAATGCAGGGTGCGCGTGCCGGACACGACGGCCTGCGCCTCATCCGTGCCGAAGGGCGCCTCCACCGGCGAACCGTGCAGCATGGCGACGGCCCAATAATCCCTGAGCCCCGACTGGTTGTGGCACAGATGCAGGACACCCGGCACGGGCCCCTCAAGCAGCGGCAGGCGAGCCCTCAGCGCGTCATCAAGGTCGGAAGGATCAGGCACGGCGTCGAGCAGCGCCGCACAGGTGAACTGCTTGGTGATGGAGCACATCCGGAACAACGTACGCGGCGTGAATGGCATGCGCCGTTCGGCATTGGCCCAGCCCCAGGCATGGCGCACCAGGACCTCCCCCTGCCGCAGGACGGCGACAGCGCCGCCGGGACCGGGATAGGCACGCGGCAGCGCGGCGATTGCGGCGTCAAGGCGCCGAGACACGGATCCATGCATGGACCGAACTGTCGCGCCCGGACACTGCTGCGTCTAGCGCACCCATTCACCCCGGCGCATGAGGGGTTCGGCGGTCCCGTCCGCGGCAATGCCATCCACATCCGTCTCGGCTGACCCGATCATCCAGTCGACATGGATCAGGCTGCGGTTGGCGCCGCGGGCGGCAAGCGCTTCATCCGACAAATCCTTGTCGAGGAAGCATTTGGAATAGGCCTGGCCGAGCGCGATGTGGCTCGCGGCATTCTCATCGAACAGCGTGTTCAGGAACAGCACGCCGCTCCGGGAGATCGGGTTGGAGTCGGGCACGAGCGCGACTTCACCGAGACGCCGCGCGCCTTCATCCGTGCCGATCATCCGCCGAAGCACCTCGCCCCCAGCACTGGCCTCCGCATCGACGATCACACCGTCCTCGAAGCGGACCCTGATGTCACGGATCAGGGTACCTTGGTAGGCCAGCGGTTTGGTCGCTGCGACAACCCCCTCGGTCCTTGCCGCGTGGGGTGTGGTGAAGACTTCCTCGGTCGGGATGTTGGGATTGCCGGTCAACCCGTTCTTCGCCGTGGTCAGCCCGCCCATCCACGCATGGCCATCCGCGAGCCCGACGCGCAGATCGGTGCCGGGCCCACGAAAATGCAGCGCGGCGTAGCGCCGCTCGTTCAGCATGTTCCGCCGCGTCATGAGGCCGCGATTATGCGCCGCCCATGCCGCGACGGGGTCGGCCGCATCGATGCGCGAGGCCGCGAAGATCGCATCCCACAGACGTGCCATCGCCACCTCGTCCGTCGTGTCGGGGAAGACGGCCCTGGCCCAGGCCGGTGTCGCCGCCGCGACCAGCGCCCAGTTGATGGTGGAGGTGGAAATCAGGTCTAGCGCCGGTCGATAGGCCTGCGACCGGGCGCGATTGGCGCGGGCAATCTTGTCGGGGTCCTGACCCGCGAGCAGCGATGGGTCCTCACCGACGATCGCCAACCGCGCGGCACCGCCCCGAAACGCTGCTGCCATGCCGTCGAACAGCCAGCCTGGCGCGGTGTCGAAACTCTCCTCAGGCGCAAGGCGGTAACGCGCCAGCGTGGCCCGATCATCGGAGAGCAGTGTCGTGACGAGCCGCGCCCCGGCCCGATACGCGTGCTCGGTGATGCGGCGCGATAGGTCGAGCGCGTCCACCGAGGCGGTCATCACCAGTTCCTGCCCCGGAGCCAGGCCAAGCCCGACCTTGACCGCCACCTCGGCCAGGCGATCGAGCCGTTCGGCATGCGTGATCGTGCCTGCGCTGTGCATCGCGTGGTCCATCATTGCCTCCCGTTCCTGTCCGAGATCGATTAGGGGCGGCGCGACCCGCCCGCAAGCGCCGCGCCATCGGCCTTGACCGCCGAAGGAAGCGCCAAGCGAACGAGAAGGCCAGGCGCCGCATCCTCCAGAGATATACGGATGCCGTGAAGGCCCGCGACGGCCCGCACGAGTGCGAGCCCGAGCCCGCTGCCGGGTGTCGAACGCGCGGCGTCGAGCCGATGGAACCGGCGGAACACCGCCTCGCGCTCGGATGCCGGGATGCCGGGGCCGTCGTCGCTGACGCATGCCTCCGCCGGGCCGAGCACCAGCCGAACGCGCCCCCCCAAGCGGCCATGGCGGATCGCGTTCTCCAGAAGGTTCGCCAGCATCTGCGTCAGCAGCGCCGGGTCGCCGTTCATCGTCACGCCGGGCGCGATGTCGGACTCCAGCACCTGACTGCGCTCCTCTGCTGCAGATGCGTAGACCTCGGCCACGGACTGCGCGACTGCCGAAAGGTCGACCCGCGTGAAGCCGGCGCGCCGCGCCCCCGATTCCACCTGCGCGATGCGCAGCAGCGCGGCGAACATGTCGAGCAAGGCGTCGACTTCCTTCTCCGCCGCCGCGATCGCCTCCGGCTTCGGATCCAGCGCCACGGCCTCGAGCCGCTGCCGCAGTCGCGTGAGGGGCGTTCGCAGGTCGTGCGCGATGTCATCCGTCACCTCGCGCAAGGCGGTCATCAGCGCCTGAAGACGATCAAGCGTCGCGTTGATGCGCAGCGCAAGCCTGTCGAACTCGTCGCCGGCGCCGCCGACGAGAAGGCGCCGTTCGAGGGCGCCCGCCTGGATCTCGGCGAGGGCCGCTTCCATGCGTGCCGCACGCTTCGCAACGCCGCGCCCGATCACGAGGCCCCCGGCGAGGCCGAGGACGAGGACGGCAAGGCCCACCCATAAGGCACCGGAAAGGAGGCGCTGTTCCAGCGCGCGCACAGCGGAAAGATCGCGCCCGACCACCAGGGCTCCGCCGCCCGGTAAAGGCGCGACCAGCAGGAGCACGGGCACCTCCGTCCCTTCGGTCTGGCGGACCCGAACCTCATGCCACCCGGCCTGGCGCGGCATGGAGGCGAGATTTCCCGCGACACGCTGCCCGTCCGGCGCGGCCAGGAGGTAGTGCTCGGTGCCGGTCAGATCCGCGGCCAGCCGTGCCTCGATGGAAAGCGCGATGCCCCGCGCGCCGGACAGTGCACCGGACTGGAGCAGCACGCCCATGCCACGCTCGACCTCCTGCACCGCCTGCCGGCCGGCGAAGCCCGCGGTGAGCCACCACGCGACGCCGCCCGCCAGCGCAGTGCCTGCGAGGGTCAGCATCAGATGCAGGAGCGTCACGCGGAAGGCGGTGGTCCGCGCGAAGGCCCAGCGGGACGAAGCCTCAGCCATCGGCGCGTATGACGTAGCCGGCGCCGCGGACAGTGTGGATCAATTCGCCATCGAAGCCCTTGTCCACCTTGGCGCGCAGCCGGCTGACATGGGTCTCGACGACGCTGGTCTTGGGGTCGAAGTGGAAGTCCCAAACGCCCTCGAGCAGCATGGTGCGAGTGACCACGTGACCGGCCCGCCGCATCAGGAATTCCAGCAGGCGGAATTCGCGTGGCTGCAGGTCGATCCTACGCCCGGCACGCGAGACACTGCGACGGATCAGGTCCATTTCCAGATCGCCAACACGGAGCAGCGTCACCTCCTGCTGCAGCGGCGGCCGACGCGCGAGCGCATTGATGCGCGCGACAAGCTCGGCGAAAGCGAATGGCTTGGCGAGGTAATCGTCGCCGCCGGCCTCGAGACCTTCCACCCTGTCGCCGACACCCGCACGCGCGGTCAGGAAGAGGACGGGCGCCGTGACGCCTGCCGCGCGCGCGGCCCGGACCATGGAAAGACCGTCGAGCTTCGGCAGCATGCGATCCACCACCATCACGTCATGGCCGCCACCTGTGGCCAGGAACAGGCCGTCCTGGCCGTCCGCCGCATGGTCGACGACGTGGCCCGCCTCCTCGAGTCCGCGCGCGACATAGGCCGCGGTTTCGGCGTCGTCCTCCACGAGCAGGATACGCACGGGACCCCTCCTGGCTGGTCTTTGCCCCGACACCCACGGAAGCCGGGGGGCACAGCGCACAGGGCTGCTGTGGCGGCTGCGCGGCGAACACGCCGGACCCCACTCTCAAGCGGCACCCGGCCTTATCAACATACGGATCGGTAAGGGCTTCGACAGGGGCCGACGAGGGCGGCTGGCGCTTTCTGACCGGGATGCCCCGTCGCCTGACGGGGCGGCGAACCCCACGCTCCAGGAGAACGACATGCCTTCCCCCTCCACCGTACGCCGCTCGGCGCTTGCCGCGGGTGCCCTTGCCCTCGCGCTCGGCACCACTGCCCTGACCGCCCTGCCGGGCACGGCCCAGCCGACGCCCGCGCCGGTCGCCGCGCGCATCGCCGCCCCCGACTTTGCTGAGGTCGCGGAGCGCGTCGGTCCGTCCGTCGTCCGTGTCCTGAGCGCCGAGCGCGCCCGCCCGCCGCGTGCCGAAGGCCAGCCCGAGCTTCGCGGCACACCCTTCGGCGAGATGCTCCGCCGCGATCGTGACCCGGGCGAGGCCCCGCGCCGCGCCGGCCAGGGTTCCGGCTTCGTCATCGATCCGGCCGGCTTCATCGTCACCAACGCGCATGTGGTAGGGGATGCTGCCGAGGTCCGCGTCGTCCTCACGGACGGGCGCGACCTGCAGGCGCGCGTCGTGGGCAGCGACCGCGCGACCGACATCGCGCTGCTGAAGGTCGAGGCCGGGGCGCCGCTGCCCGCCCTAGCCTTCGGCGACAGCGACCGCGCGCGCGTCGGCGAATGGGTGATGGCGATGGGCAATCCGTTCGGGCTCGGCGGCACGGTGACAGCGGGAATCGTCTCCGCGCGCGGCCGGCAGATCGGCGCCGGCCCGTATGACGACTTCATTCAAACGGATGCGCCCATCAACCCGGGCAACTCAGGTGGGCCGCTCTTCAACGCCGCCGGCGAGGTGGTCGGCGTCAACACGGCGATCTTCTCGCCCTCCGGTGGAAACATCGGCATCGGATTCGCTGTGCCGGCCCGCATGGCCCAACAGGTCGTTGCCCAGTTGCGGGACCATGGGAACGTCCGGCGCGGCTGGCTCGGCGTCTCGCTCCAGCCACTCGACCGCGACCTTGCGCAGGCGCTGCGCCTTGCGGACGCGAAGGGCGTCCTCGTGGCGGGCGTCGAACCAGGCAGCCCTGCGGCGCGCGCCGGCATCGAGGCGGGCGACGTGGTGACGGCGGTCGATGGCCGGGGCGTAGAGTCGCCGCGGGACCTCGCCGCCGGCATCGCGGAGCGCGCCCCCGGCAGCGGCGTGACGCTGGCGGTGCTGCGCGGTGGCTCCGCGGTCGAGCGCCGCGTCGAGCTCGGCACCCACCCGGCAAGTCAGGCGGCGGCCAAGCCGAGCGCGCCGGTGGCCCAGCCTTCCATCGGCCTCCGCCTTGCGCCGCGGGACGGCGGCGGCGTCGCGATCGTGCAGGTCGAGCCGGGCAGCGTGGCTGCAGCGCGCGGGCTAATGGCCGGCGATACGGTACTCAGGGCCGGTGAACGGGAGGCACGCGCCCCGCGCGACGTGGTGGAGGCAGTGACCGCCGCGCGCGCGGCAGGGCACGCCTCCATCGCCCTCCAGGTTGAACGCGATGGCGCCAGGCGCTTCGTGGCAGTTCCCCTGCAGGCTGGGTGATCGCAAGGACGGGCCTCGCCGGAGGGCGGCGAGGCCCGCGATTGATCGCGTGACGGATTCACAACTCCGGATTTTCCGCCGCCACGGATCGGGCGCTAGACTGCGTCCGATCCACCCAACCGAGGCGATATGTCCTTCGTCGACCCGCGCGACGGCGACCTGGAGGATGACGCGTCGAGCACCGCGCACCATTCGCTGTTCGGCCACGCCTCCTCCATCCTGCTTGAGATCAGCCTGCCGAAGCTGGCGATTGCCGCGACACTCCTGCTGGTGGTCCCGGCGGCAATCATCGGGGTGGCGCCGAAGGCAGCGCTCTGGTTCGTCGGAACCGCTTGGGACCAGGTGTCGGGCGCAGAGCGGTGGCTGACACTGTTGGCCATCCTCGCTCTTGCCGCGCTGCTCGGCTGGCGCTGGGGCCAGGACCTTTTCCGGGCAACCGAGCGGAATTTCTGGGCGTTGAACGCCGCGCTTGTCCTCCCCCTCTACATGGCGGTCCGCGAAATGGTTGCGCTCCTCGCCGAGCGGGTAGCGCCGACCGGTGTCTTTACGCGGGCGAGGCGCTACGCGGGCCTGGTGTCGGGCCTGCTGCTCGGCCAGCTAGCGGCGCTCGTTGCCTTGGGCGTGGGCCCCTTGCCGACGCTCATCATCGAGGATGCGAGCCCTTCGGGCCTGCTGCGCGCGGCCGGGGACTCCCTCCGCAACGGGATCTGGGCAGTCGCCGTCTATCTGACTGTCAGCGCTCCCGCCTGGAGCATCGCAGAGGTGCTGGCGGGAACGCCCGCGGACCTGGAGGCAGCCCCGCGTGGAGAGTCGGCCTGGCGTGTCGCGCATCTGTCGGACCTGCACGTCGTCGGCGATGCGCATGGTTTCCGCCTCGAATGCGGGCGTGCCGGACCGCGCGGTAACGACCTCCTGCATCGGACGCTGGCTGCGCTTGCGCGAGAAGATGCGACCCGACGGCTAGACCGCATCATCGTCTCCGGCGACATCACGGATGCGGGCCGCAACGCCGAGTACATCGCCTTCGAGGACGGGATCGCGGCGTATCCTGGACTGCGGGAGCGGATGCTGGTCATTCCCGGCAACCACGATGTGAACATCGTCGACCGGGCGAACCCGGCGCGGCTGGAACTTCCCGTCGCGCCGGGCGGAGCGCTCCGCCGGATGCGCTTCCTCGCCGCGATGGCGCGACTGCAAGGGACCCGCGTGCATCTGGTCGACCGGCGGGCCGGCCGGATCGGACCGACGCTCACAGCCTGGCTCGCCGAACATGGCCGCGGCGACGCACTGGCACGGTTCGTGGACCAGGGAGGCTGGCGCGCCGGTCGTGCAGCGCGCACCGCCTGGGATATGACCTTTCCGCTCATCGCGCCACCGCCGGCGCCGGACGGGCTGGGCGTCGTCCTGCTCGATTCGAATGCGGAGACGCATTTCTCCTTCACCAACGCACTCGGCATGGTCGGCATGGCGCAGCTCCGCGCAGCCGAGGCGGCGATGGGGGCGTACCCGAGCGCGCGGTGGTTGGTCGTGCTGCACCATCATGTGGTCGAGTATCCACGGCCCGGCACGCCGCTCGCGGATCGGATCGGGACCGCGCTCGTCAACGGTCACTGGGTGTTGCGTCGGCTGCGCCGGCTGGCACCACGCATCCTCGTGCTGCACGGACACCGCCATGTCGACTGGGCCGGTCAAAGCAGGGGGCTGCGGATCCTGTCCGCATCATCGCCCGTCATGGGAACCAGGCCGACGGCCTGGATCCATCATCTGGCGCCGGCGAAGGATGGCGGCCTTTTGTTGCTACGGCCAACGCGGCTTGACCTCGCAATGGCCGTGCCCAGCCGCGAAAGACGTTGAGCAGGCCGTCGCGCCACGCGCCGCCATATTCCGCCGCATGCGTGTGCGGCTGCGAAAAACATAAGAGGCCCACCGGACGGGGATCCGGTGGGCCTCGATCCGCAAGTCCTCGGCCTGCGCCGTAGCCGACGCCCCTTGGCGCCGAACTACTGGCAGGCGAGGCACTCCTCGTAATTGTTCGAATTGCCTGCGGGCTGCGCCGCCGCAAGCGGCAGCGTCGCCTCGCGTTCCATCGGAACATGCGCTGCCATGATGTCGCCCTGGCCCACGACCTTCTCGCTGATCGTGTCGGCGCGCTGGATCGACAGCGAGCGGCAGTAGTAGAGCGACTTCACGCCCTTCTTCCACGCCGTGATGTGGATCTGGTGCAGGTCGCGCTTGTGGACGTTCGCCGGCAGGAAGATGTTCACTGACTGCGACTGGCAGATGTAGGGCGTGCGGTCGGCCGCATGCTCCACCACCCAGCGCTGGTCGAGTTCGAAGGCCGTCTTGAAGATCGCCTTCTCGTGTTCGGTCAGGAAATCCAGGTGCTGGACCGATCCCTTGGTGACGGTGATCGTCGTCCAGGTCTCCTCATCGTCGCGCCCATGCTTTGCCAGCACCTTCTGCAGGTACGGGTTGCGCACGATGAAGGAGCCGGACAGCGTCTTGTGATTGTAGACATTCGCCGCGATCGGTTCGATCCCGGGACTGGCGCCGCCGCAGATGATGCTGATCGAGGCCGTCGGCGCGATCGCGATCTTGTTCGAGAACCGTTCCATGAAGCCGTATTCGGCCGCGTCGGGGCAAGGGCCACGCTCTTCCGCCAGCATGCGGGACGCGGCGTCCGCCTGCTCGCGGACGTGCTTGAACATCTTCTTGTTCCACACCTTCGCGACGACGGACTCGAAGGGCACGTTCATCTTCTGCAGGAAGGAGTGGAAGCCCATCACGCCGAGGCCGACGGAGCGTTCCCGCATCGCGCTGTACTTCGCCCGCGCCATGGAATCGGGCGCAGTGTCGATGAAGGACTGCAGCACGTTGTCGAGGAACCGCATCACATCCGGGATGAACTGCGGTTCCTTGTGCCACTCGAACCAGGTCTCGCAGTTCAGCGAGGAGAGGCAGCAGACCGCCGTCCGCTCCTGCCCATGCTGGTCGATGCCCGTCGGCAGAGTGATCTCGGAGCAGAGGTTCGAGGTCTTCACCTCGAGCCCGGCGAGCTTGTGGTGTTCCGGCCGGGCGCGGTTCACGTGGTCGGAATAGATGATGTACGGCTCGCCCGTCTCGATCCGCGCCGTCAGGATGCGGATCCAGAGGCTGCGGGCGGAGACCTTCTTCATCAGGGCCCCGTCCTTGGGGGACACCAGCGCCCATTCCTCGTCGGCCTCGACCGCACGCATGAAGGCGTCGGGGATAAGCACGCCGTGATGGAGGTTGAGCGCCTTGCGGTTGGGGTCGCCGCCGGTCGGGCGACGCATCTCGAGGAATTCCTCGATCTCCGGATGGTTCACCGGCAGGTAGCAGGCGGCCGAGCCGCGACGGAGCGAGCCCTGGCTGATGGCCAGAGTCAGGCTATCCATCACCCGGATGAAGGGGATGACGCCGGAGGTCTTGCCGTTCCGGCCGACCTTCTCGCCGATGCCGCGGAGATTACCCCAGTAGGAGCCAATGCCGCCGCCCTTGGCCGCCAGCCACACGTTTTCGTTCCAGAGACCGACGATGCCGTCGAGGCTGTCGGATGCCTCGTTCAGGAAGCAGGAGATCGGCAGGCCGCGCGTCGTGCCGCCATTGGACAGGACCGGCGTCGCCGGCATGAACCACAGGCGCGATATGTAGTCGTAGATCCGCTGCGCATGGGCCGCATCGTCGCCATAGGCGCTCGCCACCCGCGCAAAAAGATCCTGATAGGATTCGCCAGGCAGGAGATAACGGTCGTCGAGAGTTGCCTTACCGAAATCGGTCAGCAACGCATCGCGCGAGCGATCGACACGGACCTGCCCATGGCCCTCAAGCTGCACAGCGTCGAACACGGATAACCCCCCCGGTAGAACGGCCCCCCCACGGGCCACGAGACTCCCGTCCCGCGAGCGCATTTAGGCGCGGAACCCCGCTCCGCCACAAGATGTAGTCTTGCAACACTGTTGTCACTACCAGATCGGGTGCCGCAGGAACCTCTTGCCAAGGACCCGGGAGACGTAACAGGCCATCATGAGTTCTCGTTTCGTTCATCACTCCGTACACCTCGACCCTCCGCAAGCCCAGACTTTTCCACAGGCTCGATCCGCGGCACGCTTGGGCACAACCTGTCCGGAGCCACGCCGATGACCCTTCGCCCGACCCGCCGTGCATTGTTCGCCGCGGGCCTGCTGCCGGCCCCGGCGCTCGCCCAGACGCCCTGGCCGACCCGCCCGGTGCGCATCGTCGTTCCCTTCGGGACCGGCGGCGGCACCGACATCACGACCCGCCTTCTTGCGCCCAAGCTGGCCGACATCCTGGGCCAGCCCGTGGTGATCGAGAATCGCCCGGGCGCGGGCGGCGTCGTCGGCACCGACTACGTCGCGAAGCAGCCGCCTAACGGGGAGGTCTTCGTCCTCTCGACCCTGTCGCCGATCGCCCTGGCACGCGGCCTCCCGGCGCCGGTGCCCTTCGATGCGCGGCGCGACCTGGTGGCGATCGCGCCGACGGTCTTCGTCCCGATCGCGCTCGCCATCACGACGCGCAATTTTTCACCGCGCACCGCGGCGGAGTTCGTCTCCGCCCTTCGCGCAGCACCCGGGCGCTTCCAGTACGGCTCGTCTGGCATCGGCACTTCCGGGCACATTGCCTCGGCCACTTTCTGCATCCGCACGCGCACGCAGGCGGTGCACGTCCCCTACCGGGGCGGCGGGCAGGTCTTCACCGCCCTGACTGCCGGGGAAATCCAGTTTTGTTCGGACATCCCCTCGCTCCTCAAGGGGATGCATGAAGGGGGGCAGGCACGCGTCGTCTTCGTCGCGACCGATCGCCGGTCCTCCCTGCTGCCCGACGTGCCGACCGCGGCCGAGGCAGGCATTCCCGACTACAAGGCATATTCCTGGTACGGCTTCTTCGCCCCGGCCGGCACGCCGGAGGCGGTCATCGCCCGAATGGCCGCAGCGACCGAACAGGCTCTGGCCGACCCGGCCATCGCGGGCCGGTTCGAGGAGATGGGCACCCCAGCGATGCGCGGCTACACGCCCGCCCGCTTTGCACAGTATGTGCGGGATGAGATCGACTACTGGGAGCCGGAGGTCCGCGCCCTCGGCATCCGGGCCGAGTAGCGCCCGGGGCCGGTCTCGCTTGCGGCGGATCAACGCCGCGCCTGGCTTTGCGCGGGATCCTCCCGCCCCGACGCCACGGCCCGGGGCCGGGCGCGGGAGGATGCGATGCCATACCGGGACCTGCTCGTTCACCTCGACGCCAGCGCGCAATCGGCGCAGCGCCTTCACCTTGCGGTGGACCTCGCACGGCGGCACGACGCGCATCTCGCGGCCATATTCGTGGTGGACATGGCCCTGCCGATGGTCGCGATGGCCGATGCGGGCGGCGGGGCAGCGCTCGGGGGCCTGATGGAGGAGATGCGCGCCGCGGCGCTCGAGGATGCGCGCCGGATCGAGGCCACCTTCCGCGAACGCGCAACACGCGAAGGCGTGAGCGGGGAGTGGCGACTGGCCGAAGGCATGCTGCGGGAGGAGATCGCGCTTCATGCGCGCTACGCCGACCTCGCCATCATCGGGCAGGAGGACCCGGAGACAGCCGCTCCGGGCACCACGGGCCTTGTCGGCGACGTGCTGTTCGGCGCCGGGCGACCGGTGCTGGTGGTGCCATACGCCGGCCACTACGCCTCGGTCGGGACTCGCGTTCTGGTCGGCTGGAATGCGAGCCGGGAGGCGGCACGCGCCGTCAACGACGCGCTGCCCATGATCGCCGGGGCCACGACGACCTGCATCCTGGCGGCCAACCCCGAGAAGGGTATCGCCGGCCATGGCGAGGAACCGGGCGCCGACATCGCGCTGCATCTGGCTCGCCACGGGCTTGCCGTGACGGTCGAGCACCGCGTCGCGCCGGACATACCGGATTCGGATCTATTGCTGAACCATGCCTCGGACATGTCAGCGGATCTGCTCGTGGTCGGCGCCTATGGTCATTCGCGGCTGCGCGAATTCGTCCTCGGCGGGGTCACGCGCACGCTGCTGCGGCAGATGACCGTCCCTGTCCTGATGTCTCACTGATGGTGGGGCGCGAGTCGGGATGGCGCTCTTGCGGCTACGCGGCCGCACACCAGATGTTGCGGTGAACGATTGCCGAGGACACCAATTCTGGTAGAAGCGGCGTCACTGCATCAAGCGGGGGATGGCTCAGATGGCCGATGGGATCGCGACCGACGAACTGCCTGTAAAGTTCGACCTGCTCACCTCGAACCCGGTCTACAAGCCCTTCCGCTACCCCTGGGCCTATGATGCCTGGCTGACCCAGCAGCGAATCCATTGGCTGCCGGAGGAAGTTCCGCTCGCGGATGACGTGAAGGACTGGCAGAAGAACCTGACGGAATCCGAGCGGAATCTGCTGACGCAGATCTTCCGCTTCTTCACCCAGGCCGACGTCGAGGTGAACAACTGCTACATGAAGCACTACTCTCAGGTGTTCAAGCCGACGGAGGTGCTCATGATGCTGAGCGCCTTCTCGAACATCGAGACAGTACACATCGCGGCCTATTCACACCTGCTCGACACCATCGGCATGCCGGAAATCGAGTACACGGCCTTCCTCAAGTACAAGGAGATGAAGGACAAGTACGACTACATGCAGACCTTCTCGGTCGAATCGAAGACCGAGATCGCCAAGACGCTTGCCGCCTTCGGCGCCTTCACGGAAGGCCTGCAGCTCTTTGCATCCTTCGCTATCCTCATGAACTTCCCGCGCTTCAACAAGATGAAGGGCATGGGACAGATCGTCTCCTGGTCGGTGCGCGACGAGACGCTGCACTGCCTGTCCGTCATCCGCCTGTTCCGGACCTTCGTGCAGGAGAACCCGGAGATCTGGACCGAGGAGTTCCGGCGCGACCTGTACCTCATCTGCGCCACCATCGTGGACCATGAGGACGCCTTCATCGACCTCGCCTTCGAGCTCGGTGGCGTACAGGGCCTCGATGCCGAGGCGACGAAAAAGTACATCCGCTTCATCGCTGACCGTCGCCTGCAGCAGCTCGGCCTCGACCCGCTCTACAACATCGAGAAGAACCCTCTGCCCTGGCTCGACGAAATGCTGAACGCGGTCGAGCACACGAACTTTTTCGAGAACCGCGCGACTGAGTATTCCAAGGCGAGCACGGCAGGGACCTGGGAAGAAGCCTTCGCCGACAGCGTGTTCTCCTCGCCCCAGCCGGAAGGCGCGATCGAGGGTGTCCGTCACTGAGCGTTACGCGGGGCGCCCTTGCGCGCCCCGCGCCACGGTGCCTATCAGCCGCGCATGATCCGCGCCGTTCGTCTCGCCTCTCTTGCCCTCGCACTCCTGCTCGCCGGTCTCTGGGCTGTCGCTTGGTTCGGGCGTGCGCCCGGCGAATCGCTTGCCGACGCCTTTCTTCGTCGCGTTGCCGTACTGACCGGCATGGACATGCCGGCACCGTCCGCCGGCGGCATCCAACTTGCGCAAGGCGTGGTACTTGGCGGCCCCTTCACGTTGACGGACCACACCGGCCGCGCCGTGACCGAGCGCGACTTCGCCGGTCGCGCAGTCCTGTTGTACTTTGGCTACACATATTGTCCGGATGTTTGCCCGACCGAACTTGGCACCATCGCCGCCGCGCTGGATGCGATGGGCCCGGCTGGGGAACGCGTGACGCCGGTCTTCGTCACGATCGATCCCGAGCGGGATACCCAGGCGGCCCTTGCCGACTATGTGTCCCGATTCCATCCACGCATGGTTGGCCTGACCGGCACGGCCGAGCAGATCGCGCAGGCCGCGCGCGCCTATCGCGTGTACTACGCCAAGGTCCGTCCCCGCGACCTGGGTGACTACCTGATGGACCACTCGTCCTTCATCTATTTCGTCGGCCCGGATGGTCGCGTGAGAAGTCTCTTCCGTCCCGAGACCACACCCGAGGCGATTGCCGCCGCCGTGGCTGCGCAACTGCGCGCTTTATGAGACGCGGGGTTCCGCAACCGGGCGGCAATGGCTATGTTCCCTTTGCCGTGTGTCCGAAGCCCCCCGAAGGGCGCGACGGCGGAACGACGAAGGGGCAGGCGCTATGTCTTTTGAGGATTCAGATGGCGCGCAGGGCGCCGAAGGTGGCCGTGGTGGCGGCTCCGCGCCGCGGCATACACGCCGCCTGTCGGACAAGATCCTCATCGCCTTTCACCATGCCTGCGACCAGGGCGACTTCGAGGTGGCGGAGGACCTGCTGCGCATCCTCGAAATGATGCTGACACGTCGACCGACCGCTCCGGATTCCAACCGACGCAAGAATCTCGAGAGCCTCGTCGCCGCGCATGAGCGCCTTTGGCTCCTCCGCCATCCGGAAGTGAAGGACCAGTAGGCCGGGGCTGACGCGGGCGTCACTCGACCATCAGGCCGGCCCGAGCGAAGCGGCGCCTCGCAGCACTTGCTCCACGGCCATAGTGAAGGTCCCGTCAGGAAGGTGCAGGGCCAGGGGAGGCAGGATGCGTGCCGATCCATTTGCCCCCTTGCGGGCGCGCATAAGAACCCGTTTCGCCTCCATTCCCTCTCGCGGAGCGAGTGGCAAGAGTAGCGTGGCGCCCAACCCCGCCCCGCGCAGCGCGGCGACGCCGACATCGAAGCGCGCCGCGGGCAGAATCATGGATGCCGTGCCACCCGAGCGGAGTCCCGCCGCAAGGAACACGGCCCAGGCACCGAGCCCCACTTCGGACTCATGGGTCGCCGCACGGCGTATCGCGCCTGGCGGCGGCGTGCCGCCAGGCCAGAATGGCGGATTCGCAAGGGCGTGGTGAAACGGCCCAAGCGAGCGCGCCAGGGCCACGTCCGCGACATCGCCTTCCTCCACCCTCGCCGCGACGCCATTCACGGCCGCGTTTTCCCGTGCGAGCGCTGCCATGCTGGCCTCCCGCTCGACGGCGGCGACGTCCAAATCTGGGACACGCGCCGCGAGGCAAAGGAAGGCAGCACCGGTTCCGCAGCCGGCCTCGATCATCCGCTCTCCGGGACGCGCCGGCACGAAGGCGGCGAGCAGCACCGCGTCAAGGCCCGCACGAAAGCCATCCCGCGGCTGGCGCAGACGGATGCGGCCGCCGAGCATCAGGTCTTCGGTGGTCTCGATCACGCCAGTGCCTCGCCTGCCTCGGCAAGGACGGCGCGCGCCCGCGCCTCGTCATCGGTCGCCACGGCCAGGCGGCGCGGGAAGGCGCCGATACCGCCTTCCACGGCGCTGATGTGCGCGTCGAGCACGATTGTCTCGATGCCGGCATCGGCCAGCAGGGCGCGGAGGAAACTCAGCCTGACCGGATCCGTCGTGGTAGCGACAACGCGCATCGCAAGTCCATTTCCCTTGATTTTCCGCCGCTTGCCGCCCCGGCGGGCGGCGCCTATGGTGCCGCCCACACCAGGAGCAGAGCAAGGGTGAGCGCAACAGCATCGCCACGCGTCGCCCCGCCGGCCGCGCGGGGCGAGGACGCGCTGACCACATTGATCGCGCTGCTGCGCGACGATCTAGAAGCCTGCAACCGTGTGATTGTCGAGCGGATGCAGAGCGACGTGGCGCTCATCCCACAGCTCGCCGCGCACATCGTCGCAGCCGGCGGCAAGCGCCTGCGACCGCTGCTGACACTCGCCGCCGCGCGCATGTGCGGCTATCGCGGCGACCGGCATGTCGGCCTCGCCGCCTGCGTCGAGTTCATCCATACCGCGACGCTGCTGCACGACGATGTCGTCGACGAGAGCGCGCTGCGCCGCGGCCAGGCCTCGGCGAACGCCCTGTTCGGCAACAAGCCCTCGGTGCTCGTTGGCGATTTCCTGTTCTCCCGCGCCTTCCAGCTGATGGTGACGGATGGGTCGCTCGAGGTGCTTCGCATCCTGTCCGAGGCTTCCGCGACGATCGCGGAAGGCGAAGTGCTGCAGTTGATGACGCAGAACGACACCACGACCACCGAGGCGCAGTATCTCGCGGTGATCGAAGGCAAGACCGCGGCGCTCTTCGCCGCGGCGACCGAGGTCGGTGCCGTCGTGGCCGGCCAGCCTCCGGCCGCGCAGGCGGCGCTTCGGGAATTTGGCATGGCGCTCGGCGTCGCCTTCCAGCTGGTGGACGATGCGCTCGACTACAGCGCGGACCAGGAAGCACTCGGCAAGACGGTCGGCGACGACTTCCGCGAGGGCAAGATCACGCTTCCCGTGCTGCTCGCCTTCGCGCGCGGCGATGATGCGGAACGCGCCTTCTGGCGCCGCACGCTCGAGGATCGCGACCAGGCGGAAGGCGACCTTGCCCAGGCCCAGGCGCTGATCACCAGGCATCGCGGCCTTGCCGATACGATCGACCGCGCGAGGGCCTATGGCGACCAAGCGCTGGCGGCGCTGGCGGGCTTTCCGGACGGCGCCGAGAAACGAGCGCTCGCCGACGTGGTCGATTTCTGCATCGAGCGCGCGCGGTAGCCTCAGCCCCAGGGCGGCGCCACGTCCGGCCGCCCGCGCCGCATCCGCCCGCGCGAGAGTTCCGTCACCACCCCGTGCAGGGTGCGGAGTTCCTGCTCCGTCACCTCGCCGCGCTGGAACCAGTGGCGAAGGTTGCGCACCATGCCCGGACGCTTTTCGGCATGGTCGAGGAAGCCGCTGGCATCCAGTTCCGCCACCAGACGTCCGAGAAAGGCTTCCAGTTCTCCCTTGGTGGCGATGCGCGTCTCGTTGGTCATCAGCACGCGCGGCGGCGTCGTCTCGGCCGCGGTCCACCATTCATAGGCCAGGATCATCACGGCCTGGGCGAGATTGAGCGACATGTGCTCGGGGTTCAGCGGATAACGCACCAGCGTATCGGCGCAGGCCGCGTCATCATTCTCGAGCCCCGCGCGCTCGGGTCCGAACAGCACGGCCGAGCGCAGCCCCCGCGCGGCGATGTCGCGCAGATCCTCCGCCGCCGCGCGCGCGGTGCGGACCGGGATGACGATGTGGCGTGGCCGTGGGCATGTGGCCATCACGCGGTGACAATCGGCGACCGCCGCCGCGACGCTGTCGAAGACCTGCGCGTGGTCGAGGATCGCATCGGCACCGGAGGCTGCGGGATAGGCATCGGCCTGCGGCCAGCCGTCGCGCGGTGCGACCAGGCGCAGGTGGAACAGCCCGCCATTGGCCATGGCGCGCGCCGTGCTGCCGATGTTGCGCGCCATTTGCGGGCGTACCAGGACGATGACGGGCGTCTCGCCCTCGGGCGCGGTGAGCCGCGCCCTGCCGTCCTTGCGCCCGCCGGTCATCGCGGCTGGCTTCGCGCGAGGAAGGCGCGCAGCTGCGCGATCTCGGCTTCCTGGGCACGGATGATGTTCTCGGCCAAGGCGCGCATCTCGGGATCGCGGCCGTGGCGTAGCACCACGCGCGCCATGTCGATCGCGCCCTGGTGGTGCGGGATCATGCCGGCGGCGAAGTCGCGATCGGCGTCGCCGGTGAAGCGGATCGCCATGTCGCGGTGCATCCGGTCGTTCGCGGCGCGGAATTCGCGCGTGGAGGCTGCCTCCTGCGCGCCGCGCGCGGGAGCGCCATGGCCTTGGTGGCCCTGCTGAGCCGCAGCGGGTACCGCGATGAGCGCGGCGATGATGGCGAGCGCGAAACGGGTCATGGGGGAGTCTCCCGGCTTGTTGCGTCCGGATGGGATGCTGCGGCTTCCCATCGTGGCAAGGTCAAGCACGACGCCAGGTCGTTCCGCCCGGCCCGTCTTCCAGCAGGATGCCCTGTGTCTTCAACTCATCGCGGATTCGGTCGGCCTCGCCGAAATTCCTCGACGCGCGCGCTGCCAGGCGGGCGGCAATGGCGGCTTCGATCATGGTGGCATCCTCGCCACCCTGCCGCCAGGCCGCCGGATCGCCGGCTCCAATGCCGAGGATCGACGCCGCCTCCCGGAACGCGGCCGCCGCGACACCCGGCGCCGGTGGTTCGGACAGGCCGGTTCGTTCCAGCACCACGGCGGGCGATCCACCGACGGTCACCGTATTCTCGAGCGTCCGCAGATCCCGCAGGCGGCCGAGGGCGAGCGGTGTGTTCAGGTCATCGAGCAGCGGCGCGATCACCCATTCGGCGAGTTGCCCCGCGAGCGGGCCACCCTGGGTAGCCGGCGCGCGCGAGAGCATGGCGTAGTGGTCGTCGAGCTCGGCCTTCGCCTCCCGCAGCCCGTCGATCGTGAAGTCGAGCGCGGCGCGGTAGTGGGTGCGCAGCAGCAGCAGGCGGAACGCCTCCCCCGCCCAGGCACCCTCGGACAGGATATCGCGCACCGTGCGGAAATTGCCGAGCGACTTCGACATCTTCTCGCCATCGACGAGCAGCATGCCGTTGTGCATCCAGTACTGCGCGAAGGCATGGCCGGGGAAGGCGCAGACGGACTGCGCGACCTCGTTCTCATGGTGCGGGAAGATAAGGTCGTGCCCGCCGCCATGGATGTCGAATTCCTCCCCCAGATGCTTCCAGGACATGGCGGAGCATTCGATATGCCAGCCGGGCCGGCCACGGCCCCAGGGGCTGTCCCAGCCCGGCGTGTCGGCGTCGGAGGGCTTCCAAAGCACGAAATCGCCGGCATCGCGCTT
This sequence comes from Neoroseomonas rubea, assembly GCF_016106015.1. Classification (GTDB taxonomy): domain Bacteria; phylum Pseudomonadota; class Alphaproteobacteria; order Acetobacterales; family Acetobacteraceae; genus Neoroseomonas; species Neoroseomonas rubea. Next base: position 36,282 of record NZ_JACADQ010000006.1, read on the forward strand.
GTAGGGCGCGACATCGACCCGCGCGCCGGCGACCAGTTCGTCCGGGCTGCGGCCCGAAAGCCGCCCGTACTCGGCGAAGGACGGCACGCTGAACAGCACATGCCCGTCGGCCGCATAGGCGTGGCCATTCGCGATCAGCCGCTCGATCAACGCGATCATCTCGGCGATGTGTCCCGTCGCGCGAGGCTCGACATCCGGCGGCAGGGCGCCGAGGGCTGCCATGTCGCGGTGGAAGTCGGCGGTGGTGCGGGCGGTGATAATGGCGATCGGCTCGCCGCTCTCGCGGCTCCGCGCGTTGATCTTGTCGTCCACGTCCGTGATGTTCCGGACGTACGTCACCTTGGGGTAGAGCCGGCGCAGCAGGCGCGCGAGCACGTCGAACACCACGACAGGGCGGGCATTACCGAGATGCGCGAGGTCGTAGACCGTCGGTCCGCAGACATACATCCGCACATGGGTCGGATCGATCGGCACGAAGCGGCGCTTCGTGCGCGCCGCGCTGTCGTGGAGAAGAAGGTCGGTCATGGCGGTCCGGCGGGCTGGGGTAGCAGGCAGGCAAACGGGGAAAGGGCTTCCCCGGAGGAGCGGTTCAGCGACAGAGCGCGAGCGCGCAGGGCCTGGATGCGGACATGGACTATCTTGTGCGCCTTTCGGCGCGCCGGTTCAAGCGCCAGCCGAAAGCCGCAGCCGGAAGGCCGCACGGTCCCGGCCGATCAGCGGCAGGAGCGTGGCGAGGTCGGGCCCATGTTCCTCCGCCGTCAGGGCGAGGCGCAGCGGCAGGAACAGCGACTTTCCCTTGCGCCCGGTGCCCTCCTTAAGCGCGCCGGTCCAGGCGGGCCAGGTGGTGGCGTCCCAGGGTTCGGGCGGCAGGGCGGCGAGCGCCGCCTTGAGGAAATCGTACTCCCCCTCCTGCACCGGCGGCACGATGCTGCCGCGCACCACGTCGAGCCAGGGCCGTGCCTCCCGCAGCAGGTCGAGATTGCCGCGCACGGCGAGCCAGAAGGCCTCGTCCGCTCCCTCGGGCAACCGCTCGCGCACCGCCTCGAAGCCCGCGCCGTGCAGCACGCGCCTGTTCAGCGCGAGCAACTGCCGCGTGTCGAACCGCGCCGTGGCATGGGAGGAGCGGGTGATGTCGAACCCTGGCGCGAGGTCCGCCGGCATCCCCGGCACAGGATCGGCCGAGGAGCCGAGCGCGGCCAGGTAGCCTGCGAGTGCAGCCGGCTCGATCCCATCCTTGCGCAGATGGCGCAGCGAGACCGAGCTGAGGCGCTTGGAGAGCGCCCCGCCCGTCTCATCCGTCAGCAGCGGCAGATGACCGAAGGCGAGCCGCGCGGGATCGCCGCCCAGCGCCTCATAGAGGTCGAGTTGGATGCCGGTGTTGGTGACATGGTCCTCGCCACGGATCACATGCGTGATCCCCATCTCAAGGTCATCCACCACCGAGGTGAAGGTATAGAGCGGCGAGGCATCGGCGCGGATCAGGACGGGGTCGGAGATGGCCTGAAGCTTCACGTTGCGTCCGCCGAGGATCAAGTCCGTCCAGCCAACGGAGCGGGAGGAGAGACGGAACCGCCAGTAGGGCTGCTTGCCATTGGCGATGGCGCGGTCGATCTGCTCCTGCGTCATGCGGAGTGCTTCGCGGTCATAGACCGGCGGGCGGCCCTCACGGCGCCGGCGCTCCCGCTTGAAGGCGAGTTCGTCCTCAGTCTCGAAGCACGGGTAGAGGCGGCCGGAGGCCTTCAACCGCTCTGCCGCCGCGGCGTAGCGGTCAAGCCGCTCGGACTGCGCCACGCGCCCGTCCCAGTCGAGCCCGAGCCAGCGCAGATCCTCCTCGATCGCCACCGCGAATTCGGGCTTCGAGCGTTCGAGGTCGGTGTCGTCCAGCCGCAGCAGGAACTCACCCCCAAGCCGCCGGGCATGCAGCCAGTTGGCCAGCGCCACGCGGGCATTGCCGACATGCAGGAGGCCGGTCGGCGAGGGCGCGAAGCGGAGTTTCATCGGTTCGGATCAAGCGCCTGGTAGTCGGTGTCGGCCTTGCGCGCGGCCGGGTTGGCGATGCAGTGGTCGAGCCAGGACTTCAACTCGAAGCCGGGCGCGATCGCGTATTCGCCGAACATCATGAAGGCGCTGCGCAGCGCCTCGGGGTCGTCGTACTCCGCGCGCAGGTGCTCCACCTGGTCGCGCACGAAGCGGCGGGCGTATTCGGCGGCGACCTCCTCGCTGCGGAAACCATCGACACTCCATTCCTCGTCGGGATCCTGGTAGTGCGCGAAGTCGCCGCACAGCACCTGGAAGGTACTCATGGCGCGTCCTCGTCGTCGTCATCATCCTCATCGCGGCGCGGATCGAGGACGCGCCAGTTCCGTTCCTCGGCATCGCGCACGGGCGTGTCTGCGAAGTCCTTCAACTCGGCGCGGCTGACCCAGGCATCGTTGCCGGCGCCGAGCACCTCGGCATCCTCGCCGAATGCGAACCAGGCATCGAGAACGGCCTTCGCATCCATGCCCGGGGCGCGGCAACGCTCGACGGAATCGCGCACATAGCGGCGTGCGAAGGCGTTGGCGTGCTCGATGGTGATAAAGCCGGTGACGGTCTCGACCGGCTCGGAGCCGTTCGCGCCGGACAGGTCCATGATCTGCACGCCGTATTCCCCGCGCGGGAAGACCTCGGCCTCGAATTCTTCGCTCATCGGACCAGCGCCGTGAAGCCGTTGGTGATCGGGTAGCGGCGGTCGCGGCCGAAGGCGCGGGCCGTGATCTTCACGCCTGGTGGCGCCTGGCGCCGCTTGTACTCCGCACGGTCCAACAATCGCCACACGCGTAGCACCAGCGCGCGGTCATGGCCTTCGGCGACCAGGGCATCGACCGACTTCTCGCCCTCCACCAGCCCTTCCAGGATGGCGTCCAGCACTTCATAGGGCGGCAGGCTGTCCTGGTCCTTCTGGTCCGGCCGCAGTTCCGCCGAGGGCGGCTTGGTGATGACGCGCTCCGGCATAACCGCTCCGGCGGGTCCGCGCGCGCCGGCGGGCACATTCACGTTGCGCCAGCGGCAAAGCGCGAAGACGGTCGTCTTATAGACATCCTTCAGCACGGAATAGCCGCCGGCCATGTCGCCATAAATGGTCGCGTAGCCGGTCGACATCTCGCTTTTGTTGCCAGTGGTCAGCAGCATCTCGCCGAACTTGTTGGACAGCGCCATCAGCGTCACGCCGCGGATGCGCGACTGGATGTTCTCCTCGGTGATGTCGGGCGGACGGTTGCCGAAGGCCGGCGCGAGCATGGCGCCGAAGGCCTCCATCGCGGGCCCGATCCCGATCGTGTCGTAGCGGATGCCGAGAAGGCGGGCGCATTCCGCCGCATCCTCGAGGCTTTCGCCGCTGGTGTATGGCGATGGCATCATCACGGCACGGACGCGGTCCGACCCCAGCGCATCGACGGCGACCGCGGCCGACAGTGCCGAATCGATCCCGCCCGACAGCCCCAGCACGACGCCGGGGAAGCCGTTCTTGCCGACATAGTCCGCAAGGCCCAGCACCATCGCGGCGTAGACCTGCCCGAGCCTGTCCGGCGGCGGCACCACCGCGCCCGGCGCGCAGACCAGCCTTTCGCCTTCCCGGTGCCATTCGGTCAGCCGCACTTCCTCGGCGAAGCTCGGCATCAGGTGGGTCAGGGAGCGATCCGGATTCAGCACGAAGGAGGCGCCGTCGAAGACGATCTCGTCCTGCCCGCCGACCTGGCCCAGGAAAACGAAGGGCAGGCCGGTCTCGACCACGCGCGTCACCGCGAGCGGCAGGCGCTGCCGTTCATGCTTGTCGGCCTCGAAGGGCGAGCCGTTGATCGACAGCAGGATCTCGGCGCCGGTCTCGCAGAGCGTCTCGGCAACGGTCGGCAGCCACCAATCTTCGCAGACCATCAGGCCGATGCGAAACCCGCGGAAGACGATGGGGCCAGGCACGGGACCGGGATCGAAAACGCGCTTCTCGTCGAACACGCCGTAATTCGGCAACTCGTGCTTGGCGCGACGGGCGGCGATGCGCCCGCCTTCCAGCAGGAACGCCGCGTTGTGCAGTTTCTCCCCATCCTGCCAGGGACCGCCCACGATCATGCCGGGGCCGCCATCGGCCGTCTCGGCGGCCAGTGCGGCGATCACCTCGGCGCAGGCTTGGACATAGGCCGGCTTGCGGACGAGATCCTCGGGCAGGTAGCCGCCCACCGAGAACTCCGGCGTGACGAGCAGGTCGGCGCCGAGGCGCGCCGCCTCCGCCCGCGCGGCGCGGATGCGGTCCGCATTCGCGGTCAGCGCACCCACATGGGTGGTGTTGATCTGCGCAAGCGCGATCTTCAGCGTTTCGGCCATGATGGGCGGAACCTAGGTATGCCGGGGGTGGGGGTCAACGCGCGCCGCCCATGCCGAGCGCAAGTCCGGCCGAAACCGCGAGCACGGCGAGGATCCCAGCCGGGGCCAGCGCCTCCCCCAGCAGGGGCCAGGCGGCCGCGGCGACGATGCCAGGCACGGCTGCGCCGATCATGGTCGTAATCGTCGGTCCCAGCGCGGCGACCGAGCGGGTGTAGAGGATGCCCGCAACCACCGCCGCGCCGATGCCCTGAAAGGCCGCCTGGCCGAGGATCGCGCCCCAGGATGCCTCGGCGAGCCCCGAAGGCAGGAAGAGCCACCAGACCGGGAGGTAGATCGGCGCCGCCAGCAGGCCGATCGCAAGCGTCGTGTCGAGCGCCGGCAGAGCCCAGCGCTGCACAAGCAGCGTGTAGACCGCCCAGGACGAGACGGCGGCCAGGAACAGCAGGTCGCCGCGCCACGCCCCGGGCGCGGCGCCGCCGCCCGTCAACGCGAGCGCGAGGCTACCCAGCACGATTCCGAGGATGCCGAGCCACTGCCGCGTCGCCAGCCGGGCAACGCCGGTCGCGAGACCGAGCAGCGCCGTCACCGCCGGCAGGCCGGCGGCCATGATCGTGGCGCCATGCGCCGCCGGCGCGAAGGCGAAGCCGGCATAGGCGAGCACCGGGAAGCCGAAGCCCGCGAAGACGAGCACTGCCAGCAGGCGGCGCGGCGCGATCCGCGGCGGGCCGCGCAGCGCCAGGAAGGGCAGCACGCAGAGGAAGGCCCCGCCATAGCGCAGCGCAGCGATGTCCCAGGGCGTCAGCGCATCGCGCGCCACATGGCGGGAGACAAGGTGGAAGCTGGCCCAGACGACCAGCAGCAGCATGGCGCAGGCCCAGCCGATGCGGCGTTCCCGCGCCGCAGCCGCGCCATTCACCCGTGGCCGCCGTTCTTCTTCCGCGCCTCGCCGTGCCGCAGCAGGAATTCCCGCCCCACCTTCACGCGCGGCACGCCGTCGTACTCGACGATATCGGCAGTGGCGTAGGTCTCGTTCCAGGCGTCCGGAATGAAGGATCCGGTGCCGACCACGTCGATCGGGGCCTTTGCCTCGGCCATGACGCGGCATTTGCCGACGCCGAAGCCGGAGGAGGCAACGATGCGCACCTTCGGGAAGCCAGCCTGGTCGAGCGCCTCCCGCATTTTCCAGACGGCGGCGGCGGAGACGCCGGTGCCGACCAGATGGCGGAGCTCCGTCTCGCTACGATAGCGGCGGATCGCGCCGGGCGCGTGACGTTCCAGCACGGCGTAGGATTCCGCGGGGTCGAGCCCCTCGAGAAAGCGACCGCCATGCGTGTCGAGCCGCATCGCGAGCTGTCCCCCGGCGGCGAGGTCAGGGAAGCGGCGCGCGACCGCGAGCCCGTCCGTCACCTCCCGTCCGAAATAGTCGACCAGCACGGTCAGCGCTTGGTCCGGGAACGTCTCGTGGAACATCTCCGCGGCGCGCACCGTAGTGCCCGCGTAGCCGATCAAGGCATGCGGCATCGTGCCGTAGCCGGATGTCTGGCCGAACCAGTGCGCGGTCGCGTCATTCGCGTTGCCGATGAAGCCCTTCGCCCCTTCCCGCTGTGCTGCGCGGCTGCCGACGGAGGCGGCGTAGGCCATCATCTCCTGCATCTCGGCGCCGGCGCAGTGCCGGGCTTCCATGGCGAGGAACGCAACCTGGGGAAGCTCCAGGCACATCTGGTACGCATTGTGCGCGGCAACGCAGGCCGCGCCCAGCTTCTGCAGCAGGATCGTCTCGAGGTCCGACAGTGCGACGAGGGACCCGGTGAGGTAGAGCAGCGGATCGCCCGCACCGACCCATTGGCCTTCCTCGTGCATCACCTCGATCTTGATCTCCATGCCGCGCGCCGCGGCCACGGCACGCAGCCAGTCGAGCATCAGGCGCGGCGCCGAGACCACCGGCCGCCGGAGAAACACCGCATAGGTCACGCGCGTATCGCCGAAGCGGGCCACGATCGCCTTGGTGCGGTTGAAGTAGCTGTCGGTGCGCGCGGCGATGGCAGCATCCGTCGTATCAGACGGAGCGGAAGCGGGTCCGCCCCGTTTCGGCACGCCGATGGTCAGCGCGGCGCCGAGCGAGCCGGCGCCGAGCGCGGGTGGCTTGTTCACTGCGCAGCCTGGGCCGGCGCGGCCTGCGCGGCGGCCTTGCGCGCCTTCAGTTCCTCGGCGATCAGGAAGGCCAGTTCCAGCGACTGTTCGGCATTCAGCCGCGGGTCGCAGGTGGTGGCGTAGTTGGCCGAGAGGTCGGCCTCGGACAGGCGGTGCGCACCGCCGAGGCACTCCGTCACCTCCTGCCCCGTCATCTCCACATGGACGCCACCGGCGACCGTGCCCTCGGCCTCATGCACGTCGAAGAAGCGGCGCACCTCCTCGAGGATCGCGTCGAAGGCACGCGTCTTGTAGCCGGCGACGGTGGTGGTGTTGCCGTGCATCGGGTCGCACAGCCAGACGACGTTGCGCCCGGCGTCGCGAACGGCGCGGACGAGCGCCGGCAGCTTCGCTTCCACCTTTTCCGCCCCCATGCGGGAGATGAGCGTCAGCCGCCCCTTCTCGTTCGCCGGGTTCAGGATCTCGGTCAGGCGGACCAGTTCGCCCGCCTCCATCGTCGGCCCGACCTTCATGCCGATCGGGTTCTTCACGCCGCGGAGGAATTCCACATGCGCCCCGTCCGGCTGGCGCGTGCGGTCGCCGATCCAGAGGAAATGGGCCGAGCAGGCATAGGCGTCGCCCGTGGTGGAATCGATGCGCGTGAGCGCCTGCTCATAGGGCAGCAGCAGGCTTTCGTGGCTCGTGTAGAAGTCCGTCTCGCGCACCTGGGGCAGGTCCGACATTCCGCAGGCCTGCATGAAGTTCAGCGTCTGGTCGATGCGCGTCGCGAGGTCCGCGTAGCGCTCGGCCAGCGGGCTGCGGGCGACGAAGCCGAGGTTCCACCGATGGACATGGTGCAGGTCGGCGTAGCCGCCGGTCGCGAAGGCACGCAGCAGGTTCATCGTGCCGGCGGACTGCATGTAGGCGAATTCCATGCGCGCCGGATCGGGGATACGGGCCTCGGCGGTGAAGTCGGGCCCGTTGACGATGTCCCCGCGATACGACGGGAGCGAGACGCCGTCGCGCGTCTCGGTGTCGGACGACCTCGGCTTGGCAAACTGCCCGGCCATGCGACCAAGCTTCACCACGGGCACCTGCCCGCCGAAGGTCAGGACCACCGCCATCTGCAGAAGCACCCGGAAGGTGTCGCGGATAACGTTGGCGGTGAAGTCGGAGAAGCTTTCCGCGCAATCCCCGCCCTGCAGCACGAAGGCTTCGCCATCGCCGGCACGCGCGAGCGCCGCCCGGAGGCGCCGGGCCTCGCCTGCAAACACCAGCGGGGGAAATCGCGCGATCTTCCCTTCCATCGCGGCAAGCGCCGCCTGGTCGGGATAGTCCGGCACTTGCCGGATCGGCATCGCCCGCCAGGACTCCGGGCTCCAGCCTCGCGCGATCATTGTCTGGCACTCTCCTCCAAGAAGATCCCCCAGCATAGCCGCCCCGCCGGGGATGGGGGAAGCGCCGGGGCCATGCGATGCTGGCGGGGCAAATGGGCCTGGGAGGCGCGGCATGGGCATGGCGGATGCGATCGGGATCCTGATGCAGGGGGCCGTGCAGGCGGGGAAAGTGCCCGGCGTCGCGGTCGCGCTCGGCGGGCGGGAGGAGGAGGGCTTCGCCGCCGGCTACGGCCTGCGCCGCCTCGGCGCGCCGGAACCGATGGCCGCGGACAGCGTCGCCTGGATCGCCTCCATGACCAAGGCGGTCACCGCGACGGCGGCGATGCGCCTGGTCGAGCAGGGGCGCCTGTCGCTCGATGCGCCGGCATCGGATGTGGCGACCGACCTCGCGAAGGTGCAGGTCCTGGAAGGCTTCGCCGAGGACGGGACGCCGCGCACCCGCCCGCCCAGGCGCCCGGTCACGCTGCGCCACCTGCTGACCCACACCTCCGGCTTCGCCTACGACATGTGGAGCCCGGCCATCGGGCGCTTCCGAAAAGTGACTGGCACGCCCTCCGTCACCACGTGCCGGAATGCCGCGCTGGCCCTGCCCCTGCTGTTCGACCCAGGTGAGGCCTGGACCTACGGCATCGGCATCGACTGGGCGGGGAAGATGGTTGAGGCGGCGAGCGGCGAGCGGCTCGGCGCGCATCTGGAGCGCACGCTGTTCGCGCCGCTCGGCATGGCGGATACGGCGTTCCGGTTGAGTGACGAGATGCGTGCACGGCTGGCCTCCGTCCACAGCCGCGCACCGGACGGCGCGCTCGCCCCGACGGATTTCGAGGTGGTGCAGGCGCCGGAATTCGAGATGGGTGGCGGCGGGCTCTATTCGACGGTGCGCGACTATCTGCGCTTCGCGCGCATGCTGCTGAACGGGGGGCGGTTTGGCCGCGACCGCTTCCTGAAGGCGGAGACGCTCGCCGAGATGGCGCGGGACCAGATCGCGCCGCTGTCCGTCACGCCCATGGTCTCGGCGGCTCCGGCGGCGACGAACGATGTGGATTTCTTCCCCGGCCTGCCCTGCGGCTGGAGCCTGACGCATCTCGTCAACCGCGCGACGACGCCGCAGGGGCGGTCGAAGGGCTCGCTCGCCTGGGCGGGGCTCGCGAATACCTATTGCTGGATCGATTTCGGGCGCGGCACGGCGGGCGTCTTCGTCAGTCAGATCATGCCCTTTTTCGACGCCGAGGCGGTCGCGCTGTTCCGCGGCTTCGAGGCGCGGGCAAACGGGCTGGCCTAGGTCTCACTCCGCCGGCGCGAATGCCCGTGGCCGCGCCGCCTCCTCCCGCGGCAACAGCAGCGCCGCGGCGAGCATCGCCGCCGTCAGGGCGGCGAGGATCGCGAACAGCGTCGGCGCGCCCGAAGCCCCTTCCGCGTAGGTCCAGGCGACCAGGTTCACCCCGATCGGCGCCGCAGCGAAGCCCATGGCGAACTTCATCCCGAAGGCCAGGCCCCGCCGCCGTCCTGAGGAATAGCGCGCAAGAAGCAGGTTCTCGACCGGCGCCGACATGTCGAAGGTGAAGCCGATGAGCGCGGCGGCCAGCACCGCGCCCGGCCCACCGATCATCCCGGCGAGCGCGAGCGGCACCAGCTTCAGCACGAAGGTCGCGACATAGAGCCACTTGAACGGCAGCCGGTCCGCCAGCCTGCCACCGACCAGTTGCCCGACACTGCCGAGCAGCAGCGTCGCGCCGACAACCAGGCCGAGTTGCGCTGCCTCCCCCGCGTCGAGCGCCAGCGTGTCGCTCAGCCATTTCGGCAATGCTGTCTGGAAGGCCTGGTAGACGATGGAGCCCAGGGTGAAGGTCACGGCGAGCACGACCAGCACGCCGAGTGGCGCGCGACGGTCGGGCTCCGCGCCCATCGCTTGGGCGGCGCGCGCGGGGGCGGCGCTCGCGACGCGGCCGGTCAGGATCGCCATGACCAGCATCACACCGCCCGCGACGGTGAGCACGCCGGGCACGATCAGCGCTGCGCGCCAGCCGGCGAGGGAGACGAGGCCGCCCGCAATCGCAGCCGCCAGGGCGACGCCGAAGGATCCAGCGATGCCGAGCCAGCCCATCACCCGCCCGCGGATCTCCACCGGCGCGGCCATCGAGACCCAGGCCATGCCGACCGGATGATAGAGCGCGCCGAACAGGCCGATGGCGGCCAGTGCCGCAGCCATGCCGGACGGGCCGGCGACCAGCCCCGCCACGACCGAGGACGCGCCGATGCCGACGTAGAAGACCGCCATCATGCGCGCATGGCCGAACCGGTCCGCCAGCCAACCCGCCGCCGGCGCGCCGAGGCCTATCAGCATCGCACCCAGGGTCCAGAGCGTGATGATCTCGGCATAGGGCTTCTCCCACACCCGCTCGAGCACGATGGCGAGCGTGAGAAAAATCCCGGTGAGCACGTGGTGCGCGAAGTGGCCCGCCGCGGCGAACAGGACGATCAGCCGCGCGGCCGGGGCCATCTACTGCGCCGCGGCCTGGACGCCGGCGACGCGCGTGCGCGTGCGCAGCGTCACGAACTCCTCCGCCGCCGTCGGATGGATGCCGATGGTGCGGTCGAAATCCTGCTTGGTCGCGCCCATCACCACGGCGATGCCGATGCCCTGCATGATCTCCGCCGCATCCTCGCCCAGCATATGCGCGCCGAGGACCTTCTGCGTGCGCTGGCAGACCACCAGCTTCATCAGCGTCTTGCGGCCATCGCGACGGCTGATCGTGTGGCGCATCGGCGTGAAGCGCGTGACGTAGATGTCCACCGGGCCGCGCGCCGCGGCCTCGGCCTCTGTCAGCCCGACCGTGCCGATCGGCGGCGACATGAAGACTGCGGTGGGCACGTTCTCATACGACGCGCGGCGGGGATTGTTGCCGTACAGCGTGTCCGCCAGCGCATGCCCGACCGCGGTCGCCATCGGCGTCAGATTCACCTGGTCGATCACGTCACCGATGGCGTGGATGTGGGGCTGGCTGGTGCGGTGTTCCTCGTCCACCGGGATCGCGCCCGTGGCGGTGATGGCGACGCCGGCCTTCTCCAGCCCGAGGCCGGCGGTTTTCGGCGCGCGCCCGGTGCAGAAGAAGACCGCGTCCGCCTCCTTCATGAAGCCGTTGGAGAGGGAGACCATCAGCCCCTCACCCACCTTGGCGATACGCGTCGGCGTCACATCCGGGTTGAGGCGGATGCCGTTCGCCGCCAGCGCTTCCGCCGCCGCGGCGCGCACATCCTCGTCGAAGCCGCGCAGCGGCAGGGCGGCGCGGTAGAGCAGGTCCACCTCCGCGCCGAGGCCATTCAGGATCGTCGCGAATTCGACGGCGATGTAGCCTGCGCCAATGACGATGGCGCGCTTCGGCAGCGCCTTCAGCGTGAATAAATCGTCGGAGACGAGGCCGAGTTCCGCCCCGGGGATCGGCAGGCGCATCGCCGTGCCGCCCGTCGCGATGACGATCCGATCGGCCGTGACGCGCTTCCCGCCGACATCGAGCGTGTGCGCATCCACGAAGATCGCGCGCGCGTCGAAGGAGGTGACGCCCGCGCCGGCGAGCAGCCTTCCATAGATGCCTGACAGCCGCGCGACCTCTGCATCCCGCGCCGCGGCCAGCTTCGCCCAGTCATGGCCATGCGCCGCGATATCCCAGCCGAAGGCGGCGGCCTCCGAAGCCCAAGCGCCGTATTCGGCGGCGTTCACCATGATCTTCTTCGGCACGCAGCCGACATTGACGCAGGTGCCGCCCCAGAAGCGTTCCTCGGCGACGGCCACGCGCGCGCCATGCCCCGCGGCGATCCGCCCGCAGCGAACGCCGCCCGAGCCGCCGCCAATGACGAAAAGATCGAAGTCGTAGGCCATGGAACGCTCCGCAAAGCTTCGGGGGGCCTCGCGGCCCCCCGGGTTCGACTCAGGTACCGATGCCACCAAGGGCGAGATACTTCATCTCGAGATATTCCTCGATGCCGTGGCTCGACCCTTCGCGGCCGAGGCCGGACTGCTTGAAGCCGCCAAACGGCGCCTCCGCGGTCGAGATGATGCCCTCGTTGATGCCGATGATGCCGTATTCCAGCGCCTCCGCGACGCGGAAGATGCGGCCGACATCGCGCGCGTAGAAGTATGCGGCGAGGCCGAATTCCGTATCGTTCGCGAGGCGGATGGCCTCCTCCTCGGTCTTGAAGCGGAACAGCGGCGCGACCGGCCCGAAGGTCTCCTCCCCGAAGATCTTCGCGGCGCGCGGCACGTTGGCGAGGATCGTCGGCTCGAAGAAATTGCCGCCGCGGGCGTGGCGCTTGCCGCCGGTGACGATGCTCGCCCCATGCGCCAGCGCGTCGGCGATGTGTTCCTCCACCTTCGCCACCGCATCGGCGTTGATGAGCGGCCCCTGTGTCATGCCGGGCTCCATGCCCGGGCCGACCTTCAGTTCCTCGACCGCCGCCTTCAGCTTCTGCGCGAAGGCGTCGTAGACGCCCTCCTGCACCAGGATGCGGTTGGCGCAGACGCAGGTCTGGCCGGTGTTGCGGTACTTCGACGCCATCGCGCCCTGCACCGCGGCGTCGAGATCGGCATCGTCGAAGACGATGAAGGGCGCGTTGCCGCCCAGTTCCATCGAGGTTTTCTTGATGGTCGCCGCGCATTGCGCGAGCAGCACGCGCCCGACCTCTGTCGAACCGGTGAAGGACAGCTTGCGGATGATCGGATTGGCCGTCAGTTCCTTGCCCGTCTCCCCGCTCGGCCCGGTGATGACGTTGCAGACGCCGGCCGGCATGCCGGCACGCTCGGCAAGAACGGCGATGGCGATCGCGCTGAAGGGCGTCTGCGACGCGGGGCGAATCACGCCCGTGCAGCCCGCGGCCCAACCGGGGCCCGCCTTGCGGGTGATCATCGCACTTGGAAAATTCCAGGGCGTGATGGCGGCGAAGACGCCAATCGGCTCCTTCGTCACCAGAATGCGCCGTCCCTTTGCGTTCTGCGGGATGGTCTCGCCATAGACGCGGCGGCCTTCATCGGCGAACCATTCGATGAAGCTCGCCGAATAGACGACCTCCCCCTTCGCTTCCGCAAGCGGCTTGCCCTGCTCGGCCGTCATGATGGCGGCGAGGTCGTCGGCATTCTCATGCATCAGTCGCGCCAGGCGATGCAGGATCGCGGCACGGTCCTTCGCCAGCATCGCGCGCCAGGCGGGGTATGCGGCGTTCGCAGCCTCGATGGCGCGGCGCGTCTCGGCCTGGCCCATGGCGGGGACATTGCCAATCACCTCGCCGGTCGCGGGATTGCGCACGGCGATGATCTTGCCGCTGTCGGCCTGCACCCAGGCGCCGCCGATGCAATTGGCCTGGCGGAACAGGTCGGGGTCCTTCAGCGGCATTTTCGCGACGGCGTCGAGCATGGCGGTCCCTCCTCTTGATTCGCCGGAAGATAGGCGCGGCGGGGGCGCGTGTCAGCCTCATGGCCTTGCGCCGGGCAGATGCGCGGGCATGATCGCCGCAATGTCAGGAGGAAGTGCCGATGGCCGGTCGCGACGCGACACATGATCCCGCGCTGCGCAGTTGGGTGGCCTCGGCCAATGCTCCAGGGACCAACTTTCCCATACAGAACCTGCCCTTCGGCATCTTCGACCGCCCGGGGGAGACGCCGCGGGGCGGCATCGCCATCGGCGATACCGTGCTGGACCTGCGCGCGGCGCGCGAGGCCGGGCTTATCGCCGGGGAAGCCGCAGAGGCGGCCTGTGCCCCGACGCTGAACCGGCTGATGGCGATCGGGCGGCCGGCATCCGCGGCGCTGCGGCGGCAGGTCTCCGCGCTGCTCGCCGCCGGCGCCTCGGCGCAGTCGGTCGCCGAGCGCATCCTGGTGCCGATGGACCAGGCGCGCATGCGCCTGCCCGCCGCGGTCGCGAATTTCTCCGACTTCATGGCCTCCTACGACCATTGCGCACGGCTCGGCGTGCGGCGGGACCCGAAGAACCCCCTGCCGCAGGCCTTCCGGCACCTGCCGGTCGCCTACCATTCGCGCGCCTCCTCGGTCCGGGTCTCGGGCGAGGCGGTCGCGCGCCCGAACGGACAGTGGCCGCGCCAGGACGGCACGATGCATTTCGGCCCGACCGAGGCGCTCGACTACGAGCTCGAGCTCGCCATCTGGATCGCGGGCGAGAATGCGCTCGGCACGCCGGTGCCGATGGCGCGCGCCCCCGACCGCATCTTCGGCTATGGGCTGCTCAACGACTGGTCGGCGCGCGACATCCAGCGCTGGGAGATGCCGCCGCTCGGCCCCTTCCTGGCGAAGAGTCTCTCCACCTCCGTCTCCCCCTGGATCGTGACGGCCGAGGCGCTGGCACCCTTCGAGGTGCCGCCGCCGGTGCAGGAGCCGCCGGCGCTGCCCTATCTCGACAATGCCTGGAACCGCAGCAGCGGCGCGCTCGCCGTCCGCATGAAGGCCGCGATCCTCACGCCGCGCATGCGCGCCGAGGGTGCGGCCCCCGTCACCCTGACCGACGCGCAATTCGCGGGCATGTACTGGACCGCGGCGCAGATGGTCGCGCATCACGCCTCCAACGGCTGCAACCTGCTGCCGGGTGATCTGCTCGGCAGCGGCACCGTCTCCGGCCCCGAGGACACGGCGCGCGCCTGCCTCGCCGAGATCGGCCTGACCGGCCCGGTCGCCCTGCACAACGGCGAGACGCGCCGTTGGATCCAGGATGGCGACGAGATCATCTTCACCGCCCGCGCCGAAGCGCCGGGCGCCGTCCCGATCGGCTTCGGCGAATGCCGCGCCGTAATCGCCCCCGCACCAGCCTGGCCCACGGAGTGAACCCCATGCCGCGCCGCATCGTCGACATCTCCTCCCCCCTCATGGCAGGCATCGCGAGCGACCCGCCGCACATGCTGCCGCAGATCGAGTATCTCGATCACCACATGACCGCGCCGGGCATGGCCAAGGAGTTCGGCATCGACGTCTCGCAGCTTCCGGAAGGCGAATACGCCGCGGTGGAGCGCGTGACGATCAGCACCCACAACGGCACGCATCTCGATGCGCCCTACCACTTCTTCTCCCGCATGAATGAGCGCAGCGTGCCGGGCGGGGAACCATCGTGGCGGATCGACGAGGTGCCGCTCGACTGGTGCTTCCAGCCAGGCGTGAAGCTCGACTTCCGCCACCTCCCCGATGGATACGTCGCGACGCCCGAGGACGTGCAGAAGGAACTCGAGCGCATCGGCCATGTTCTGAAGCCGCTCGAGATCGTGGTGGTGAACACGCGCGCGGGCAGCCGCTACGGGCAGGATGACTACATCCACACCGGCTGCGGCATGGGAAAGGCGGCGACGCTCTGGCTGATCGACCAGGGCGTGCGCGTCACCGGCACCGATGGCTGGTCATGGGACGCGCCCTTCTCCCTGACGAAGAAGAAGGTCGCCGAGACCGGCGATGTCGGCCTGATCTGGGAAGGCCATCGCGCCGGGCGCGAAACCGCCTATTGCCACATGGAGAAGCTGAACAACCTCGAGGCCCTGCCGCCCGACGGATTCATGATCTCCTGCTTCCCGGTGAAGGTGCACCGGGGCTCGGCAGGCTGGACGCGGGCGGTCGCGATCTTCGAGGAATAGGCCCTCTCAATCCGGTGTCGCGCCGGAAGCGCGCACCACCGGCGCCCACTTCGCCGCCTCGCTCCGGATGAAGGCGGCGCAGTCCTCGGGCGAGGACGGCGTCGCCTGGATGCCGCGCTGGGCGAGCGCCTGGACCACCTCCGGCTCGGCCAGCGCGGCCGTCGCCGCCCGGTTCAGCGTCGCGACGATCGGCGCAGGCAGTCCGCGCGGTGCCATCAGCGTCGACCAGTCCGCCATGTCGAAGCCCGTGAGGCCCGGCGTCTCGGCCATGGGCGGCAGCTCGGGCGCGAGCGGGCTGCGCGCCGCCGTCGTCACCGCCAGCAGGCGCACGCGCCCGGATTCGGCATGCGGCCGCGCGCCGGAAAAGGGCGTGAAGGCGATGTCCATCTTGCCGGTGATCAGGTCCGCGATCAGCGGCCCGCCGCCCCGATAGGGCACATGCGTATTGCGCACGCCAGCGATGGCGTTGAACTGTTCTCCGGCCAGATGCCCCGCGCCGCCGACGCCCGAGGTGCCGAAGGTCAGCGAATTGGCGCGCGATGCCGTGACCACCTCCGCCACGCTGCGCCACGGCCGATCCGACGGGACGGCGAGCACGTTGACGATCATCGCGACGCGCGTGATGGCGGTCAGGTCGTTCTGCGGATCGAAGGGCAGGTTGCCATACAGCGTCGGGTTCACGGCGAGGCCGCCGATCGTGCCGAGCAGCAGCGTGTGCCCGTCCGCCGGCGAACGCACGGCCGCCTCGGTCGCGATGTTGCCGCCCGCGCCCGGCCGGTTCTCGACCACGACCGACTGGCCGAGCGCGGCCTGCAGACGCGGCGCGAGCAGTCGTGCCGCCACATCCGTCGTCCCGCCCGGCGCGAAGCCGACCAGCAGGCGGATGGTGCGCGTCGGAAAGGCGGGCTGCGCACGCAGCGCAGGCGCGGCCAGCAAGGCGGGAAGGGCTGCGATGATATGGCGGCGGTTCGTCATCTCTCTTCTTTCTCCGGCAGCAGCGTGTCGCGCAGCCAGCCCGCGACGGCGCAGGCATCCGCGTCCTGGTCCATGAAGCCAGCAAGTTGCAGGCCAAGCGGCAGTTCGTCGACCGCCAGCAGGGGCAGTGCGAAGGCCGGGCCGCCCACCAGCGTCCAGGGCATCGCGAAGTTGCGCGACCCGGTGAAGGCATGGTCGGCGATCGCCGGTCCGCTCGAGCAGAGCAGGATGAACCCATCCGCGCGCGGCGCGAGTGCGGCGACCGCCGCGCGCAGCCTCTCCCGCGCCGCAAGCGCCGCTCGGTAGCGCGCGGCATCCATCGTCGCCGCGCGTGCCAACAGGTCCTGGATCCGCTCCCCGACCATCTCCGCGCCATGCGCGCGATAGGTGGCGAGCGGCCAGCGTGCCTCCCAGGCGAGCAGGTCGGTCGCCCAATCGGCGATGCCGGCCAGCAGCGCCTCCAAGGCAGCGACCTCCGGATCGGTCGCCGCGTCCAGGATGCGCACGCCGGCGCGGTCCAGGCGCGCGACCGCGGCCTCGAAGGCGGCACGCGACCCCTCGGGCGTCTCGGCCCATCCGAGCGTGCCGAGCCGCACCAGCGCGCGCGGCGCCCTGGGCGCAGGCGCTTCCTCCGGCCCCGCCAGCCCGGGATGCGGCGGCG